>NZ_JBIUVK010000029.1:0-77944 GCF_044742865.1 Pseudomonas sp. NPDC087814 | reverse complement strand
AGACCTTTTGGTTACTTTTGGGGCGTTTGCCAAAAGTGACCCGCTGTAAGAGCGGAACCATAAGCGGCCGTTACCGCAGCAACGGATATGTACACAACATACCTAACCCAAACCATAAAAAAACGGCGCTCAAGGGGCGCCGTTTTTCACATCCGCAGCGAACACCCTTTAGTAGTAGGCGTTTTCTTTCTGCGTATGGTCAGTCACATCCCGCACACCCTTGAGCTCCGGAACCCGCTCAAGCAGCGTACGCTCAATACCCTCACGCAAGGTCACGTCCGCCTGGCCGCAGCCCTGGCAACCGCCACCAAACTTCAACACAGCAATACCATCATCAACCACGTCAATCAGACTCACCTGACCACCGTGGCTGGCCAGCCCGGGATTGATCTCGGTCTGCAGGTAATAGTTGATGCGCTCGTTAATCGGGCTATCCGCATTAACATTCGGCACCTTGGCGTTCGGCGCCTTGATGGTCAGTTGGCCGCCCATGCGATCCGTGGCGTAATCAACCACCGCATCGTCAAGGAACGCTTCACTGAACGCATCGATATACGCGGTGAAGCTTTTCAGCCCCAACGCCGTATCTTCAGGTTTTTCTTCTCCCGGCTTGCAGTAGGCAATGCACGTCTCAGCGTACTGGGTGCCGGGCTGGGTGATAAAGACGCGGATGCCAATGCCCGGGGTGTTCTGCTTCGACAGCAGATCAGCCAGGTAATCGTGGGCGGCGTCGGTAATGGTTATGGCGGTCATGGAAACTCCTCGCAGGCTTGCCGGCAGTTTACGCCAAATTATTACCGAGGTACAAAGTCCTAGTATTTTTGTCGGGAAAGAACCAACCGTTCGTCGCCATCGAACCAGCCTTTGAGCCGACGATAACTGCCCTTTTCCAGCCAGTGGTAGCTGGCCAGCGACCCAAGGGCGATCAGCACCACGCACACGCCGAGCATCACGTAGGCGTTAACCCCATAACACTGGGCGACAAAACCACCCGCCGACAGCACCAGAACGTGCATCAGATAGACCGAGTAGGAACAATCCCCCATCACCTTGAGCAGTCGGCTGCGCTCGAAATAGCGTTCCATCGAGATACAGGCCACCACCAGCACCGCACTCGGCAAGCCCCAGGTCAGGGCCCGCGGCGATGCCGGCCAGTGATAGATCGCCAGCAATGCCCCCGCAATCCCCAGTAATGGAAGCCACAGCCCGGGGCGAATCCAGCCCTTGCGGTAGAGCATGCCGATGCCAATTCCCAGCAAGAACTCGTACACGATGTCCGAACGATAAAAATCGCTGATCCAGCCAAACGACGTCCACGCCTGGCACACCGCGAACAACAATGCGCCCACCACCAGCACCCGCCACTGCCGCCGAAACAGCAGCGCCCAGGCAAACAGCACGTAGAAGAGCATCTCGTAGTTCAGGGTCCAGCCGACATTCAAGGTCGGGTACATCCCATAACCACCGGGATTTTCGGAAGGTATAAACAGCAAGGACATCAACACATGGGCCGCATCGACACTCTGGTCCGGCAACACCGGCCGCGCAAACACCACCAGCAGCGCCATCAACAGCGTGTAGAACCAGTAGGCCGGGACGATTCGCAGCAGGCGATACAGCAGGAATCGCCAGGGCGGCAGCTGTTTGTTCTCGGTGGAGAGGAAGATCACCAGGCCGCTGATCACAAAAAACACATCCACGCCCGCCGCACCTTTGTCGACAAACAGGTGGCCCAGCGCCGAATCGGCCTTAAAGCCAAAGAAAATCTGCATGAAGTGATGACCCACCACGGTCCAGGCCGCCAGGGCGCGCAGTGCCTGTACTGAAATCAACATCGTCGACCCACTCTCCCAACCCTCGACACCGGTTATTCAGGTGCCTATGGCTTGGGACAGCCGTCGACGGTCAAAGGTCGATCAAAGATTCTCGTAGCGGTTCATGTCCAGCACGCCCTCTTCCACCGGCGTGGTTTCGCGGATGTACTGCGACAGGTCGTGGAAGTACTGCCAGAACTGCGGGTGACTGCGGCGGATGCCCCAGCGGTCGACAATCTTCTCGAAGCGATTGGCGTCCTTGGCATTCTCCATGGCAGCGACAAACTCCGGCACTTGCTGCGCCGGAATGTTGAACATGAAGTTCGGGTAGCTGCTCAGCACGCCGGGATAAATGGTCACGGTGTCCAGGCCCGGCTGATAGCGATAAGCCTCACCGAGCATAAATGCCACGTTGCTGTGGGCGCGGTTGCGCAACAGGCTGTACATCTCACGTTTGCCGCTGCGGGTTTCGATGCGCAGCATGGTCGCTTCCGGCAACAGGTCGATCACCTTGAGCCCCGCCGCCGGGCGGTTGGTCAGGCGGCTCAGGGCCTGTTCGGCGTCCTGCAACGCAGGGTCAATGCCCGGACGCGAGCAATAGGCGCTGACGCAACGGTTGATCGGGTCCGGGCTGGCGTTCAGGTCGACGTAGCGGGCCAGCAACTGGTTGGCGAAGTCGCGCTTGGGGTCCTTTTCATCGAGCTTGAGGCCCGTGGGCTTGTCATCGTCGATGGCTTCATAGTCCAGCCACAGCTTGACCTTGCCGCTGTTCTGGTACCAATCGTCAAGGAAGTCATCCCGAGAGTCCGCCGGCATCAGGCGCAGGAAGTTCTGCTCGGCACCGTTGCGGATCAGGTCGAAATACAGGCGCGTCTGGGCCTGATGGGAAACGTTGCCGAACACATCGAAATTCACCGCCAACTGGTAGTAGGTGCGCTCCAGCAGCGGATAGTCGAACAGCCACAGGGTTTGCGGCACTTCGCCAATCAAGCCCTTGGTCACCGAGGCGCTGTCGAAGTGACGGAAGATGCTCAACAAGGCGTTGTCGTTGCCCGCCCACAGGCTCGACCAGCTCGGCGGCGGCAGGTCGGCATAACTGTCCCGGCGCAACGCTTCGTACTCGTTGCGCTTGTCGCGGTATTTGAGCCAGAGGCTGAGCACGCTGCCCACATCGTCAATCTGCCCCGGCATCGCCAGCAACGGCGTGGCCTGGCCGCGGTAGCGGGCATCGGTGATATACAGGTCGTGGTCGGGGTCCTGGAACAAGGTCCAGAAGTTGTCGCGGATCACGTCTGTCGCGATCTGGCCCCGGCATACCGGCCCGCGAATAAAGGTGCGCACGAAGTATTCGGCGTTATCCAGCATGAACTGGTAGCGCGCCTTGGCCGGAATCGCCTCGAAGGTCTCGAACGGGTTCGCACGCCGGCCCGGCCCGTAGCCCGGCAAGGCTTGCACCTGCCAGTCATCGGTATAGAACAGCGACTTGATCCGGGCCATCTTCTCGGCGCTGAACGGATAGGTGATGTGAGTCTTGTGCACGATCACCCCCTGCACCGGCCACAGGCGGTAGTACACCTGGGTGCCCGGGTCGTCGTTGGGGCGGCGGGTGTTGATCAGGTCGATCGGCTGCCCGCTCGGGGTGCGCGAGCGTACCCACTGGAAGAAATGCCCCGGCTCGCCGCCTTCAAAGTAGATGTGAGCAAGGAACAGGTGCTCGAACAACCAGCGCGCCACCAGGCTTTCCCGGGCCCCGGGCTGGTTGAACAGGTTTTCCCATTGCTGCACTTGCAAGGCTTCCTTGGCACTCGGGGCCAGGCCTTGTTCGTCGATCGGTGCGCCGGAGGCCAGCCAGCGTTGCAGGGTCTGGTACTGCTGGTCGGTCAGGCCGGTGACGGCCAGGGGCATGCCTTCCTTCGGGTGGTTACCTGCGTAGGCGTTGAACTCCCCCGGCATCGGGCAGGTGTTTTCGCGGCTCAGGCCCAGCACGATGTCGTCGGGCAGCTTGGCGTTGGGCGCAAGCGGCGCGTTATGCCCCAGCTCCAGCATGCGGGCCATCAGTGCGGCCTGGCTGCCCTGGGCGTCGAGTACCGAGTAGAAATCCTTTTGCTGCCAGGCGGCTTTGCCGAAGGCGTCATAGAACAAACGGGTGGGCTGGCTGGCCTGGCTGCGCTCGCCGTCGTACACCGGCACCTTGGTCGCGCCACGTGCGGCGCCTTCGGCACTGCCCAGGTTGAGCTGGCAGGCCGAGTCGTAGCAGGCGTGGCAGGCCACGCATTTCTCGGTGAAGATCGGCTGGATGTCACGGGTATAGGAGATCGCCGGGGCGGGACCTTCTGCCTGTGCGGTAAGGGCGAACAGCGCAAACGCGGCGCTGACGATGAGGCGAAGTGACATGTTTCCGGTCCCGATTCAATGCGTGCAGTGAAAAACCCGTCGATTCTACCGATGTAACGCCCCCGCCAACATGAGCGATATTCATGCAAACCCAGCACATGCTCTAAAAGCGCACAGGTTTGTTATGATCTTCGCCCTCCGTAATACCTGACCAGAGTAGTCCCATGCCCGATCGTAGCGCTCGTCTGCAAGCCCTCCACCAAGCCCTCAAGGAACGCATCCTGATCCTCGACGGCGGCATGGGCACGATGATCCAGAGCTATAAACTGGAAGAGCAGGACTACCGTGGCAAACGCTTCGCCGACTGGCCGAGCGACGTCAAGGGCAATAACGACCTGCTGGTGATCACCCGTCCGGACGTGATCGGCGGCATCGAAAAAGCCTACCTGGATGCCGGCGCCGACATCCTGGAAACCAACACCTTCAACGCCACGCGCATTTCCATGGCCGACTACGGCATGGAAGACCTCGCCTACGAATTAAACGTAGAAGGCGCGCGCCTGGCGCGCAAGATCGCCGACGCCAAGACCCTGGAAAACCCGGCCAAGCCGCGCTTCGTCGCCGGGGTGCTCGGTCCGACCAGCCGTACCTGCTCGCTGTCGCCCGACGTAAACAACCCCGGCTACCGCAACGTGACCTTCGATGAGCTGGTGGAAAACTACACCGAAGCCACCAAAGGCCTGATCGAAGGCGGCGCCGACCTGATCCTGATCGAAACCATTTTCGACACCCTCAACGCCAAGGCCGCGATCTTCGCCGTACAGGGCGTGTTCGAAGAATTGAACGTCGAACTGCCGATCATGATCTCCGGCACCATCACCGACGCCTCCGGCCGCACCCTGTCGGGCCAGACCACCGAAGCGTTCTGGAACTCGGTCAGCCACGCCAAGCCGCTGTCCGTGGGCCTGAACTGCGCACTGGGCGCGAGCGAGCTGCGTCCGTACCTGGAAGAGCTGTCGAACAAGGCCAACACCCACGTTTCCGCCCACCCGAACGCCGGCCTGCCCAACGAATTCGGCGAGTACGATGAACTGCCGTCGGAAACCGCCAAGGTCATCGAGGAATTCGCCCAGAGCGGCTTCCTGAACATCGTCGGTGGTTGCTGCGGTACCACCCCGGGCCATATTGAAGCCATCGCCAAGGCCGTGGCCGGTTACGCACCGCGCCCGATCCCGGAAATTCCGAAGGCCTGCCGCCTATCGGGCCTGGAACCGTTCACCATTGATCGCAACTCGTTGTTCGTCAACGTCGGCGAGCGCACCAACATTACCGGTTCCGCCCGCTTCGCCCGCCTGATCCGTGAAGACAACTACACCGAAGCCCTGGAAGTCGCCCTGCAGCAGGTGGAAGCCGGCGCCCAGGTGATCGACATCAACATGGACGAAGGCATGCTGGATTCGAAGAAGGCCATGGTGACCTTCCTCAACCTGATTGCCGGCGAGCCGGACATTTCTCGCGTACCGATCATGATCGACTCCTCCAAGTGGGAAGTGATCGAAGCCGGCCTGAAGTGCATCCAGGGCAAGGGCATCGTCAACTCCATCAGCATGAAGGAAGGCGTGGAGCAGTTCATTCACCACGCCAGGCTGTGCAAGCGCTACGGCGCGGCGGTAGTGGTGATGGCGTTCGACGAAGCCGGCCAGGCCGACACCGAAGCGCGCAAGAAAGAAATCTGCAAACGCTCCTACGACATCCTGGTGAATGAAGTCGGCTTCCCGCCGGAAGACATTATCTTCGACCCGAACATCTTCGCGGTCGCCACCGGTATCGAGGAACACAACAACTACGCCGTCGATTTCATCAACGCCTGTGCCTACATCCGCGACGAGCTGCCGTATGCGCTGACCTCGGGTGGCGTGTCCAACGTGTCGTTCTCGTTCCGTGGCAACAACCCGGTGCGTGAGGCCATCCACTCGGTGTTCCTGCTGTATGCGATCCGCAACGGCTTGACCATGGGTATCGTCAACGCCGGCCAGTTGGAGATCTACGACCAGATCCCGGCCGAGCTGCGTGACGCGGTGGAAGACGTGGTGCTCAACCGCACCCCGGAAGGCACCGACGCCCTCCTCGCCATTGCCGACAAGTACAAGGGCGACGGCAGCGTCAAGGAAGCCGAGACCGAAGAATGGCGCGGCTGGGAAGTCAACAAGCGCCTGGAACACGCGCTGGTCAAGGGCATCACCACCCACATCGTCGAAGACACCGAGGAATCCCGGCAGTCGTTCGCGCGCCCGATCGAGGTGATCGAAGGCCCGCTGATGTCCGGCATGAACATCGTCGGCGACCTGTTCGGCGCCGGCAAAATGTTCCTGCCCCAGGTGGTGAAATCCGCCCGGGTAATGAAGCAGGCCGTGGCCCACTTGATCCCGTTCATCGAGCTGGAAAAAGGCGACAAGCCGGAAGCCAAGGGCAAGATCCTGATGGCCACGGTGAAGGGCGACGTGCACGACATCGGCAAGAACATTGTCGGCGTGGTGCTGGGCTGCAACGGCTACGACATCGTCGACCTGGGTGTGATGGTCCCGGCCGAGAAAATCCTGCAGGTGGCCAAGGAACAGAAGTGCGACATCATTGGCCTGTCCGGGCTGATCACCCCGTCCCTGGACGAGATGGTGCACGTCGCCCGCGAGATGCAGCGCCAGGATTTCCACCTGCCGCTGATGATCGGTGGCGCCACCACTTCCAAGGCCCACACGGCCGTGAAGATCGAGCCCAAATACAGCAACGACGCGGTGATCTACGTCACCGACGCCTCCCGCGCCGTGGGCGTGGCGACGCAATTGCTGTCCAAGGAATTGAAGCCGGCGTTCGTCGAGAAGACCCGCCTGGAATACATCGACGTGCGCGAGCGCACCTCCAACCGCAGCGCGCGCACCGAGCGCCTGAGCTACCCGGCCGCCATCGCCAAGAAGCCGCAGTTCGACTGGAACAGCTACACGCCGGTCAAGCCGACGTTTACCGGCGCCAAGGTGCTGGACAATATCGACCTCAACATCCTGGCCGAGTACATCGACTGGACACCGTTCTTCATCTCCTGGGACCTGGCCGGCAAGTTCCCGCGCATCCTCACCGATGAAGTGGTGGGTGAAGCGGCGACGGCGCTGTACGCCGACGCACAGGAAATGCTCAAGAAGCTGATCGACGAAAAACTCATCAGCGCCCGCGCGGTGTTCGGTTTCTGGCCGACCAACCAGGTGCAGGACGATGACCTGGAAGTCTACGGCGATGACGGCCAGCCGATTGCCAGGCTGCACCATTTGCGCCAGCAGATCATCAAGACCGACGGCAAGCCGAACTTTTCCCTGGCCGACTTCGTCGCACCCAAGGACAGCGGCGTAACCGACTACATCGGTGGCTTCATCACCACCGCTGGCATCGGCGCTGAAGAAGTGGCGAAGGCCTACCAGGACGCCGGCGACGACTACAACTCGATCATGGTCAAGGCCCTGGCCGACCGCCTGGCCGAAGCCTGCGCCGAGTGGCTGCACCAGCAGGTGCGTAAAGAGCACTGGGGCTACGCCAAGGACGAAGTGCTGGATAACGAAGCGCTGATCAAGGAGCAGTACAGCGGTATCCGCCCTGCCCCGGGTTACCCGGCGTGCCCGGATCACACCGAGAAGGCCCAGTTGTTCCAACTGCTGGACCCTGAAGCCCAGGAGATGCACGCCGGCCGCAGCGGCGTGTTCCTGACCGAGCACTACGCGATGTTCCCGGCAGCGGCCGTCAGCGGCTGGTACTTCGCTCACCCGCAGGCGCAGTACTTTGCGGTGGGCAAGATCGACAAGGACCAGGTCGCCAGCTACACCGCCCGCAAGGAGCAGGACCTGAGCGTGACCGAACGCTGGCTGGCGCCGAACCTGGGTTACGACAACTAAGTTGTGGCGCGCTGGCCCGGGCGTCCAGCCGGCTGGGCGCCCGGGTCAGATCCCCAGATCCCTCCTCGCCCGCCCCGAAAGCCTGAGCGCCAGTGCCTGTTGCTCGGCAAGGTTTTCGGTGTCCAAGGCTGCGACTTCGCTCAGGTATTGGGCGCTGAGGTCCGGGTGAAGCTCCTCGAGGGCATCTACCTTGACCTGATGCGCCTGGGCCAACACCGAAAACTCTTCCGGGTACAGCTTCTGCAAGTAGCTGACCCAGTACGGGCGCTTGACCAGCTCCTGCATAAACACCGGGGTGCTCTCTCTGGCCACAATGGCGGTATACGCCTGATCGATGTTGGCCTGGGTCACCCGGGACAGGTTGCGGTACAGCATGGTGGACGGTTGGTGAGGCAGATCCAGGCGCTCGGCCAGGCCAATGCGGTAGGCCAGGCGAATTTCCGCCGGGTCGATGCCGGGGCTGCGGTTGATCGCTTCGCCAGCAATGCGCTCCGCTTCATCGAGACGGATCATGCGCCGGGCCAGGTTGAACAGCGTGGTGCCTTCCTGCCCGGGCGCAAGGGCCCTCAGGGCCTTGAACTCATACACGCTGACTTCAAGATCACTGAACAGGAGGATCCAGCCGTCACCACAGGTAGCCCTTACCCGCATCGCCTGGGCCTGGCCAAATAGTTGTTCGCGCAAGTGCGGGTATTGCTCCGCCGCCTCAAGCACCGCCCACACCCGGCGAGTCAGGTCGGCGCGGTCGTGCAAGAAATCCTGGGCGTTCTTCAACTGGGAAATGATGTAGAAAAAATCCTCGCTGTTTTCGGCCTGCTTGAGCACGCTCCATACCCGGTGGCGGGCCGAATCGGCGGCAATACCCGAGAACCATTGGGCCTTTTGTTGTTCCGGGGTCAAGAGTTCAGGGTGGATGTCCGACCCGGAGCTGCTATCGGTACTGTGGTACCCCTCCAGTGCGTCTTCCAGTTCCTCGGCGGAAAATCCCAGGCCACAATCGGTCTGCTGCTGGTAGACGCGCAAGCGTGCAAGATCTTCCTCAAACAGCAGGTTATCGGATAGGTCCGTGCCCCACATCAGAGCGCTGTGCTGGGGCAGCAACGCGTCTTCAGGGATGGTTTCGATACGGTTGCTGCGCAGGTCCAGGTGGCGCAACTGCGCAGCCTGGAGGACACCCTGCGGCCACGCCAGAAGGTTATTGCCGCGCAGTTCCAATGACTGCAATTGAGGCAGGCTGCTGATGTCCAAAGAATCGAGGACGTTCTCACTCAGGTCCAGGCGCTCCAGCGCGGTCAGCCGATTGAGCTGGCCCTGCAGCTCGCTGCGATAGCGCAGTTCGTTATGGCTCAGGTGCAGCTCGGTAAGTGTCGAGCATTCGCCGACGGCGTCGGGCAGGCTCATCAGGCCATTATTGTTGAGAGTCAGGGTACGCAGCTTGGGAAACGCCCGCAGGAACGCATTGGAGCCCTGCTCAGTAAGCTTGACTGCGTTGAGGTTCAACACCCTCACATGGGCCAACGGCTCGGGTAACGCCGGCAGGTCCCCCAGATACAGGTCGTTCAATTGAAGGACCTCGCGCCCATCGCCCGGCGCAATCTCGGGGTGCGCCCGCAAGGTATGGCGCCAACTGTCGATAAGCCTGTCGGCCGCGCGACGACGGTCCACCGCGCTGACCCAGCCGCCCCCCTGGCGATAACCGCGAATATCGATCCAGTCGTTCAACACCCGCACCATACCCCGGTAGCCCGTGCGCCACCGAACCAGGCATGCCTCGACCTCCAGTGCGCCCAGGCCACTGGCAAGCAGTTCGTCAATGCGCCGTACCGCATCGCGCGTGGACAACGCCGGGTCTATTTGTTGCAGACGCTGCGCAGGTGTCTGCCGAACTTCACTGTTGGGCACCTCTACCTCCAGCGCGAGGAGCAGATCGGGACTGTCCGTGACCTCCAGGGGAAAGTATTCCGGATCGCCCCCCGTTCTGCCCTCCGCCAGCCCTTCGCGGGGAATGCCCAAGGGTTTGTCCAGGTAAAAGCTCGGGCCAAAAACCGGCAGCATGGCCGGTGCGACGTTCAACGGATTGTCCTGGTAGGTACGCAGGGCAAAACGCTGTATGTCGGCACAGGCCGGCAAGGTCAGGCGACAGCCACGCACGTTGCTGCTCAGCATCAGCAGGTCATGGCCGGTCAGTGCAGCCTGGGGGATCGTGGTAATAGCGCTGTAGCTCAGATCCACTTGACGCAGTTCGGGTAATGCCAGCCAACCTGTCGGCCAGGCGGTGGTCGCGGTGTGGCTCAGGTTCAAGCTGCGCAGCTGGTTGAGCCCACTGACATCCAGGGTACCCACACGGTTGTAATCCAGGTTCAACCCTCGAAGCGTGACCAGGGCGCTGAGGCGCTGCTGTATCGCCTCAGTGATCGTCAACTGGTTGTGCGCCAGGTCCAGCTGTTTGAGAGACCTCAACTGCGTCAGGGACGCCGGCAGGTCCATCAGGTTGCTGCGGCTCAGGTCCAGGCCGTGGATTTGGGTGAACTGGGGGAGGAAATCGTTCAATGCCGCCACTGAAACCCGGGTGCCTGCGAGGTTCAAGCGCTGCACGTGGGCAAAAGCTGCGGCCGGCATCGGCGGCAAATCCCCCAGTACCGTACCCGACAGGTCCAGCATGACCCCCTCGGAGGCGGCTGGCGAAGAAGGCCCGGCCACCTCACGGGGGGAGGCAAAACGTCGGTCGAGGCCATCGCGCCAGTAAGCCATGAGCTTGTCTGCCGCACGTTGACGATTGAGCGGGTCCACCGGTCGCCGGTCGACCTCCACTTCCCTGCCCTGCCACTCTTCCAGCGCCTGCTGCAAGGTTGCATGTTCATCCAGCAAGGCGTGCACACGGGTCAACTTGGCGTCACTGGTCAACCGATGGCGCCGCAGGTACGCCAAGGCACTGGGCGCAAACGCCGGGTCGCTGTCTTTCAGGCGTCGCAACGCGCCTTCACAATAAGCGTCCACCATCAGCACTTCATCCACCAAATGCCCCGGGTGGTTTTTCACGTGCTGATACACCGGCATGAACGCACGCCGCTCAAACGCTGCCCAGTTGAGGGTAAGGCCACGCCACAGGCGCTCGTGGCCCTCAAGCATTGCCGCCGGCATGGTATTTATCCCGGTCGCCAACAGGTCGAGCGTCTCCAGTTTGTCCAACGTCAGAACACCTACCGGCCACTCTTTCAGGGCGCCCGCCACCCGCAAGGCAAGCAGCTGTTTCAAGCCGCTGACATCCAATGCCTCCAGCGCGCCCGTCAGGGCCAACCGGCGCAACTGGCTTAACGTGTTAAGGCGTTGCAAAAAGACCGGCGAGTAGGTCAGGCCCCAGCCGTCGATCGACAACTCTTCAAGCTTGGGAAACAGCCCAAGGCCCGTGGCAATCGCTTCGACATGGGCGGGCTCGGTGAACACATTCAGGACTTCGGCGTTGGGGAACTGCTGCGCAAGCCTGACGCCCTGCGTGTCCGCCAAGGTTTCACCGCTTACACCCAACCCTCGCACATGGGAAAAATCAGCATCCAGCGCCGGCAAGTTACCGGCCTTGCCCAGTGACAGATAGGCATGGGGTTTCAAGCCCCGGTACGCGCCTTCGCGCCAGCAATTGATCAGGGTGTCGGCCGTATGTTGTGCCCCCGCCTGAGCACTGTTTTGCGTCACCCACTGATCCAGGGTCATGCGTAACCGGGTCAGTTCGCGCTCGCGGTTGCCAATCAACTCATAGATCTGTGGGGGGCGCTGGCCGGCCTGCAACAGGCTTTGCACAAACAGCTGGGCCGCCTCATCGCTGAGGTTGGGGTAAACATCGCGAACCCTGGCCGCCAGGGCGGCATTGGGTGCCTGGGCCGCACCCCGGCCGCTCAGGGCATAACCTAATAACCCGCTCGCCAGACGCAACGCCGGGCGAGCCATGGGCGCGCGTATCTTCAGCACGGCGGCCATTTCGAGGCGGTGTGCCGTGGCATACCGTGCCAGGGCTTGCTGCAAATCGACGTCCGCGCTGGCCAGCGGCAAACCCAGTGACTGGCGCAGGGTCACAGGCAAGGCATGGACGATTGATGGGTAGAAATTACGACTGCCGGGGACCGGACTGTTAAGAGGAGCCCCCTGCAGGTCGCACGCCAGGAATGTCTCGCCTTTTTTGACCAGGTAACGGCGCACTGCCGCGTCTTCAGGCCCGACTTCAGCCAGCAAGCGCCCACCGGGGTTGTCGGCGCGCAGTTCCAGGCGCAGCGTGGGAGACCAGCCCGGCAGTTGCTGCAAGCAATGCAACGCCAGCCGGTCACTGTCCAGGCTGGCGAGCGCCGGCAGGTACAAGCCGGCCAATGCACCACTCAGGCGACGTTGCTGCACCGCACGCCGCGCCAGGTTATCCAGGCGCGGCGCAACACCGGTTCGGCCGAGTATCTGCAGGCGTTCCTTATCGCTGGCCGTACTGATAATTTCGTTGATCGCGCCTCGGGACAAAGAAGCAAAGCGGCGCTGCAACACTGCGCCCTCGGGAGACAGCAGTGCAGCCTGTGGCGGCGCGCCGCGAAACAACTGCAACGTATCGGCCAGCACGGCAGGCATCGGCAAACCATCTATGTGGACCTTGCGCAACAGGTCATCACTGATGCCGCTGATGTCGCCAAGGGCGCTCAACGTTGCATCGCTGATTCCCTGGGTTTCATGACCCAGGCGCCTCAGCAAGGTCAGGCGGTCCCATTCCAGTGGGCGTTCATGGGTATGGCGCCAGGCACCCGCCTGGTTGTGTTCGAGGATCGGCTGGTACGCGGCCGGATTGTTCGGATGCTGGATCCGCCATTTTCGAGTCCGCGCATCAAAAGCCTTTTCATAAAGGCTTTCACCCAGGCGCACATACATTTTGCCGTCCTGCGCGTACTGACCCTGGGCATTGGGCTTGAGTGATGCATCCAGAACGGTATGACTGCGGTAGGCCGCAAGGTCGGGTTTCCACAGGCGCCTTTCGCCGTTCGGCAACTTCACCGGCACCAGCCCATCGACCCATTTCGACACCTGGATAGCGGGCGCCCGGCCAGCGAGGGCTGCCGCCCCACCCAGGGTAGCCATGAACCCGAGATTCAGCGCCACCGACTCCAGGTGCTCCCATGCCGCATCCATATCGCCCTCCTGCCAGGATTCGATGCCGTGATAGACCTCCAGGCCCAACTGAATCGCCGTGACCGCCAACAACAGCTCCCCCAGGCCGGGCACCATGAATGCGGCCACATTCAATGTGTTCAAACCCATGCTCAACCAGTGAGCATGGCGTGCCTGTGCGGCTTTTCGGTCAGCCTCCGCAGTGGGCACCGCCAGGGTTCTGGCATTGTCCTTGAGGCGCTGTACATGCCGCTCGTAGAGCGCGCCGAACAACTCCCCCTCGATCAACCGTTCTCGCCGGTTCAAGTTGATTTGCTCGTCGTAGACCTGCTCCTTGTAGCCTCGCGGGTTCCAGGTGAATGTGTAGAGTTTTTCCTTGAGGCGCTCAAGGAACTGCGGCGCCTGTTGCTGAGGTACCAGGCTGGCAAACAACTGCTGATAGGCAGGTGAGCGCAGGTTCACCGCCAGTTCCTTGTCGAACGCCTGCATAGACGGGTATTCCTTGAGTGGGCACTGCGGCGCGCCCGGAATCCAGGCCACCACCCGCGTATCAGGCGCCACGGGAAGCAGCCCGCTCACACCTGCCCCAGGAAACAAGGGCGGGATCACGGACCGGGTCGGTGCGACACCCGGCCCGATCAGCAGCACCTCCCCCAGCTCGCAGCCCAGGATCGACAGTTGACCGAAACGTACGACCTCGCCATCCAGCAGCGGCCGCGAAGTACCTGCCAGCACTTCACGCAACATGAGAAACACCGCCGGACCGATGTCGCCCTGCGCCCATGCGGTATACAGGCGTACCGTCAGCAGGTCTTTTTGCGCGCGAATCATCTGCTCCCGCACCACGGCCCGAGTGGCAGCGGCATCGAACACCTGCGCCAGGTGGGCCTGGTATTGCTGCCCCAGGTCCAGGGTGCGGCACAGGGTGGAAAAGGTTTGTGGAGTCATCGACAGGGTTTCGCTGTAGCGATAACGCGCCGCACGCGAGCCATCCGCCCGCGCCTCGCCGTAGTACTCGGTCAGCAGCGCACCTTCCGGCGCCAGGGCGCTGGTCTGTTCGAGGGCGATATCGGTGAAGTCTTCATCGCCCTCGAAGTTCAGCAGCGCTGCCTGCAACAACGAATGCTGCTGCGGGGCCTGGCGATACCGCAGGTAATGCAGCTGGTTTTTGTTGACGTCCGGGGCCTCGCCCATCGCCTCGCGCAACGCCGCTTCCAGCTTGGGCTGGGCGAATTCGACAATGCCTTGCAGCGCGCCAAGGCCCTTGGCCAAGGCTTCGCGGGACTGACGGCTGGCCTTGCGACTGTCATCGAGTGCCTTGTTCAATGCGGGCGAGAGCGGAACCTTGGTGGCAGGCCGCTCCCTGCCGGGCAACAGTCCATGTTTGAGCCGGCGCACATCGACGGGGGCCATGTGGGCGACCCACGCGGGCAGGCGTTCCGTGATCAGGGCGGTGTGCAAGCTTTCGTCCGCGAGGGCGTTAGGTGGAGTAGACATGTGCGGCTTCCTGAGAACGCTTTAGGGAGGCCCAGTACAGCGAACAGGCGAGCGCCTTCGCAGGTAGATAATTGTTTTTGTGCACCTTGGCGCCGAACCTGGGTTACGACCACTGAGGCGCGGCAGGCCCGTTTCCGGACCTGCCGCCGGGGCACAGGCTGTTATAGCCTCAGTGCTGCTCTCTCCCGCTCGGACAGGCGAATCAGCAGGGCCTGGCGTTGCTCAGTCCTTTGCTTGGCCAATACCACGGCTTGCGCCTCGTACTGCGCACCAAACGCCGGATAGCGATCCTCCAGGGCTTCAGCCTCGCGGGCCTGGGTCTGGGCCAGCGTCGTAAAGTCGGCGGCGTATTGCTTCTGCACGTAGTCGACCCAGTACTGGCGCGTGACCAGATCGGCCGTGAACGCCTCGGTCGCCTCCCGGCCGATGATGCTGGCGTAGGCCTGGTCGATATCGGCCTGTTTCACTTGGGAAAGGTTGCGGTACAGCATGCCGGACGGCTGGCGCGGCAACTCCAGGCGTTGGGCCAGGCCGATGCGGTAGGCCAGGCGAATTTCCGCCGGGTCAACACTGGGCTTTAGGCTGACCACGCGGCTGGCGGTGGCTTCAGTCTGTTCCAGGCGGATCATGCTTCTGGCCAGCTTGAACAGCGCCGCGCCTTCTTTTCCGGGCTCCACGGTTTCCAGGGCCTTGAACTCATAGACACTGACTTCAAGGTCGCTGAACAGCAGGATCCAACCGTCACCGCAGGTCGCGTTGATCCGCATGCCGCGAGCCTTGCCGAACAGTTGCTCGCGCAACGCCGGACGTTGCTCGGCGGCCTCCAGCACCTCCCATACCCGGCGCGTCAACTCAGGGCGGTCGGTGATGAAGTCCTGGGCGTTTTTCAGCTGAGAAATGATGTAGAAGAAATCCTCACTGTCGTCAGCGCTCTTGAGCGACTCCCAGACTGCGTGTTTGCTGGAGTCGGCCGCCACGCCAGCAAACCACTGGGCCTTCTGTGCTGCGGGCGTCAGCAGCTCCGGATGCAGCTCACCGCTCAGATCCGCTTCCTCGTGACTGGTACTGAGGAGGAAGCCATCGAGCTCGCGATCAATTTGCTCCCGGGTATAGCCCAGGCCGAACCCCGTTTCCTCGAGGAAGTCGCTCAGGCGCTCGAACACGCGTTCTTCCAGCCCGTTGTCCGTCAGGTTGGTGTTGCTCATCAGGAGGTTGTGGCGAGGTAACAGGGCATCGTCCGGGATGGTCTCGATCTGGTTATTGCTGAGGTCGAGGGTGCGCAGTCGCGGCAGTTCCAATGCCCCGGCCGGCCATTCCTCCAGGACGTTGTTGTGCAGGTCCAGGTTTGTCAGCCCGCGCAGGCCGCTGACATCCAGGCTGGCCAGGGTGTTTTCGCCAAGGTCGAGCCATTCCAGCGCACTTAACGGGCCGAGCAGTGCCTGTAGCTCCACAGCGTCGCGCAAATCATTGTAGGTGGCTTCGAGATGAGTCAGCGCCGTGTATTGGTTGATCACCTCGGGCAGGTGCGCCAGGCCATTCTTGTTGAGCACAAGCCGGCGCAGGTGGGGGAAACTGCCCAGGAACCCATTGGACCCCTGCTCCGTCAGCTTCACCTCGGTGAGGTCGAGCACGCTGACGTGGCTCATTGAAGCCGGCAACGTCGGCAGGTCGCCCAGATACAACCCGGACAGGTCCAGTACCTCGCGCCCGTCCACCGGCGGCACCTCGGGCCGGGCACGCAGGTTGTGGCGCCAGCTTTCAAGGAGCCGGCCGGCGGCACGACGACGGTCGAGGGCACTGACCCAGCCGCCCCCCTCGCGATAACCTTCGATGTCGATCCAACTGTTCAACACCCGGCTCAAGCGTTGATGCTCGGCGCGCAACTGCAACAGGCGTGTGTCGACGCCGGTGGCGCCCAGGCCGGCGGCCAGCCATTCATCAATGCGCGCCACCGCCTGGGCACTGCTCAAGGCAGGATCCAGTTGTTGCAGGCGCGCCGCCGGAGTGAGGCGTGCTTGCGCGTCGCCGTTCTCGACGTGCAGGGGCAACAGCAACTGGCCGGGGTCGTCGGTGACCCTGACCGGGAAATACTCCGGATCGCCGCCGGTCCGGCCGATGCGCAGCTGTTCCTGGGGAATGCCCAGCGGCTTGTGCAGGTAGATTTCCGGCCCCACCAACGGCAGTAATTCCACATCAAGGCCCAATGGATTTTCCCGCAGGGTGCGTTGCGCAAAGGCCAGGATGTCGGCGCAGGCCCGGGCAGTCAGTCGGCAACCCCGCAGGTTGCTCTTGAGCATCAGCGTGTCGTGGCCGGTGAGCGCCTGGGCGGGCACCCGGGTGATAGCGCTGTGGCTCAGGTCCAGGCTTTCCAGGACTGGCAAGTCCAGGACACCCTCAGGCCATTCGGTGATTCCAGTGCGGCTGAGGTTCAAGTGGCGCAAGGCGTTGAGGCCACGCAGATCCAGGCTCGCGACACGGTTGTATTGCAAGTCCAGGGTTTCAAGAGCCGTCAGGCGGCTCAAGCGTTGCTGGATGGACGGGATGATGCTCAGTTGGTTGTGGGAAAGATCCAACTGGCGCAGGGCGGTGAAGTTGTCCAGGGCCGACGGCAGCTGTGCCAGGTTGCTGGCACTGAGGTTCAAGTCTTCAATGGCGTTGAATGCGCCGAGAAAGTCATTCAGCGCCTCAATCGAAACCCGGGTGCCGCTCAGGTTGACCTGTTTGACATGGGCGAACGCGGCCGCCGGCAACCCGGGCAAGTCGCCCAGCACGCCCCCCGACAGGTTCAGTGTGGCGGTCGGCAGGTTGGAGCGCGCCGACATGCCCGACGGCGCAAGCCGCGGCCCCAGGCCTTCACGCCAACTGTCCAGGAGCCGCTCGGCGGCGCGCTGGCGGTAAAAGACATCCACCTGCCGGCGGTCAACCCGCAACTCCCTGGCCGCCCACTCCTGCAGGTCCCGGCTCAGGGCGAGCTGTTCGTCGAGTACCTGGTGAGTGCGAGCCAGTATCTGTTCAGTGGTCAGACCCTGCTGCCGGAACTGAGAGACAACGTCTATGCCAAACCCCCAGTGCACATTTTTCAAGCGGTCCATCACGCCTTCACAGTAACCCTGCACCAGGGCTTGCTCATTGAGCAGGTGAGCCGGATTGCCCCGCACATGTTCATACACCGCCATGAATTCCCGGCGGTCAAACGCGGCCCACCGCAGGTTCAGGCCGCGCCACAATCGTTCATGCCCGATGAGCATCGACGGGGGTACCGAACGGATGTTTGTTCGCCACAGGTCGAGCCTCTCAAGGTGCTCAAGTGACGTCACCCCCTGTGGCCACTCCTGCACCGAGCCCTCCATGCGCAACGAGCGCAGGTGCGTGAGGGGGCTGACGTCCAGGTTTTGCGAAAGCCCCGCGACGGACAGGTTGTGCAAGCGCTCCATTGCCCCCAGGCGTTGAATGAAGGGGACCGAATAGGCCACGTCCCGACCATTCAACGTCAGTTGGTTGAGATCGACGAAGCGGTTCAGCCCGTCGACCAGTCCGGTGCCCGGCGTTGCGTCAAGAAACACCTCAAGGTGTCGCACCCGGGAAAACTGATCGGCCAGACGCACGCCCTGATCACCCAACAAAAGCTCGGCATGTGCGCTCAGCGCCTGCACATGGGAAAAGTCTGCACTCAGGCGCGGAAGGTCCGTCACGCTGCCCAACGACAGAATGCTCTGGGGCGGCCGCTCGCGGTAAATGCCCTGGCGCCAGCATCCTATGATGTCGGCCGCTACCCGTTGTTGCTGGCTGGCCCCGCCCGCCTGCCCGGCAGCAGCGGCGGTCCACTGATCAAGCTCTGCCTGCAACAGGTCGAACTCACGCTGGCGGTTTCCCAACAGGGTGAAGATCTGTTGGGCGCTTTCACCGGCCTGCAATCGGCTCAGGACAAAATCGCTGGCCTGCCCGGCGTTGAGGTTCGGATAGAGCGCCTGCACCCTCGCCGTCAGCGATGCATCCACGTCAAAGCCTTTGCCCCGACCGCTCAACGGGTAACCCAGGACGCCCCCCGCCCCCGTCAAGACGGGTCGCGAACGCGGTGCGCGCAGGCCGAGCACATTGAACATTTGGCTACGGCGGCGGGTGGCATAACTGGCCACCGCCTGTTGCAGTTCCCGGTCCAGGGTCGCCACGGGCATGTCCAGGCCAGGTCGGGCCGCAGCGGGGATCGCATGCACGACGGACTGGAAGAAATTACGCCGCCCGGTGGTCCGGCTGTTCAGCGCGACACCGCGCTCGTCGTAGGCCTGGAAGGCTTCGCCCTGCTTGACCAGGTATCTGCGCAGCGGCGCATCTTGCGGGCCAATGCTGTTCAGTAACGGTCCTTCGACAGCCTGAAAGCGCATTTCCAGGCGCAGATTGGTGGGCCAGCCCGGCAAGTGTTGCAGGCAATGCAGGGCCAGGCGGTCAGTGTCGGCACCGGCGTCGGCCAGACGATGCAGCCCCGCCAGGGCACGGCTCAGGCGGCCTTGTTGGACTGCGCGGCGAGCGGCATTGTCCAGGCGCGCCGAGGCTCCACGCTGACTGCGCAGTTGCAAGCGCTCCGGTTCGCTGGCGGTATCAAGGATTTCCTGGATGGCTCGCCTGGACAATCCAGGGAAGCGCCGTTGCAGCACCGCCTCATCGCCAGCCAGCGGCGCCGTGTCCGCCACTGGCTGGCTGCGGAACTGCTCCAGGGTATCGGCCAGCACGGCGGGCAGCGGCCTGCCTTCGATATACGCCTTGCGCAACACGTCATCCTGGACCCCACTGATATCCCCAATAATGCCCAGTGTCGTATCAGAGAATTCTTCAGTGGCAGGCCCCAGTCGTCGCAACAGGGTCAGGCGGTCCCATTTGAAGGGCTGCTCATGCACATGCCGCCAGGCACCGGCGTTGTTGTGTTCAAGGATCGGTTGGTAAGCCTCGGGATTTTCCGGGTGTTTGATCCGCCACTTGCGGATTCGGCTGTCGAAGACCTTTTCATGCAGGTTTTCGCCGATACGCACATAAATCTTGCCGCCTCTCTCGTACTGGCCCCGGGCATTGGGCTTGACAGCCGGGGCCAGCACCACCTCGCTGCGGTACGGCGCCAGGTCCGGTTTCCACAGCCGAGCCTCACCACTGGGCAGTTTGACCGGTACCAGGCCATCCACCCAGCGGGACACCTGGATTTTCGGCGCGCGACCGGCCAGGGCCGTCGAACCGCCGAGGGCGGTCATGAAGGCCACGTTCAGCGCCACCGACTCCAGATGTCCCCAGGCGGCATCCATGTCGCCTTCCTTCCACGCCTCGATGCCATGGTAGACCTCCAGGCCCAGTTGCACAGCCATAACCGCCAGCATCACCTCCCCCAGGCCGGGCACGACAAAGGCCGCCATGTTCAGCACATTCAAGCCAATACTCAGCCAATGTTCGTGGCGTTCCTGGGCAGCCTTGCGATCCGCCTCGGCGGTGGGTACGGCGAGCGTTCTGGCGTTATCTTTCAGGCGTTGCAGGTGGTTGTCATAGAGCGCTCCGAACAGCTCGCCACTGATCAGGCTTTCGCGGCGCGCCAGGTTGACGTTCGGGTCGTAGACCTGCTCCATGTAGCCTCTGGAGTTCCACTCGAAGGTAAAGAGCTTGGTCTTCAGTCGTTGCAGGAAAGCCGGGGCTTCGTCTTGCGGCACCAGGCTGGCAAACAGCCGCTGATACTCCGGGGAGCGCAGGTTGATCGCCAGTTCCGCCTCGAACGCCTTTATCGACGGGTATTCCTTGAGCGGGTACAACGGCGCACCGGGGATCCACGCCACCAGCCGCTGGTCGGCCGCGGCCGGCACCAGCAACTCCCCGAGCGAGGCGCCGGGCACCAGCACAGTGCCCCAGCCCAACGGCTGCCGGGCATCTGCCATCGCGCCGACGCCCGGCCCGATCAGTACGACTTCACCCACCTTGCAGCCGAGAATCGCCAATTGGCTGCAGGCGACGGGCTTGCCATCCAACTGCGGCCGTTCGGTACCGGCCAGTAAGGCGTTGAGCATGGCATAGGCACTGTCGCTGATTTCGTTCTTCATCCGCGCCGTGTGCAGCCTGACGGCCAGCAGTTTCTTGTGCGCCTCGATCATCTGCTCGCGCACCATGGCCTTGGTGCCCGCGTCCTCGAACACTTGTTGCAAATGCGCCTGGTATTGCCGGCCCAGGTCCAGCGTGCGGCAGAGCGCGGCAAACTGGTCCGGGGTGACGGCGAGCTTTTCGCGGTAGCGATAGCGGGCCCGGCGTGAATGGTCGTTCAGAATTTCGCCGTAGTACTCGGTGAACAACGCCCCTTCGGGGGCCAGCGCGCTGGTTTGCTCAAGGGCGATATCGGCAAAGTCTTCATTGCCTTCAAAGTTGAGCAATGCTGCCTGCAACAGCGAATGCTGTTGCGGCACCTGACGGTAACGCAGGTAGTGCAACTGGTGCTTGTGGACGTCCGGTACCTCACCGAACCGTTTGCGCCAGGCGTCTTCCAGCAGCGGCTGGGCGAACTCGGTGATGCCCTTGAGGCCGTCGAGAGTCTTGGCCAGCCGCTCGTGGGCGCGGCGACTGGCCAACTGGCTGTCGGCGAATGCCTGGCGCAACCCCTGGGGCGCGTTACTGAGCCAGGCAGGTGGTGCATCCTCGGGGACGCGCCCGGGCAGCAGGCCCGGCTTCAAGCGTCGGATGTCCGCAGCCGCGCTGCGGGCAATCCAGCCGGGCAAGCTGTTCTTGATCAATGCGGTGTGTAGCCCCTGCTCTGTCGGGGCGGGTAAGGTTGGCATGCGCTCGTTCCTGATGACTCTGTTAAGGAGTCCCAGTACAGCGAACGGGCCAACCGCCAGGGCGGTAGATAGCTACAGCCGGTGTTTTGCGGGAACTTGGCTATCCTCATCCATGGGTTTGATCCCTACCGCGAGGCCTTTATGGACGATTCCAACAACAAGCCACCGACTTTCTGGCAGATGCTTCACAGCGTGATGGCAGCCGCCTTCGGGGTGCAGAGCGGGAAGAATCGCGCCCGCGACTTTACCCATGGCAAGCCCAGCCACTTTGTCATCCTGGGTATTGTGTTTACCGCCGTGTTTGCCTTGACCCTGTTTGGCATCGTCAAGCTGGTGCTGCACCTGGCCGGTGTTTGAAGCCGGTCAATGCATCAGCAGTTGCAGGCTGAACGGGTAGCGATAGGTGGCTGGCTTGCCCTGGGCTGACAGTGCTCGAAAGTCGACGCCGTAGTCCTCGCGCCCCTGCATCTCTAAAAGGCGCGTGGCTTGTGGCGGATCAATCAATCGAAAGAGCCCAAGCTTGCGCTCACGCCCACCGTACTGCGCCATGCCCAGGCCGCGGGCATCGTCATGCAGCACCACCATCGCCCAGCCGCCAAGGGTGAAATGCCCGGCCACCAGCACACTCAGGCGCCCCTCAAGGCGCGCCTGCAACGCTTCGGGCGAACTGTTGACCGCGCTGAACAACACGTCCGTGCCCGGCGTGCGCCCGCTGCCTTTGAGTGCATCCATTGCCCCCAGCGCCATTTCATCGTTGGCCGCCCACACCAGCGCGGTCTGCGGGTAGCGTTTGAATAACTGCGTGGCCTGGTCGAAAGCGCGCTGGCGACTCCACTCGCCATACACCAACTGGCGCAGGCGCACCTGCGGATGATCCGCCAGGGCGCGCTGCAAGCCTCGCTCGCGCAGTTGCGCGGCGGGAGTGGTCTTGGCCCCGGAGAACGCGATCAGGTCGAGGGTCTGGCCGGGGGCGACAGGCCCATGCAGGCGCAACAACTGGGTGAGCATCAAGTAGCCCGCCTGTTCGTCGTCGGCGACCATGCTGCCGATCCAGTCAGGGTATTTGCCGGCGTCCAGCAGTTGAGTCTGGTCCGCGGTCAGCGCGTTGTTGACGATCAGCAGCTTGACCCCGCTGCCCTGGGCCAGGCGCAAGATCTGTGGGGCGATGTACTGCTCGTTGACCAGCACCAGGTAGTCCGGGCGCTCGGCGCCTAGCAGGGCTTCACGGGCCTGCACCAGCGTGGTCTCGGGATTGCGCTCGGAATAGCGCACACGCAAATCCAGGCCGAGGTCCCTGGCGGCGGCCTGCATGAATTGCGCGTAGCTGACCCAGAAGGTCTCGGTCGAATTGCCAGGGTTGAGAAACACCACCGACGTCGCCTGGGCGATGGCCCAGAACGGCATGCTCAGCACCAGCAAGCACTTGCAGAGAACCTTCAACATCGTTGCCTGAGCCCTTCGGAATGACGGCCCATGATAATGGCATCAGGCCGGTCAATCTCGGCTAATTGCCGATTGTCGACAACAAGGCTCGATAACGCCCTTTTATTGATGGCTGACCCAGAACACGGCAGTGGAAACCACCAGGATAATCAAAAACAGAATGGCCCACGCATCGACACTGCTGTCACTTTTGCGCGCTTTGGTCGGATTGCTCATAGCATCGCCTCTTGTCGGTTTTATAGGTGATTGCACAAAGACACGAGCACAGTAAAGTTCATGATTGCCCGCATGACAAATGTGGGTATCGCGATAACCGTTCTCATTAGGCCATTTGGTTATTTGCATATACTCAAACATCACTTTTGCGCATAAACGCAAACTGGTATCGTGCGCCGGCTCCGTTGGGAGTGCGCGGCCGTGCGCGCAGATTTGCCGAGAACAGGACCTATATGTACGTATACGACGAATACGATCAGCGCATCATCGAGGACCGCGTCAAGCAGTTCCGTGATCAGACCCGACGCTATCTGGCAGGTGAACTGAGCGAAGAAGAGTTCCGCCCTCTGCGCCTGCAAAATGGCCTTTATGTTCAGCGCTTTGCGCCGATGCTGCGGGTTGCCGTGCCTTATGGCCAACTGACTTCCCGTCAGACGCGCATGATGGCCAAGATTGCCCGCGACTTCGACAAGGGCTACGCCCACATCAGTACTCGCCAGAACGTTCAGTTCAACTGGCCGGCCCTGGAAGACGTGCCGGACATCCTGGCTGAATTGGCCACCGTGCAGATGCACGCCATTCAGACCAGCGGTAACTGCCTGCGCAACGTGACCACCGACCAGTTCGCCGGCGTTGCCGCTGACGAGCTGATCGACCCCCGCCCATGGTGTGAAATCGTCCGTCAATGGACCACCTTCCACCCGGAATTCGCCTACCTGCCGCGCAAGTTCAAGATCGCCATCAATGGCTCGACCTCGGACCGCGCCGCCATCGAAGTGCACGATATCGGCCTGGAGCCGGTGCATAACGCGGCGGGCGAGTTGGGCTTCCGTGTGCTCGTCGGCGGTGGCCTCGGTCGTACGCCGGTAGTGGGTGCCTTCATCAACGAATTCCTGCCGTGGCAGGACCTGTTGAGCTACCTCGACGCGATCCTGCGGGTCTACAACCGCTACGGCCGTCGTGACAACAAGTACAAGGCCCGGATCAAGATCCTGGTAAAAGCGCTGACCCCCGAGGTGTTCGCCCAGAAAGTCGACGCCGAGATGGAACACCTGCGCGGCGGCCAGACCACCCTGACCGACGCCGAAGTGCACCGCGTTGCCAAACACTTCGTCGACCCGGACTACAAGGCCCTGAGCAATCAGGACGCCGCGTTGGCCGAGCTCGATGCGCAGCACCCGGGTTTCGCCCGCTGGCGCACCCGCAACACCCTGGCCCACAAAAAGCCGGGCTATGTGGCCGTGACCCTGTCGCTGAAACCTACCGGTGTTGCACCGGGTGACATCACCGACAAGCAACTGGACGGCGTCGCCGACCTGGCCGAGCGCTACAGCTTCGGCCAACTGCGCACCTCCCACGAGCAGAACATCATCCTCGCCGACGTTGAACAGTCTCAACTGTTCACCCTGTGGGGCGAGCTGCGCGAGCAGGGTTTTGCCACGCCGAACATCGGCCTGCTGACCGACATCATCTGCTGCCCGGGCGGCGACTTCTGCTCCCTGGCCAACGCCAAGTCGATCCCGATTGCCGAATCGATCCAGCGCCGTTTCGACGACCTGGACTACCTGTTCGACATCGGCGAGCTGGACCTGAACATCTCCGGTTGCATGAACGCCTGTGGTCACCACCACGTCGGCCACATCGGCATCCTGGGCGTGGACAAGAAAGGCGAAGAATTCTACCAAGTGTCCCTGGGTGGCAGCGCCAGCCGCGATGCGAGCCTGGGCAAGATCCTCGGCCCGTCCTTCGCCCAGGAAGCCATGCCTGACGTGATCGGCAAGCTGATCGACGTGTACGTTGAACAGCGCACCGAAGATGAGCGTTTCATCGACACTTACCAGCGCATCGGCATTGACCTGTTCAAGGAGCGCGTCTATGCAGCGAATCATTAAGAACAACGAAGTCCTCGACGAAACCTGGCACCTGCTGCCCAAGGACGCGAGCTTCGATGGCATCTCCAACTGCGACGACCTGATCGTGCCACTGGCCCTGTGGCGCGAGCACGCTCACGCCCTCAAGGCCCGCGACGGCGGCCTGGGTGTATGGCTGGACGCCGATGAAGAAGCCGAAGAGATCGGTGATGACGTGGAGCACTTCCAGGTCATCGCCCTGAACTTCCCGGCCTTCACCGACGGTCGCAACTACTCCAACGCCCGCCTGCTGCGTGACCGTTATGGTTACAAGGGTGAGCTGCGGGCGATTGGCGATGTGCTGCGCGACCAGTTGTTCTACCTGCGCCGCTGCGGGTTCGATGCCTTCGCCTTGCGCGCGGACAAAGACCCGTATGAAGCGCTGGAAAGCCTCAAGGATTTCTCGGTGACGTACCAGGCCGCGACGGATGAACCGTTGCCGTTGTTCCGCCGCCGGTAAGCTCGCGTCAATAAAAAGCCCCGACCAGTCGGGGCTTTTTGCATTCAGGCGGTGGGTTGCAACGCGAGTTGCACTGCACCATCGACACTCAACCCGCTGATCAGCACCTGGGGCGCACACGCCTCAGGCAGCGTCTGCAACACCTCCTGCGCCTCATGCCTGACACGGGCCAACACCAGACACCTGCCCTCCCCTTGCACCTGTACGAAAAACGCCTGCAACGCCTCGATGCTCGTGCCGTCCAGGTCGGGGGATTCTTCCAGGCTGAGCACTACCGTGTGCACCGGTAACGTAGCGTGCCGCATCAGGCTCAACACCGCCCCCAACACTCGCTCGGCATTCGCGAAGAACAGCGCTTCACTGGGCCGCACGATCAGCACACCGGGGATCCGTTCGGCGCTCGGGTGATGCAGCAAGTCGACAAAATCATGTCCGCCGTCAATGCGCCCCAACTCGCGCACGTCCGCCGACGACATCTGGCGCAACATCAACACCACGCTGATCCCGACCGCCACCAATAACCCATCCAGCACCCCCAGCACCAACACCGCCGCCACCGCGCAAATCACCAGCAACCGGTCGCGCCGCCAGGAGAAATAGCGGCCCAGGGGCTGCAGGCTCAAGCCACGGCCCAAGGCGTAAATGACGATGGCGGCAAGCACCGGCTCCGGCGTCAATGCCACCAGCGGCAGCACCGTCAGCACGATCGCCAACACCACCAGCGCCGCCACGGCGCCCGCCAGCCGCGAGTTGGCTCCCGCCGCCTCATTGGCCGATGTCGCCGAATACCCGGCGCCAGTGGGCATGCCCTGGAACAGCCCGGACAGCAGGTTGGCGGCCCCCAGCGCCAGCAGGTCACGGTTGGATGACACGCGATCACCATGCTTGAGGGCGAAGGAGCTGATGGAGCCGTAGGACTCGGCGTAAAGAATCATCACCATGGCAAACGCCAACTCTCCCAGGCGCAGCCAGTCGGCGAACGGCAACACCGGCAAATGCGCCAGTTCCAGACGCAGGTCGATGACGCCGATCAACGCCACGCCATGGGCCTGCAGATCCAGCCACTGGCCGGCGGCAATCCCGAGGATCACCACCAGCAACCCGCCCGGCAGGCGCCGAACTCGTGCGCATAGCCAGAGCAGCAGCAACGCGACGCCCGCGACGGCAGCGGCGGCCCAGTTCCAGCGCGGCAGTTGCTCCAGGAGCTGGGGCAGGAAGCGAATCAGGTTGTTGTCGGTCAGGTGCACGCCCACCACGCTGGCCAACTGCTTGAGGATGATCGTCAGCGCCAGGCCAAAGGCAAAGCCACGCAACACCGGCTTGGCGATAAACGAGGTCAGCCCGCCCAGCTTGAGCATCCCGGCCAACAGGAAAAACGCCCCCGTCACCAGTACCAGGCCCATTGCCAGGCTCAGCCTGAGTGCCGGGTCGTCTCCCGCCAGCGTTGCCGTGGCCGCCGCCAGCACCGCCGCCGAGGACGATGTGGCAGAGACAATCGCAAAGCGGCTGGTGCCAAACAGGCCGTAGCACAACAACCCGGCAAACAAGGCGATCACGCCCGCCTGGGGCGGCAACGCGGCGATGCTGGAATAGGCCACGGCCTCGGGCAGCAACAGGCCGGCGATGGACAGGCCGGCCAGCAAGTCTTGTGCACGGTTCGGCGTGGTGTCGCTCTCAGGCTTGGTGTTCAATCCCTAATTCCCTGGCAAAAAAAACGGCCAATCCGCTCTCTGCGAATTGGCCGTGATCATTGCACTGAAACCGGGTGCTGTCAGGACACCAGCGAATAAATCAGCGCGGTAATCGCCACCAGGCCCACCGCCGTGACGAACACGTTGGACGCCTGGCCACGGTACTTGGCCATCGCCGGTACCTTGCGGATCGCGTACATCGGCATCAGGAACAGGATCGACGCAATGATCGGCCCGCCCAGGGTCTCGATCATGCCGAGGATGCTAGGGTTGAGGGTCGCGACGATCCAGCACACCACCAGCATGAAGGCAGCCGTCATGCGGTCCAGGGTCTTGGCAGCCGGGCGACGGCCGCTTTTGAGCACCAGGCCCTTGAGGCCTTCACTGGCGCCGATGTAATGGCCCAGGAACGACTTGGCAATCGCCACAAACGCGATCAGCGGCGCGGCGAACTCGATGGTCGGGTTGCTGAAGTGGTTCGCCAGGTAGGACAGGATCGACAGATTCTGCGCCTTGGCTTCGGCCAGTTGCGCCGGCGACAGGGTCAGTACGCAACTGAACACGAAGAACAGCACCATCACTACCATCAGGATGTGTGCCCGGGACAGGATCTGCGAGCTGCGTTCCTCGGCGTGTTCGCCGTACTGGCGCTTCTGGTCCACCGCAAAGGCCGAGATGATCGGCGAATGGTTGAACGAGAACACCATCACCGGAATCGCCAGCCACAGGGTATGCAGCAGCGCCGACGGGGCCGGAACGGTGCTGGCGGTGCTGAGGATGCCGCCGTTCCAGTGCGGCACCAGGTACACGGCGAGGAACAGCAAGGCGACGATAAAAGGATACACCATCAGGCTCATGGCCTTGACGATCACCTGCTCGCCACACCGCACCACGGCCAGCAGGCCGAGGATCAGCACGAGTGACAGGATCGCCCGCGGTGGTGGCGCGATGTGCAGTTGATGCTCCATGAAGCTGCCGACGGTGTTGGTCAGCGCCACGCTATAGATCAGCAGGATCGGGAAGATCGCGAAGAAGTACAGCAAGGTGATCGCGGCGCCGGCCTTGAGGCCGAAATGTTCTTCGACCACGTCGGTGATGTCCGAGCCTTCACGGCCCGAGAGCACAAAGCGGGTCAGGCCACGGTGCGCGAAAAACGTCATCGGGAATGCCAGCAGCGCGAGGATCACCAACGGCCAGAAACCGCCAAGGCCCGCGTTGATCGGCAGGAACAAGGTGCCGGCGCCGATGGCCGTACCGAACAGGCCGAGCATCCAGGTGGTGTCCTGGCGGCTCCAGCTTGTGAGGGTTGCAGGTGTCGTTGCGTAGCGTTCGTCGACGCTATTGGCCTGATCATTCATCCGTTCGGATCTCCGCATTCACTCAGTCGAGACGAGTCAGAAAAACCTGACAGGCAGCGCCACGACCGAAACAGGGGCGCGATTGTCCGGGATTCGCTTGAAGAAGCAAAGACTTAGCTGAGGAATGGTTGTGCGGTGCAGAGGATTGAAGGCGATTTTGGCAGCGTCAATTTTACATTTCATAAGAAATCTATTCTATAAATTCATCACGTCATGTATTTTTAAAGCACGCCCCTCACTGGACTACCTGCCATGCCAATCGTGCGCATCGACCTTCGGAAAAACCCCGACGTCACCTACGCCAAGCGCGTCGGCGTATTGATCTACAACGCCATGCACACGGCCATCGGCGTGCCTGAACACGACAACTTCCAGATCCTCACCGAGCACGATGAACACCACTTCATCTATGACCCGGAGTACCTGGGCATCCAGCGCACCGACAACCTGGTGATCATCCAGATCACTCTGAACGAAGGCCGCAGTACCGAGCAGAAAAAGCTGCTGTACAAAACCATTGCCGAGAGCTTGCACCGTGAACTGGCGGTGCGCCTGGAAGATGTGTTTATCAGCCTGGTGGAGGTCAAGAAGGAAAACTGGTCGTTCGGCAACGGGATTGCGCAGTACGCCAGCTAAACGTTTTATGATGCCGCCCATCCCTGCCACCACCTGATCCAGAGAGCCCTCGATGCCACGCGTGTCCCGCAAACAAGCCGAACTCAACCGCGAAATCATCGTCGAGGCCGCCACGCGGCTGTTTCGTGAACGGGGCATCCATGGCATCAGCGTGTCGGACGTGATGGCCGCCGCCGGGCTGACCCATGGCGGTTTCTACGGGCACTTCGAGTCCCGCGAGGCGCTGGCCACGGAAGCCTGCAACCGGGCATTCGAGCAATCGAGCGAGCGCTGGCAGGCCAGGGTCGAGCAAAGCCCTGATCCCGAGGCTGCGCGCCTGGCGTTGATTGATCCGTATCTGTCGGCCGCCAATCGTGACAACCCCGGGGACAGTTGCCCGGTTGCGGCTTTTGCCGGGGAGATGTGCCATGAAGCCGCCGACAGCGCGTTGCAACGCAGCTTTATCCGGGGCTTTGAAGCGTCCATGGGCATCCTGGCCGCTACCCAGGCCACCGGAACCCCCGAAGGCGACCGCCAGGCCGCCATTGCCCAGTACGCGATGATGGTAGGCGCAATTACCCTCGCCCGTGCGACCAAAGGCAACGGCCTGTCTGATGAATTCCTCGCTGCCGCCAGGAATCTCCTGATCCCGGAAAAAAACCTCGGCTGACGCGTTGACAGCCAAACGCCAGCGCCAGCATGATCGGCCCATGAACATTTTCCAGCTGGCCCTCACCCGTACCACCACCACGACCGCTTCCGGCGGGTCGTGTGGTAGCGGTGAGTGGCGCGCAAACTAAGCCACCCGGATTTACCCAAGGCCCCGCCAGCAATGGACGGGGCCTTTTTATTGCTCCGCCATCTGGCAAACACAAGGAGCAGCACCATGCCTGACAACAAGCGCCCCGCCCTGCTGATCATCGACATGCAGACCGGTCTGTACGATGGTCCGGAAAAACCCTACGAACGCCAGCGCGTACTCGACAACATCAACCAGCTGATTCAGCGCGCCCGACACGTTGGCGTGCCGGTTTTCGCTGCACGTCACACCGGCCCTGCGGGTTCGCCCATCGAGGTGGGCAGCCCGTTTTGGCAACTATGGCCAGCACTGGAGGTTGATGAAGCTCGCGACACGGTTTTCAATAAAACCCGGCCCAGCTGTTTTCTCGGCACCGAGCTGTCGCAGCAACTGGCGGCGGCACAGGTGAATGAACTGGTGATCGTCGGGATGAAAACCCAGTACTGCATCGACACGACGTGCCGAGTGGCCGTGGAGCTGGGGTTCTCGGTGCTGCTGCCGGAGGATGCCCATACTTGTATGGACACTCCGGCGTTATCGGCCGCATCGATTATCGAGCACCATAACGCAACCTTGGCCGGGGCATTTGTGCAGCGTGTGAAAGCTGACGATATCTGCTTCTAAAGCCTGGAGCTTTACCTAAGCCGAGGTTCTCAATACGTTGCGCAGTTCGCCATTGATCGCGCTCTGCGCAACAGCCAGTTGCTCCACCAGATCACCGGCTGCGTGCGCCGTTAACGCAATCACTGGGCGGTCCCAGTCGTAATTTCTTATTACATTGATGCGGAACCCACCATGGGTATCGAAGGAGGGGTACCAGCCGACATCCAATATAAGCCCACCGGCGTATTCAACCTGAAGCATGTCCTCTTTCAACAGGTGAACCTGACTCTCCATCGCCCCATCCTGCAAGATGGAGAGATCATCATGGGTGACGTTTCCGTCAATAAAGCCTAGTGAGATCAACTTGTTAACCTCCTGAATTCCTGCTCGGAAATCGGATGACCATGTATGACGCCCGCGCTTGACTCAATTCGAACCCAGTAGCTGGGCTTGCCATCACTGGCACCTATGACTTGCGGATACTCCCTGAGTTTCCAGGGTTTTGCATGAGTGCTTGGCACTCCATTTTTATAGGCTTCTCGCTCAAGCTTTTCAATATTTATACCGGGCTTGTATTTGGCCGGGCCGTATCGGGTGCTGCTGACAATATCTTCCCAAGCTAGGTTTTTTGATGGGCTGTGCTTGTAGCCATAAGAGGTCCACTCGACGATTTCGGAGGTGGCAGGAACATGCATCCATGACGTCTCTGCTAAGGAAAGTCGTCGAAGTCTGCTGCAGTAAAAAGGCCTGGGACGAGCGGTCTGGAAAATCAGATTAGGCTGGTGAGAAATGAAATTTTTCTGCGGTAAAGAAACGATCGGGACTACAAATCCCGCATAATCCAAGCCTCCAATCCTTCAGGAAGAACCTTCCGATGCCCGTCACCGTTCTGGTCCTGGTTGAAACCATCAACGACTACCTGCCGATCATCGAAGGCAATGGCTTTCACGTGATTCTTGCGCCGACCCCGGCCGAACGCGCCAAGGCCATCAAGACCCACGGCGGGCAGGTCCAGGCGGTGCTGACCCGTGGCCCGCTGGGCCTGTACGCCGAGGAAATCGCCGCGCTGCCGCTGCTGGAGATCATCTGCGTGATCGGCGCCGGGTATGAACACGTGGACCTGCAAGCCGCCAGCAACCGTGGAATCGTAGTCACCAATGGCGCCGGGGTGAATGCGCCGTCGGTGGCCGACCACGCCATGGCGTTGTTGCTGTGCCTGGTGCGGGACATTCCCCGGGCGGACGCAGCAGTACGGCGCAGCGAATGGCCCAAGATAATGCGCCCTTCCCTGGCCGGCAAACAGCTGGGCATTCTCGGCCTGGGGGCCGTGGGTCTGGAAATCGCCAAGCGGGCTGCCCTGGGTTTTGGCATGGAGGTGAGTTATCACAACCGCCAGCCCCGCGAAGATGTGGACTACACCTACTGCGCCACCGCCGTGGAACTGGCGCGGGCCTCGGACTTCCTGATCCTGGCCACCCCGGGCGGCGCCAGCACGCGACATTTGATCGACCGCCAGGCCCTCGACGCGCTGGGCCCCAACGGCTTCCTGGTGAACATCGGGCGCGGCAGCGTGGTGGTCACCGCCGACCTGATTACCGCCCTGGAGCAACGGCGCATCGGCGGCGCGGCACTGGACGTGTTCGACGATGAACCCAACGTGCCCGACGCGCTCAAGCGCCTCAGCAATACCGTGCTCACGCCCCACGTCGCCGGCCTGTCGCCGGAAGCCGCCCATGACACCGTGCAGCGCGTGGCGGACAACCTGCTGGAATACTTTGCCGGCCGCCCTGTGCTGACGCCCGTGGCACTGCCTCCGCGAAAATAATGGCCAATAGCCATAAATCCTTGCAAAACCTGACTACACTGCCTGAGGGGATATTCAGGATGCCGGTACTGGATCGGCGAAGGAACGCAGGATGGTTTGCCAAGGACCCGGCTCGGCCCGCCAACGCGGCGCGATAGGACTGATGGGTGCGATGACCCTGGGGATCGCACTGTTGTTCCTGTTGCTGGTGGTCGACAGCGGCCGGCTGTACCTGGAAAAGCGCAAGCTGCAACGGGTTGCCGACACCGCGGCGCTGGAAGTGGTCACCCGCGGCGGCGCCTGCGTGACGCCGAATACCAACGCCGCGCAATTCGCGATCCAAAGCGCAGCCCGCAATGATTTCCCGCTGAACGAAGACCGTACCCTGGCGACCACCTGTGGCACCCTGGTCACAGGGGCTGACTTCATGCGCGCCTTCAGCCCCAATCCCTCAAGGTCCGATGCGATCCAGGTCATCGCCACCCACCGCGTCGTCACCAGTATCGCCAACCGCCTGTTCATGCTGCTCTCCACCGGCCCTTTCGAGCCGACCATCCGGTTGCAGGCAGTGGCCGTGGCCGCCGTGCCCGCGCCACCGGTGGCCGTACTGACCATCCGCAGCACCTTGCTGACCGTGGACAGCACCAAGTCCGCCGCACTCAATGCGTTGATCGGCGGACTGCTGGGGGGCAAATTGCAACTCGACGCGGTGGGCTGGAAGGGCCTGATCAATACCGATATCAACCTGCTCAGTTACCTGGACGCGCTGGCGATTCAATTGAAGGTCAGCGCCGGCAACTACGACGAGTTGCTCAAGACCGACGCCAGCGTCGGCGATCTGATCCAGGCCGCGATAGATGTACTCAAGCTGGGGGGCGATGCGGTCAAGGTGGTGATCAATAACCTGGAAGCGATCAAGCTGATTGCACCCGGCACCAAGATCCTGCACCTGGGCGACCTGCTGACCATCCAGAACGGCACCGACAAGAGCGCCCTGGACGTCAACCTGCAACTGTTCAACCTGATCCAGGGGTTTGTGCAACTGTCGAACAAGTACAACGCGGTCGCGGTGGAGTTGCCGGTGGATGTGCTGGGACTGCTGAATATCACGGTCAAGACCAAGGTCATTGAACCGGCGCAGGTTTCCGCCATAGGTAACCCCAAGCTGATCGCCACCCAGCCGATCTACGTCAGGACCGCGCAAGTCAGGACGTTGATCTCGGTGAAACTGCCGGCAATCGGCGCGGTGAACGATTTACTGGGCGGGGTAACGGCGCTGGTGGGCCTCTTGTTAGGCAGCTCCTTTGACCCCAAAATCGGCCAGCAAATCGATGTAGCACTGGAAGCCGCCAGCGGCAGCAGCACGGTCACCGGATATCGCTGCAACGGGCCTGCGGACAAAGCCTTGTCGGTGCTCGGTACCACCTCGGCGGTTAGGCTGATGGTGGGCCAGATCGACCCAAAAAACCTGTTTTCCTCCACAGCACCACTGAACGTTGACGAATTCCCATTACTCGACCTTGGGGTGAAGACCTGTAGCAACGGTGTCTGCGATCCCCGGCAACCGTATGGCGTCGGTGGCATCAGCCTGAAGATCGACAGCAGCGTGGCCAAGACCGTCCGGAACCACACTTACCTGTCTCCGCCCGAGTTGAAAAGCCCCCCGGATTACTTCAGTTTCAGTTCCAACAACGTGGTGGGCAGCTTGAGCAACACCCTCAATGGCATCCAGTTGATCAACCATCCACCGACACAGGGCGGACTGATTGGGCTGGTGCTGAACCTGGTGGTCGGCCTGATCACCGGCGTACTGAATCTGCTCAGCGGCATCATCTCCGGACTGCTCAGCCCGCTCCTCGACCCGCTGGTCAATAACCTGCTCGCCGGCCTGGGCATCGACCTGGCAAAAGTCGAAATCGGTGCCAACCTGTCCTGCAACCCCGGCGGGCGCGCAGTTCTGGTGATCTGAGCACATCAAGCCCGCTGATCATCGGCCAACACGCTAACCTATTAAGCCGCCCCAACCTTGTGGCTTGGCGGCCGCGCGCATTAGATTAGCCAATAGTCCAAGGCCTTAAGAATAAGCAGAAGGGATAAGCATGGCGCTTAATGACCAATCGACCCAGATTCGCCCCGGCGAAGAACTTGATGCCAGCCTCATCGATCCCTACCTCAAGGCCCATATCCCGGGCTTGAGCGGCAGCGTCAAAATCAGCCAGTTCCCCGGGGGTGCCTCCAACCTGACGTACCTGCTGGAATACCCCGGCCAGGAATTCGTGCTGCGCCGCCCGCCCTTTGGCCACAAGGCCAAGTCCGCCCACGACATGGGCCGCGAATACCGGATTCTCAACCAGCTCAAGGACGGTTTCCCGTATTGCCCCAAGGCCTACGTGCACTGCACCGACGAGTCGGTGATCGGCGCCGAGTTCTACGTGATGGAGCGGGTCAACGGGATCATCCTGCGCTCGGACCTGCCGCCGGAACTGGGCCTGGACGCGGCGAAAACCGAAGCCTTGTGCAAAAGCTTTATCGATAAGTTCGTCGAGCTGCACCAGGTCGACTACAGCGCCTGCGGCCTGGCCGACCTGGGCAAGCCCGAAGGTTACGTGGAGCGGCAGATTCGCGGCTGGAGCGACCGCTACGAAAAAGCCCTGACCCCCGACGCCCCCAGCTGGGAAGCGGTACGTGCCTGGCTCAACGACAAGATGCCGGCCGACCACCCCACCTCGAGCATCGTCCACAACGACTACCGCTTCGACAACGTGATCCTCGACCCGCATAACCCGATGCAGATCATCGGCGTGCTGGACTGGGAACTGACCACCCTCGGCGACCCGCTGATGGACCTGGGCAACACCCTCGCCTACTGGATCGAAGCGGCCGACCCGGCCCCGGTGCAACTGATGCGCCGCCAGCCGAGCAACGCCCCCGGCATGCTTACCCGCCGCCAGTTCGTCGACTACTACGCCGAACGCTCCGGGATCCAGATCGACAATTTCGACTTCTACTACACCTACGGCCTGTTCCGCCTGGCCGGCATCGTGCAGCAGATCTACTACCGCTTCTTCCATGGCCAGACCCAGGACAAACGCTTTGCGCAGTTCATTCACATGAACAAGCTGCTTGAGCAGATGAGCCTGAATGTCATCAAACAGTCTTCCCTCTGACCTTCTTCAAGGAAAAACCATGTCCAAAACCCAACTGTTCGACCTCGACGGCAAGATCGCTTTCGTTTCCGGCGCCAGCCGCGGTATCGGTGAGGCCATCGCCAAGTTGCTGGCCCAGCAAGGCGCCCACGTGATCGTGTCGAGCCGCAAGATCGACGGCTGCCAGCACGTGGCCGACGCGATCATCGCCGACGGCGGCAAGGCCACCGCCATTGCTTGCCATATCGGCGAAATGGACCAGATCACCAACGTGTTTGCCGCGATCCGCGAACAGTTCGGCCGCCTGGATATCCTGGTCAACAACGCCGCCACCAACCCGCAGTTCTGCAACGTGCTGGACACCGACCTGGGCGCGTTCCAGAAAACCGTCGACGTGAACATTCGCGGCTACTTCTTCATGTCCGTGGAAGCCGGCAAGCTGATGCGCGAAAACGGCGGTGGCAGCATCATCAACGTGGCCTCGATCAACGGGATTTCGCCGGGCGTATTCCAGGGCATCTACTCGGTGACCAAGGCCGCCGTGATCAACATGACCAAAGTCTTCGCCAAGGAATGCGCGCCGTTCGGCATTCGTTGCAACGCACTGCTGCCGGGCCTGACCGACACCAAATTCGCCTCCGCGCTGGTGAAGAACGACTCGATCCTGAAAATGGCCCTGGCGCAGATCCCCCTCAAGCGCGTGGCCGACCCGAGCGAGATGGCCGGCGCGGTGCTGTACCTGGCCAGCGATGCGTCGAGCTACACCACCGGTGTATCGCTGAATGTAGACGGTGGTTTCCTGTCCTGATTCGGCTGGCGGGTGACTTGCGGTAATCTTGCGGGTGATTGCTTGCCTCTGGATGAAACATGGAACTGCACGTCGTTATCAAGGGCCGCAAGGACCTGGCCGAACAGCTTTACCAGCAATTGCGCACGGCCATTGAGTCGGGACAACTGGTGGCCGGGTCGCAATTGCCTCCCAGCCGCTTGCTGGCCCTGCAACTGGGCGTGTCGCGCAAGACAGTCTCAGACACCTACGCGGCGCTGACCTACGAAGGGTTGTTGGTCGGCAGGATCGGCCGTGGCACGTTCGTCAACGCCTGGGCCACGCGCCGCGAACACCTGCAAAGTGCCGCCGACCTTGCCTGCGCCGCCAACCTGGCCAAGTGGCAGGCCCTTCCCGCGCCCATGGGTCACCCCAACCGTGAAACCCGCCCGAGCCGGGACTTTATCGGCGGTGCCACCGCCCGCAGCCAGTTCCCCCAGGATGAATGGCGGCGCTGCACCCTCGATGCCTTGCGCCGTATCTCACAGGACAGCGGCTTCTACAGCCGGCCGGAAGGCTTGCCGGCCCTGCGCAGTGCAATCGCCGGGCATATCGCATTTTCCCGTGGGGTAAGGTGCAGCGAAGACGACATCGTAGTCACCAACGGCGCCCAGCAAGCGCTCGACCTGATCGCCCGCGTGGTGCTGGAACCGGGCACCGTCGTCGCCATGGAAGACCCCGGCTACACCCCGGTGCGACTGATGTTCGACGCCATGGGGGCGACCGTGGTGGGCGTGCCGGTGGACGAACACGGCCTGCGGGTCGACTTGATTCCCGACGGCACGCGGCTGATCTACGTGACACCGTCCCATCAGTTCCCCCTGGGCATGCCCATGAGCGTGCCGCGCCGTGAGGCGTTGCTGGCACGTGCGCTGGCGTTGGGCGCCATCGTGATCGAGGATGACTACGACAGCGAATTCCGCTACGAGGGCCGCCCCACCGACTCCCTGCAAAGCATGGACACCCGCGGCGTGGTCGCCTACGTCGGGACCTTCTCGAAAACCCTGCTGCCGGAGTTGCGCCTGGGCTACACGGTGTTGCCGCCGGCAATTTTCGGCGCGGTGCTCAAGGCCAAGCAACTCACCGACCAGCACAGCTCCACCCTGCCGCAATGGGCCCTGGCCAAGTTCATCAGCGAAGGCTACCTGCTCAAGCACATTCGGCGCTGCCATGGGGTATATACCGGGCGCCGGGAACGGATTCTGCAGCGCCTGGCGGGGGACCTCTCGCCGTGGTTCGACGTGGTGCCCACCGTGGCCGGGTTCCATCTGGCCGCACTGTGCAAGGTGCCGGTGAATATTCCGCAGCTCACCCAATTGGCACGGGAGGCTGACGTGGGGCTCTATCCGCTGAGCGTGTTTTTCCACGACACACCGGTACGCGAGGGACTGAAGATCGGGTTTGGCGCGATCGAAACCCTGGACATTGACCCGGCGCTGGACGTGGTGCGGGATATCCTGCGACAGATTGGCTGAGGGAATTTCCGCCGGATTGGCTATTGGTCAAATCCGGATCGGGGCCTAGGGTGAACGGGTCTCGACTCACTCGGAGCCTCACCATGAAAGTACTGCTCGGCACCACCCTGCTGCTGGCCTCGTTAAGCGCCTTTGCCCACGACCCGGTGTACAACCAGGAAAAGATCAACGTGTTGCAGGAACACGCCCTGGCCAACGTCCCCGGCAAGAAAACCGTGATGCTCACCGTGGACTACGCCCCGGGCCAGGCCACCGTGCCCCATAGCCACACCGGCACGGCCGTGGCCTATGTGCTGGAAGGTGCAATCACCTCGCGGGTCAACGATGAGAAGGCGATCACCTACACGGTCGGCCAGTCGTTCTATGAACCTGCCGGCTCGCGGCACTTTGAATCCAGCAATGCCAGCCAGACCCAACCGGCGAAACTGCTGGTAGTGATGGTGATGGATGACAAGGCCGACGTGCTCACGCCGCTGCCCCACTAACCCGCGCCACCGCACCCTCCTGTGGGAGCTGGCTTGCCTGCGATGGCGGTGCATCAGACACAGTTGTGTTTGCTGATCCACCGCCATCGCCGGCAAGCCAGCTCCCACAGTTTTAACCGCGCACAGTCAGTGGCTCAGGGTCGTTTGAAGTGGTGGCGCAGGTGTTCGACTCGAGGCCGGCAGATACAGCCTTCAAGGTGGTCGTTGACCATCCCCATCGCCTGCATGAACGCATACATGGTGGTCGGGCCCACATAGCTCCAGCCACGCTTTTTCAGGGCCTTGGACAAGCGCGTTGACGCGGCTGACGTGGGGTTGGCCGTCCAGTACGCCATGTCCACCACCGCCGGGCGCTCATCGGCGGCCGGTTCAAACGACCACAGCCACGCCGCCAGCGAGCCGGTCTCATCCACCAGCTCACAGGCGCGCCGGGCGTTGTTGATGGTGGACACGATCTTGGCGCGATTGCGCACGATGCCCGGGTCGGCCATCAATCGCTCGATGTCCTGCTCGGTGTACTGCGCCACTCGGCGAAAATCAAAGCCCTCGAACGCCCGCCGAAACGCCTCGCGCTTGCGCAGGATGGTGATCCACGCCATGCCCGCCTGAAAACCCTCCAGGCAAATCTTCTCGTACAGCGCAATGTCATCGGCCACTGGCACGCCCCATTCGTGGTCGTGGTAATCCGGGTACTCCGGCGCCGCCGTGCGCCACGTACAGCTGGTGACGCCCGCCGCGTCCGTGATCAATCCTGGAATATCCATAACTCACCCTGTGAACCAAGCCCGGGATGATAAGCGAAAAAAATTCCGGGCCGCCAACCGCTCAAGCACGAACCTTGCGAACCAACTGGTCAGACCGGGACCTGCCATCCGCGTAATATTTACTTGCGACTTGAAAAAAACCGAGCGTAGACTGGCCCCGCACTGGACATACCGGTCAGACCACAACAATTAAGCCCTGGACCCACCAGGGCACCGAATAGAGATCCTTCCCATGCTCAGATGGTGCTCGCGTTCGATTTTCCTGCAAGTCGTGATTGGCCTGGTGATCGGCATAATCTGCGGCCTCGCCCTCCCTGAATTCTCCTCGCAACTCAAACCCCTGGGTGACGGCTTCATCAAGCTGATCAAAATGCTGATTGGCCTGATCGTCTTCTGCGTGGTGGTCAGCGGTATTTCCGGTGCCGGCGACTTGAAGAAAGTCGGGCGCATCGGCCTCAAGTCGGTGATCTACTTCGAAGCACTGACCACCGTGGCCCTGGTGATCGGCCTGATCATGGCCTTCAGCACCGGGATCGGCACCGGCGCCAATATCCACCTGGAGCAACTGTCGTCTGCCGGCCTGAATGAACTGGCAGACCGTGGCCAACACATCAAGGGTACCAGCCAGTTCCTGATGGACCTGATCCCCAACTCGGTGATCGGCGCTTTCGCGGACAACAACGTGCTGCAAGTGCTGTTGTTCTCGGTGTTGTTCGGCAGCGCACTGAACCTGGTGGGCGAAGCCGCTTCCGGCATCTCTCGGTTGATCAACGAGCTGAGCCACGTGATCTTCCGCATCATGGGCATGATCGTGCGCCTGGCGCCCATCGGCGTGTTCGGCGCCATCGCCTTCACCACCAGCACCTACGGCCTGGATTCCCTGCAACACCTGGGCAGCCTGGTGGGCCTGTTCTACCTTACGTGCTTCCTGTTCGTCGCGGTGATTCTGGGGCTGGTGATGCGCCTGTCGGGCCTGCGGATGATGCCGCTGCTCAAGTACCTGCGGGAAGAACTGTTGATCGTGATGGGCACCGCGTCCTCCGATGCCGTGTTGCCACAGATCATGCGTAAACTGGAACACCTTGGCATTGGCAGCTCCACCGTGGGCCTGGTGATTCCGACCGGGTACTCGTTCAACCTCGACGGTTTCTCGATCTACCTGACCCTGGCCATCGTGTTTATCGCCAATGCCACCGGCACACCGCTGTCGATGACCGACCTGCTGACCATCCTGCTGGTGTCGCTGATCACCTCCAAGGGCGCCCACGGGATTCCGGGTTCGGCACTGGTGATTCTGGCGGCGACACTCACCGCAATCCCGGCGATTCCGGTGGTGGGCCTGGTGCTGGTGCTGGCGGTGGACTGGTTCATGGGCATTGGCCGGGCGCTGACCAACCTGATCGGCAACTGCGTCGCCACCGTGGCCATCGCCCGCTGGGAAAAAGACATCGATATCCAGCGCGCCAACAAGGTGCTGGACGGTCAACAAGGGTATGCCTTCCAGGCCAAGAAACCGGTGCTGCCCGCCCACCAAGAGTTCTGATGAGACAGACTCACCCCCTGTGGCGAGGGAGCTTGCTCCCGCTGGGGCGCGAAGCGGCCCCAAAAAATGGGCCTGCTGCGCAGTCCAGCGGGAGCAAGCTCTCTCGCCACACCAAGCAGACAGTTCAATTTAAAGGGAGCCACACGTGATCACCTCGTCAACCGTCGTCAATTCAGTGGTAGAAAAACTGCGCGCCGCCCTGGCGAGGGGTCAGTGGCGGCGCGGCGAGATGCTGCCCGGCCAGCGTGAACTGGCCGAGCAAATGGGCATCAGCCGCCCGAGCCTGCGCGAAGCGGTGATCGTGCTGGAAACCCTCGGCCTGGTGCGCTCCATGCCCGGCAAGGGCGTGGTGGTGCTGGAAACCACCCTCAACGAATCCCAGGCCCAGGACAGCGGCGTGGCCGACGCCAGCCTCGAAGACATCCTGCAACTGCGCTACACCCTCGAGCCCTTTATCGTAGGTTTAGTGGCGCAATCCATCAGCAGCAAGGAAGTCGGGCAACTGCGCCTGACCCTGATGGACATGCGCGAAGCCCTCGACGCCGGCGACAGCGAAGCCGGGATGAACGCCTACATCGCGTTCCACGAAGAACTGTTCGCCCTGACCTCCAACCCGATCTTCCAGAACGTGGTGCAACAAACCAGCAACGCCCTCAAGCAAAGCGCCCAGGTACTGCGCAACTCCCCCGAACACCTGGCGGAACGCTTGCAGGAAAACGACGCCGTGGTGCGGGCGATCCGCAACAAGAACAGCGCCCTGGCCAGCGCCGAAATGCGCCGGCATATCCTGCAGGAAGGCTTGCGCATGGGCATTCGCTTGAACATCCCGGATGACCATCTGGGTAGCTGACTTCCAGGAGACCGCGCATGACCGCTCACGCCCTGCACACCCCTTTCCCCTTTACGCCGTTGCGCCTGGTGGGCAAGCCGAAACTCTCGGTGGACGACATCTACCCGGCACTGTTCGACGCCATTCTCGAGCAACGCATCGCCCCCGCCAGCCGTTTTACCGAGGAGAGCCTCGGGCAAAGTTTTGGCGTCAGCCGCAGCGTGATTCGCCGGGTGCTGGCGCGGCTGTCGCACCAGCAAGTGATCATCCTTCGGCCCAACCATCGGGCCCAGGTGGCGGCACCGGATGCACAACAGACCCAGCAGATTCTCGAGGCGCGACGCCTGACGGAAATCACCGTGGTGCAGTTGGCGTGTGCCCAGGCGAAACCGGCGCAGATCCGCCAACTGCGGGAGTTGATCGCACGGGAGCGCGACTGCATCGAGCGTGACGAGCGCGGGCCGGCGATTCGCCTTTCCGGGGAATTTCACCTGCAATTGGCGGCAATTGCGGGCAACGCGCCGCTGGCACAGTTTCTCAACAGCCTGGTGCCGCTGACCTCATTGGCGATTGCGCAGTTTGAGGCCAAGGCTTGCACGTATTGCGCATGGCAGGAACATAGGGCGATTGTGGATGCGGTGGAGCATGGCGATGCCGGCAAAGCCGTAGCCTTGATGACTCAACATCTGGACCATCTGGAAGCCAAGCTCCTTATCACGTAGCAGCTGTCGAGCCTGTAAATGGCGCACACAAAAAAGCCCGGCATCTTTCGATATCGGGCTTTTTGTTTTAACGCTCAATCAAGCTGGTTACAGCCCCGATTGCGCATGCCAGCGTTTGGCTTCGCTAGGACACCTCTCGCTCGGGAACTTTCCTACGATATTTGAGGAATTCTGAGTCTGTACTTTTGGACTCAAGATTCTAAATTTGCTCTTGAATCATTTCGATTCAAAGTCAGTACCAAATCACGTTTGATAAAGGAGATTTGCTATGAACTTTAAAAACCTGATTCAACTACCTGCAGCAAAAAATATCCAAGGGCCACCGGGCGGGCCAAACTTGGAACACCCTCAATGGGCCAAGTACCCAGTATCGTAAAATAAACTGATTAAGCGTCCAGCGAGCGAAGAGTCGCTGGATGCTTAATCATTTAATAACGATTCAAAGGGATGGAGGCATTGGATGCACTTCATGATTGAAATAAAAGACAGAGTAGCAATCCTCGTAAAAACCCCAGATATTACCAACGATGGATATACCCTACTACCCAACCCCAAGGATCCAAATGAACACATACTGAGCGAAAGAGGCAAACCAATACTCTCGCTTAAAGGCAATTTCATAGAAACCGGCCACCACTGCAAACACCAACTATACGTTAACAAGCGTTCACCTGAGCATATCCACATCAGCTCTGATTTGAAGACAACAATCGAAAAATCTCATGAGACACCTAAAATAAACAAAGAACACTTCATAAAATACCTCATGTATGGAACACAACCGTGCTTTAGCTCACCGTTTGCGGGCGTATTGTATTTGCCACCAGGAACCGCACTCGACATTGTCAACTGGGTCGTAATCAACCGCGACTGGGATACTGCCAGACGTGTAAATTTTTTGGATATTCTAGAAACACATATGGAAAAAAGCATTCCAAGTACCGGCACTATTGGGCTTGAATATTCCGGCGGACTGGAATCCACTATATTACTGCATATACTTCTAAGACTCTGTCCCGAACGCTTAAAACTTTATCATATTACAGACCATTTTTGCGCATCAGGAGACGATACCCAATCAGTAATAAAAACCGCCGAGCGTTACAAGTGCGATATCACCATACTAAACTATGATGACTCCCTACCATTTGGATGTCAGCCTTGCACGACATTGTTACCTAGCTTTCCTCATACCGGCTTGGTCAACACTGCCTATCTAGACTTTTCTAATGATTTAATCACTAATCAGAATACTACACTTATCAACGGCGCCGGCGGAGACGCGCTGTTTTGTGCGCTACCTCAGAAAGGGCTTGTTATAGAACTCATCAAAGAAAGACGCTACATTACCGCAGCCATAACACTGAAAAATCTTTCAGAGTATTTTAGATCACCTATCGCGAGCATGTACGCCGCGTCAAAGTCCAGCTACCACCAAACACTTAACCGAGTGAATGACCCAGAAAAATGTTTAGCTATTGACTACGGTGCAAATCTAATTCTAAAACCAGAACATATAGACAAAAAAAGCAACAACAGGTCTTCTTACGAAGTAGACAACAATGATCATCGGATATCTTTACGAGACCGAACGCAAAATGCGCTCATAAACAAGTATGAAATGCTTACCTCACCACTCTCGGGTGTACCTGGCCGCTATTTATATCCATTCCTATCGCCTGAGTCGTTAGCTACTGCTTTACAGGTACATTCGCATAAATTAATAAAAGGAAAATTCGACAGGCATTTTCTACGGCAATCTGCATTTGATCGATATAGCGATAACTCCTTATGGAACACCAGAAAAGGGAGTGCGATGGGCCTGACACAAAAATCTTTATTGGCGAACCGATTTGAAATCGAACAACTTATTTTAAATGGACCACTCGTGGAACTGGACATTGTTGACACGGACCGCATTCAAAGACTGATAAGCGGGATCGCTGTAGGCGCAATACAGTGCCCACACGCGCTTATACACTTATACACAGCAAACATGTTCATAAAGCACTGGGAGCCTTATATAAATGGCTAATAAAGAACCAGTAGTACAGTGGGCAAAAGGCCTGCACAGCGTAATTTACAACTCACAAATTGTGAGCCTGGACGAAACAAAGGATCGGTTTATTTTTTTTGAACCTGATCAGGGAAAATTCATAGAGTCAATAATTCACAAATCGCCTAACCATCTAACATCAAAGGACAGGGAGTTTATAAGCGAACTAACTGAGTGTGGAATCTTGTCCATTGAGGAACGGAATCCTGGCAAACCATTTGCCGATGTAAAAAATAGCCTAGGCGCATTTACCTGTGAGTGGCGTAACGGAGACGATTCCTGGCGACTGGGAGATCTAACTCCTACATTGTTTATCAAAGCATTTATTTATCTAAAACGCGCTAAAACACTCACCGAAGCAGGCAAGCTTTCGGAATTATTAAACGACCTTAGAGCAAGCAGTGCTCACCAGAAAAAAACGAGCCAACGGCGACTGGTAAAGATAGGGAATAACATTAATTTTGCAATTAAATTATTGAGCGTCGAAGTAAAATGCCTCGAATTCGCATACAGCCTATCTAGGATTGCATTCGAAGAAAGCCTTAGATGTTCATTCAACATTGGTGTTCAAACACACCCATTTATTTCTCACGCATGGACTGAGGGGCCATACGGAGTCATTCTCGACAAAGCCGAACTACCTCAAGATCTCGCCATTATCGTTTCCATAGGTGCAACTGGATGATAGGAAAAGATTTTTTTACTTGCATTAGAATCTGCTTCAGCATAATGGGAGTCGCCGAGCACAAGTTAAAGCTTTTTTTTGCGCTTTCATTAGTAATGGATATTTTAACCGTGGTCTTTTCGGTGGCAGCGCCCGCACTGCTAAAAACATTGATCGACTCTTACAGCGAAAACCTGCCCAGTTATAATCTTGCATGGGTAGGCGCAGCGTATGGTTTGGTCTGGTTAGCCTCTGAACTTATGCTCAGGCTCAGAGCCGTATTTAGCAGCATTTTAATTGAGCAAATCAAAAAAGAGGCCAGCATTCGTTTCTGCTTAAATACGATTTTCATATGGGATTCCAGCCAGCCAGCGATGTCGAGCGGAGTTTTTGCCAACAAATTTTCTCGAATAAATTCTGCCTTACCTATCTTTTTAGACGGTGTACTTTCGCAAGTATTACCACTAGTTGTAAGATTTTTCTTATCAATAGGCATCCTCATACAATTTTTGCCAGTCATTTACTCCCTCACACTAGCCTTAGTCGTATTTGCCTTTGGCACCATTTCTTACTTTACATTCAAACTCATTGGAGAAAGACAGACTACTTCAAACAAAATTTCACAAACCGCTTACGAAGTAATTTTAGACCTTCTTAAGAACCGCGAAATAGTAATCGCCCATTCAAACGAAAACACCGAAAAACTCAACATAGAAAGAAACTTAAATGAAATTAATACCAGCGAAGTAAAAAATACCATAACAAACCAATTCATCGGAGGGGCGCAGATAGCGGTAATGGGTGCGGGCCTTACAATAATCACCGTTTTATCCGCCGTAGATCTATCGAAGGGTGTGATTTCGGTGGGTGACTTTGTACAGATCAATGCCTATTTGCTACAGTTTGTTTTACCCGTCAGCTATTTTGGCCTAGTCATCAGCAGCATTAAAAGAGCGTCCGTTACCATTGCAGAAAATTCGGCTTTTTTGCTCACCCGCTCACTCGATTACAAGCAACATAAAATAGACTGTACAGCGTTATCCGCGCCATCAATAGAAGTGGACAATATTTACGTAAAAGGATTTGATGACTCATTCATCCTAAAAAATGTATCATTTAAAATTCCTCCAGGTGAATCTATGGCCATCGTGGGCAGTTCCGGCTCTGGAAAGAGTACCTTGCTCAAATCACTTGCCGGACTCTACAACCTCCACTCAGGCCACATATATGTAGACTCGGAACGCTTATCCCATACCAACGTAAAAAAATTGCGTTGCCGCCTGGGATATGTTCCTCAAGAACATTGCCTGTTTAATCGAACAATAAAAAACAATATATTTTCCACCTCCAACCAGCACTACGACAAGACAATCAGTTTTTATCACAGCTCAAACATGCCCCCCATGATGGAAGAAGATGGAACTGAGCGAACACTTGAAGGCTTGTCCGGTGGAGAAAAACAAAGAATTTCTCTTGCAAGAGCAGTTGCAAGAAATTCCAAACTGCTACTTCTAGACGAGCCTACAAACTCTTTGGACGTCAACTCAAAAAAAATAATAAATGACTACATATTCCAAACCCTCAAACACCATACAACAAGGATAATTATCACTCACGACCTTGAGGATGCCGGGTTAGCTGACCACATTATTGTCTTATTAAACGGCTCAATAGTGGAGACCGGCTCACCAGCGCAGCTTATATCGTCGAGAGGTTGGTATTATGAAAACCTATCCAAACCAGCAACAATATAGACCACTCTAATTTTAAGAAGTATGAATTAGGCATCCTGAATACAAAAAGCCCGGTATCTTTCGATACCGGGCTTTTTGTATTAACGCTCAATCAGACCCATTACAGCACCGATTGACCGCTCATCGCCAGGTCCAGCAACTCACGGTTGGCTACCGCGTACATGGCGTAGTCCGTGCCGACTGCAGCACGAATCTCCACCATCATGGTGCGCCAGCGATCAGCCATGTCCTGGTGCTGCTCAAGCCACAGGGCCACGCGGGCTTCCATGTCTTCTGGCGCATCGGCCATTTGCAGTACGGAAATGGTGATCGCCCGTTGCTGCCAATCCACGTCATCGCGGAAGGCTTCGCGGGCCTGGGCCTGCCAGTTGTTGCCCACGGGCAGACTGCTGATCTGCTGCAGGTACCACGGCAAGTCCAGGGCGCTGCCGACGGCGAAGTAAGCCTTCGCGACGTCTGCCGCACTTTGGCCTGTCACGTCGGCGGCTTCGATGATTGGCAGCAGGGTGTACAGGTGGGTAGTGCCTGCAACCATGCGCGCCAACAACTCCGGCACACCGGCTTCGACGTAAGCCTGGTAACGGTTCTGCCAACCTTCGCGGGTCGGGCCTTCCAGCAGTTCGTCGAGCTTGAGGCCCAGCGCGGCAAGGTGCGGACCGAAGTGCGCAACATCACGCCCGGCATCCTGTTCGTTGCGACGGCTGCGCAGGAACCAGCGCGTGGCACGGCGGCCCAGGCGCATCAGCTCATCCATCAGCTCCAGTTGCACGTCGGCCGAGACCTGGTGGTCCAGGGCTTCGATCTGACGGAACCAGTGCGGGAGGTGGAAGATGTCTCGCACGATCACGTAGGCGCCCGCCACGTTCGCCGGGCTCATGCCGGTGGACTCTTTGAGGCGCTGAACGAAGGTGATGCCCATGTGGTTGACCAGGTCGTTGGCGATCTGGGTGCTGACGATCTCGCGCTTCAGACGGTGGCGACGCATGGCTTCGGAGAACTTCGCCACCAGGCTCGGCGGGAAAGCGGTCTCCATGTCACGGGTCAGGTAGTCGTCATCCGGCACCAGGGATTTGAGCAACGCTTCCTTGAGGTCGATCTTGCTGTAGGAGATCAGTACCGACAGCTCCGGACGGGTCAGGCCCTTGCCCGCAGCGGCGCGCTCGTTGAGCTGCTCCTCGGTCGGCAGGTACTCGATGGCACGGTCCAGCTTGCCACGGCCTTCCAGGTCGCTCATCAGGCGCTTGTACTCGGCCACGCGCTCGAAGGCTTTGCGGGCAGCCAGGGACAGGGCCTGGGTTTGCTTGTAGTTGTTACCCAACACCAGGCTGCCGACTTCGTCGGTCATGCTCGCCAGCAACTGGTTGCGCTGCTTGTCGGTCATGTCACCGGCCTGCACCACTTCGTTGAGCAGGATCTTGATGTTCACTTCGTGGTCGGAGCAGTCCACACCACCGGCGTTGTCGATGAAGTCAGTGTTGGAACCGCCGCCATTGAGGCCGAATTCCACACGACCCAGCTGGGTCATGCCGAGGTTACCGCCCTCGCCCACTACCTTGCAGCGCAACTCGTTGCCGTTGACGCGCAGGGCGTCGTTGGCCTTGTCGCCCACATCGGCGTGGCTTTCGGTGCTGGCCTTGACGTAGGTGCCGATACCGCCGTTCCACAACAGGTCCACCGGCGCCTTGAGCAAGGCATTCAGCAGTTCGGTCGGGGTCAGCTTGTCGGCCTGGATGTCGAAGCGTTCTTTCATCTGTGGCGAGATGGCAATGCTCTTCGCGCTGCGCGAGAAGATACCGCCGCCTTCGGACATGATGCTGGTGTCGTAGTCGGTCCAGGCCGAGCGCGGCAGGTCGAACAGGCGCTGACGTTCAGCGAAGCTGTTGGCCGGGTTCGGGTTTGGATCGATGAAGATGTGCAGGTGGTTGAAGGCGGCGACCAGTTGCAGCTTGTCGGACATCAACAGGCCGTTGCCGAACACGTCGCCGGCCATGTCGCCCACGCCCACTACGGTGATGCTGTCTTGCTGGACGTTGATGCCGCGCTCACGGAAGTGACGCTGCACCCCCACCCACGCGCCCTTGGCGGTGATGCCCATTTTCTTGTGATCGTAACCGGCAGAACCGCCGGAAGCGAACGCATCACCCAGCCAGAAGCCGTAGTCGATGGCGATGCCGTTGGCAATGTCGGAGAAGGTCGCAGTGCCCTTGTCCGCTGCTACTACCAGGTACGGGTCATCGTTGTCGTGGCGCACCACGTTCAACGGTGGCACCAGGGCGCCGTCTTTCAGGTTGTCGGTAATGTCCAACAGGCCGGAAATGAAGATGCGGTAGCAGGCGATGCCCTCGGCCGCGATCTCGTCCCGGCTGCCGCCCAACGGCAGGCGACGCGGCAGGAAACCGCCCTTGGCGCCCACCGGCACGATCACCGAGTTCTTCACTTGCTGGGCTTTTACCAGGCCCAATACTTCAGTGCGGAAGTCTTCTTCACGGTCAGACCAGCGCAGGCCGCCGCGAGCGACGTTACCAAAGCGCAGGTGCACGCCTTCAACCCGTGGCGAGTAGACGAAGATTTCAAACTTCGGCACCGGCTTGGGCAGCTCAGGAATCGCGTGCGGGTTGAACTTGAAGCTGAAGTACGACTTGTTCTGGCCGTTGGCGTCAGCCTGGTAGAAGTTGGTCCGCAAGGTGGCTTTGATCAGGTCCAGGTAGCGACGCAGGATGCGGTCTTCGTTGAGCACCTGAACGTCGTCCAGGGCCGTGAGGATCGCTTGTTCCAGGCGTTGCTGCTTGTCTTCGAGGTCTTCGGCGGTGAGCTTGCGCGCCAGGTAGAAACGGGTCTTGAACAACCGGGTCAACTCGCGGGCGATGTCGGTGTGGTTGTTCAGGGTGCTGGCGATGTAACCCAGGTCGAAGCCCAGGCGAATCTGCTTCAGGTAACGGGCGTAGGCACGCAGCAGCGCCACGTCGCGCCATGGCAGGCCGGCCGTCAGCACCAGGCGGTTGAACGCATCGTTTTCGGCATCGCCGTGCACGATATGCACGAACGCGTCCTGCAGGGTGTCGTTCAATTGCTGGATATCGAGGTTCACGCCTTCGGCGGCGATGAACGCGAAATCGTGAATCCAGAACTCGCGGCCATTGGCATGACGCAGGCGGTACGGGAATTCACCCAGGACACGCAGGCCAAGGTTTTCCAGGATCGGCAGCACATCGGACAGCGCCAGCGGCGTATCGGCGTGATACAGCTTGCAATGCAGCTCGCGCTGGCCGGAAACCTGGCCCAGCGGCTGGTAGAAGCTCATCACCAGCGGGTTGGCTTCGGTCAGGCTGAGCAAGTGCTGCATGTCGACCACGGCCGAATGCGCGGCGAAACGCTCACGGTAGCCGGCCGGGAAACCTTTCGGGAAATCAGCCAGCACGTTGGTGCCGTGGGCTTCGCCGAAGCTTTCCACCACCAGGCTGGAGTAGTCGTCCTGCCAGCTGCGGCAGGCCTGCACCACTTCTTTTTCCAGTTGCAGCGGGTCGATGTCCAGGCGGTTCTTCGGGTCTACCCGCAGGATCAACTGCACGCGAGCCAGTACGGACTCGGAGAAGAACGTCCAGAACTCGCAGTCCGAGGCTTTCAGGCGATCCATCAGCACTTGCTGGATCTTCTGGCGCACCTCGGTGGAATAGATGTCGCGCGGCACGTAGGCCAGGCAGTAGCAGAAACGGCCGTACGGGTCCTTGCGCAGAAACACGCGGATCTTGTTGCGTTCCTGGATCTGCACGATCGACATCACGGTGCTGAACAGCTCGTCCACCGGGGTCTGGAACAGGTCATCACGGGGCAGCACCTCGACCACCTGGGCCAGTTCCTTGCCCAAGTGCGCCTTGGCCTGGAAGCCCGAGCGACGCTCGATTTCCGTCACCTTGCGACGGATGTAAGGAATCACCCGCACGCTTTCGCCGTACACCGAGGAGGTGTAGAGGCCCATGAAGCGGCATTCCTTGATGACCTTGCCGTCGGCGTCGATCTGGCGGATCGACACGTAGTCCGGGTAGGCCGGGCGGTGCACGCGGCTTGGGTGTGCAGCCTTGGCGAACGACAGCACGGCCGGCTCACGCAGATAGTTCACCGCGTAGTCTTCGATGCGCAGCTCGTCGGCCGTCAGGCCCGGGCGCAGCAGTTTGGTCAGACCGAGGAACGAGTTGGCGTCATATTCGATATGACCGCCGTCCGCCTCGTCACGTACCACAAACTCTTCATAGCCGAGGAAGGTGAAGTGGTTGCCCACCAGCCATTCCAGGAAGCTCTTGATCTCGGCTTTTTCTTCGCCGTCGATCACGTACGGGCTGGCGTCGATACCGGCCAGCAGTTCCTGGACCTTGGCTTTCATCGGTTCGAAATCGGCGACGGCAACGCGCACTTCGCCCAGTACCTGCTCAAGTTCCTTGCTCAGGACACTCAGCTCGGCGGCGTTGGCGCAACGGTCGATTTCCAGGTACATCAGCGATTCTTGCTGAACGTCTTCGCCCTGGGTGCCTTTGGGCAGGATTTCCAGCAGTTCGCCCTTCTTGCCACGACGCACGCTGAGTACGGTGGTTTGCAGGGTGTGGATGCTGTAGCCACGGCGGTTCAGCTCGGTACGCACCGAGTCCACCAGGAATGGCAGGTCGTGGTGCAGCACTTCGACCGCAGTGTGGGTCGATTGCCAGCCATGACGTTCGTAATCGGGGTTGTAGACCCGCACTTGCGGTTGGTTGTGATCAAAGCGCTCAAGCAGGCGCCAGGCAGACAGGGTGCAACCGGCCAGGTCGGACAAGCGACGCTGGGTCAGTTCATCCAGGGAAATGATGCCGAAGAATTGTTCAGCGAACAGCGCCACTTGTGGCAGTGCCTGTTCACTGATGTGCTGCGCCAGTGCCGCTTGCAGTTGGTGCTGGAAGTCGGCTTTGCTGGCTGCGGTGAAGAACGCCATCTGTGGTACTCCGCTTGGGCTTGTTATTGATGGAAGCGTCGCGTGTTATCCCCTTGCGGGGAGACCGTCAGCTCTGTTCGCGGTCTACAGTAACGAATTCAGAGTGACAGGTGGGTGAAGCTGGACAAGACAATGAGGTCACATTCAACTTCCATAAGATGCGCACCTTGCCAGGTGACGGTACGACGGGCAGGTCAGACTCCTGGCGAGGCACATCCGTTGCGCAGCTTAACGAGTGTAGGAAGCAAGCTGCTTGCGACGCTGCGACATATTCGGTCATCGGCACGCTGCCGGCGGGTTGCGACTTGGGCAACCGGGTGTTTTCGGAGAAATCCCGGGGCGCCGAGTACCGGAAATGACTGATATTGCCCGCCAGGTCATGCCACAAGGTCTGACACACGATGCAGCACAAAATTCGCCGCAATGGCACAATTGCCCTGCTTCGCCCTCCCCCCAGACAGGATTAACCATGCCATTGCAACTCACCACCGCCCACCTGATCGTCAACCCGTGCGATGACGAAGAAGACAACATGGCCATGCTCTGCTGCCACGGCGACAAGGGCGAGATGTTCATGGTGACCCGTTATCCGGACGAGGACGAGGTGGAAGTCACCTGGGATTACGAGCCGTCGACCCTGGACGGGCTGAAGATCACCCTGAGTGCCACGACACTGTTGGTGGAGATTGGCGCGGCGGATGCCGATGCATTGGGCGGCCACGATCAATTGGCAATCACCCACGGCACCGCCGAGTCGGATCTGGCCGAAGTGGAAGAAACCCTGCAGAACATTCTCAAGGACACCGGGACCTATATCCGGGCCTAGCTGCCAAACCCGCACAATGTGGCGAGGGAGCTTGCTCCCGCTGGGCTGCGAAGCGGCCCCAATCCAGCCAACTGCGTTCTGCCTGGAAAAACTCGGCAGCCTTGTTGGGGCTGCTGCGCAACCCAGCGGGAGCAAGCTCCCTCGCCACAAAGGCAGGCGCCTATCGGAAAAAACCTCAGACATTTCCCACATTTCCCGAAAAATACCCCCCGCGCCGTTAGTCTCCACCCCCTCCGATGCATTAAAGTAACGCCCCCAGGCCTGGCATTTTTCGCAATGCCCAGTCTCACCTCTCCAGGAACCGTCATCGATGGAACATCGTGAAGCGCTGCTTGCGCTGCGAACCTTTCTTTCAACGCAGATTCTCGGCCAGGAAAAACTCATCGAGCGCTTGCTCATTGCCCTGCTCGCCGATGGCCATATGCTGGTTGAAGGCGCTCCCGGGCTGGCCAAGACCAAGGCCATCAAGGAGCTTGCCGAAGGGATCGAGGCACAGTTCCATCGCATCCAGTTCACCCCCGACCTGCTGCCCGCCGACATCACCGGCACCGAGATCTATCGCCCGGAAACCGGCAGTTTCGTGTTCCAGCAAGGCCCGATCTTCCACAACCTGGTGCTGGCGGACGAAATCAACCGTGCCCCGGCCAAGGTGCAGTCGGCATTGCTCGAAGCCATGGCCGAGCGCCAGGTCAGCGTGGGGCGCAGCACTTACGAGTTGTCGCCATTGTTCCTGGTGATGGCCACGCAAAACCCGATCGAGCAGGAAGGCACCTACCCGCTGCCCGAAGCCCAGCTCGACCGTTTCCTGATGCACGTGAAAATCGGCTTCCCCGATGCCGCCGTCGAGCGCCGCATCCTGCAGCAGGCCCGTGGCGAAGCCCTCAACGGTGAAACCAAGCCCGAGCGGCGCGTCAGCCAGCAGGCGATCTTCGCCGCGCGCAAGGAAATCCTCGGCCTGTACATGGCCGATGCGGTGGAGGAATACCTGGTGCAACTGGTCATGGCCACTCGCACACCGGCCAAGTTCGACCCGGAAATGGCCGAATGGATTGCCTATGGCGCCAGCCCTCGTGGCTCGATTGCGCTGGACCGCTGCGCCCGGGCCCACGCCTGGCTGGCCGGCCGCGATTTCGTCAGCCCGGAAGACATCCAGGCGGTGCTGTTCGACGTGCTGCGCCACCGCATCATTCTGTCGTTCGAGGCCGAAGCGGCCGGCATCGACCAGGACCGCGTGGTGCAACGCATTCTCGACGTCGTTGCCGTCGCTTGACGTCCATGAACGCTGGCGATGGAACCCGTGTCACCCTGAGCGAATTGATCGAGATGCGTCATCGCGTGCGGGAAGTGCAGCTATTTTCCACGCCGAGCCAGCGCAGCCCGCTGATCGGCCTGCACCACTCGAAACTGCGCGGGCGCGGGGTCGACTTCGACCAGGTGCGGGTGTATCAGGCCGGCGACGATGTGCGCACCATCGACTGGCGCGTCACTGCACGCACCCAGGAGCCACACACCAAGCTGTTTCATGAAGAGCGCGAACGGCCGATCTTCATCATGGTGGAGCAAAGCTGCCGGCTGTTTTTCGGCTCGGGGCAGATGTTCAAGTCGGTGCTGGCGGCTCAGGCGGCGAGCCTGATCGGCTGGGCGGCGCTGGGCCATAACGACCGGGTCGGCGGGCTGGTGTTCGGTGACAGCGAGCACTACGAAATCAAACCCCGGCGCAGCAAGCAAAGCCTGCTGCAATTGCTCAACCGGTTGGTACGGGTCAACCAGAGCCTCAACACCGAACGCCGCCCCGAAGCCGACGCCCTCGGCATGGCCTTGCGCCGAGCCCGGGAAGTATTGCGCCCGGGCAGCCTGGTGATTGTGATCTGTGACGAGCGCGCCCTGACCGAAGGCGCCGAGCAACAGCTGAGCCTGTTGTCGCGGCATTGCGACCTGCTGCTGTTGCCGGTGTCCGACCCGCTGGACCACGCCTTGCCCGCCGCCGGCCTGCTGCGCTTCGCCGAGCGCGGCGCACAGCTGGAGCTGGACACCCTGAATTTTGATCTGCGCCAGGCCTACAAGGCCCAGGCCGAAGCCCGCAGCGCACGCTGGGAACTGCTCGCGCAAAAGCTGCGGGTGCTGTTGATGCCCTTGAGTACCCAGGGTGAAATGGTCGAGCAACTGCGCGAATACCTGAACCCGCAACGCCCGGTTAAAAAGCAATGAGCAGCCTCGACCAACTGCAACCCCTGATCGCCCCGCCAGTGATCGGCTTCTGGCCGCCGGCGCCGGGTTGGTGGCTGTTGCTGCTGATCATCCCGTTGGCGGGCTGGGGCCTGTGGTGGCTGCGCCGTTTCCTGCCAGCCAAGCGCCCATTGGCCCGTGCCGAACAACCCCTGGACCCGCTGCGCATCGCTGCCCTCGCCGAACTGGCCCTGATGCCCAAACCCTACGACGGCGCACCGGCCGGTGCCTGGCTGCAACAGCTCAACGGCCTGCTCAAGCGCCTGTGCCGCAACGACTACCCCTACAGCCAGAGCCACACCCTCAACGGCCGCAAGTGGCTGGCGTTCCTCGACAACCGTTGCCCCGCCGCCGGCCTGACCCGCTGGATGGTGCTGGTGGAAGGCGCCTACAAGCCCGAATGCAAACTCGACGACAAGGCCATCGCCGGCCTGACCCAGGCCGTCGATACCTGGATTCGCAAACATGTTTGAGTTCGCCTGGCCGTGGATCTTTGCCCTGTTGCCATTGCCCTGGTTGCTGCGCCTCATCCTGCCGGCGGCCGACAGCGGCGAACCGGCGCTGAAAGTCAGCTTCCTCAGCGACCTCGAAGGCCTGGCCCGCCGCCGCGCGCGGGTCAACCTGCCGGGCTGGCGCCAGCAAGCACCGTTTGTGTTCCTGTGGCTGCTGCTGTTGACCGCCGCCGCCCGCCCGGAATGGTTGGGCGAACCCTTGCCGATTGCAGCCAGCGGCCGCGACTTGCTGGTGGCGGTGGACGTATCCGGCTCGATGGACTTCCCCGACATGCAATGGCAAGACGAAGACGTCAGCCGCCTGAGCCTGGTCAAGCACCTGCTGGGAGATTTCCTGGAGGGCCGCGAAGGTGATCGCGTGGGATTGATCCTGTTCGGCAGCCAGGCCTATCTGCAAGCGCCGCTGACCTTTGACCGGCGCACCGTGCGCACTTGGCTGGATGAGGCACGGATTGGCATCGCCGGTAAAAACACCGCGATTGGCGACGCCATCGGCCTGGCCCTCAAGCGCCTGCGCCAGCGTCCGGCGCAAAGCCGGGTGCTGATCCTGGTCACCGACGGCGCCAACAATGCCGGCGAAATCGACCCGCTGACCGCCGCCCGCCTGGCCGCCGAAGAAGGCGTGAAAATCTACCCGATCGGCATCGGCGCAGACCCCGAGCAAACCGGCTCCCTGGGCATCCTCGGCGTCAACCCGAGCCTCGACCTCGACGAACCGGCCCTCAAGGCCATCGCCGAGGCCACCGGCGGCCGCTACTTCCGCGCCCGCGACGGCAACGAACTGCTGAAGATCAAGGAAACCCTCGACCAGCTCGAACCCGTGGCCCAGCAACCCACCCAGGCCCGCCCCGCCCAGGCGCTGTACAGCGCGCCGCTGGCGTTGGCGCTGATCCTCAGCATGCTGCTGGTGATCCAGGAACGCTGGCCGGATAACGCCCTGCAACGCCTGTTCAACAAACTCTCAAGCAAGGGCCGTTTCCTGCAACCCAATCCTGAATGGCGTGAACGCCTCAAACGCCTGCGTTTGCGGAGGCGTCGATGATCGCCCTGTGGCCGCACTGGTTCCGTCCCTGGTGGCTGTTGCTGCTGCCGCTGCTCGGCTGGTTGCTGTGGCAGTTGTGGCACCGCCAGAAACGCGCCGGGCGCTGGCAGATGATTCTGCCGCCGGCCTTCCACGCCGCGCTGCTCAGCGGCGGCAGTGGCCGCGAAAGCAAGTCGCCATGGGTGGTGCTCGGCATCGCCTGGCTGCTGGCCGTGCTGGCGTTGCTGGGCCCGAGCTGGGAACGCGTCGAACAGTCCAGCCAGAAGCCCGCCGACCCGCTGGTGGTGCTGCTGGAACTGACCCCGGAGATGCTCGCCACCGACAGCCCGCCCAGCCGCCTCGAACAGGCACGGCGCAAGCTGTTCGACCTGCTTCAGGCCCGCAGCGATGCGCAGACTGCCATCGTGGTCTACGCCGGCAGCGCGCACACGCTGGTGCCGCTGTCCGACGACCTGGCCACCAGCCATAACCTGCTGGAAGCCCTGCGCCCCTCGATCATGCCCGAGCCCGGCCACCGCGCCGACCTGGCCGTGGAGAAGGCCCTGAGCCTGCTCAAGCATGGCGGCCTCGGCCAGGGTCGGCTGCTGCTGATCGGCTCGTCGCTGTCCAAGCAGGAACGCCAGGGGATCCGCCTGCAGCTGCAAGGCAACCAGGCGCCGAGCTTGTCGATCCTTGGCATCGGCAGCCGCGAAGGCACGCCGGTGACCCAGGAAAGCGGCGAATTCCTCAAGGACGCCCAAGGCGCAATCCTCGTACCGCGTCTCGACAGCCCGACCCTCAAGGCATTCGCCAGCGAAATGGGCGGCCGCTACCGCCAGGCCCGCCTGGACGACAAGGACCTGCGCCACCTCGGCCTGCTGGATGGCCCGCAAAACCTGCGCAATGACGGCCAACTGCTGCACCTCGACACCTGGGCCGACCAGGGTTACTGGCTGCTCTTACCGCTATTGCTGCTGGCCGCCTGCGCCGGGCGCCGTGGCTGGCTGTTCTTCCTGCCGTTGCTGCTGTTGGGCGCGCCGCAGCCCAGCTATGCCTTCGACTTCCAGGACCTGTGGCTGCGCCCCGACCAACAGGGCCAACTGCTGCTGAAGAAAAAACGCCCGGCCGAAGCAGCCGAACATTTCGAAGACCCGCAATGGCAAGGCGTCGCACTGTATGAAGCGGGCAACTATGCCGAAGCCGCCAAGCGGTTTGCCGAAGGCAGCGACGCCTACTCCCACTACAATCGAGGCAATGCCCTGGCCAAAAGCGGCGAGCTGGAAGCGGCGATCGATGCCTACGAACAAGCCCTCGAAGCCCAGCCAGACTTGCAGCCGGCGCTGAAGAACAAGGCGCTGGTGGAAAGCCTGATGCAACAGGAACCGGAAAAAACCGAGCCGGCCAAGCCTGCAAAAAACGAGGATGACGAAACCACCCAACCCGGCCAGACTGCGCAACCGGGCGCCAGCAGCCAGACCGCCACCGGTGGCGAGCAGACGTCCCAAGGCCAGGGCCAGCCCGGCGCGACCGACGCGCAAACCGGGGCCACGCCCCACGCCGGCAGCAACGAGGTACCCGGCAGCGAGTTGGGTGATGAACAAACCACCACCCCGCCCCTGCGCCCGGTCGACGGCACACTTGAAGGCGAGCAGCGCCAGGCCCTGGAACAATGGCTGCGGCAGATCCCGGACAACCCCGGCGAGTTGCTGCGACGCAAATTCTGGTACGAACAGCAACAACATCAGGACAAGACTCGATGAACCGCTGCACCGCCCTTCTTCTCACCCTCGCGTTGTGGGCCAGCCAGGCCCAGGCCGCCGGCCTGGTGGCCAGTGTCGACCGCAGCCGCATCAATTCCGGGGAGACGGTGGAACTGACGGTGGAATCCAACGACGTCACGCTGTTCGGCAAACCGGACCTGGCGCCGCTGGACCCGCTGTTTGAAGTGAGCGGCACGCGCCAGATCAACCAGCTCACCACCCTGGGCGGCGACAACCACGCCACCACCCGCTGGATAATCACCCTGCTGCCCAAGGAGAACGGCACCGTGGTGATTCCACCGTTACAGATCGGCGAACTCAAGACCCAGCCGATTACCCTGCAAGTGGTGGAAACCGTCAGCCAGAACACCGAGGCCCAACTGGCTCCCGTGTTCATCGAAACCAACCTCGACCAGGACAGCGTCTACGTCCAGGCCCAGGCGTTGCTGACCGTGCGCGTCTACCACTCGGTGTCGCTGTATGACGACAGCAGCCTCACGCCGTTGCAGATCGCCGATACGCGCATCGAGCAGTTGGGCGAGTCGCGCACCTACGAGAAAGTCATCAACGGCATCCGCCACGGTGTGATCGAAACCCGCTATGCCATCTACCCGCAGCACAGCGGCACGCTGACCATTCCGACGCAGACGTTCAGCGCCACCCTGGTAGAGCCACGGCCCGCCCAGGACAACAACCCCCAGGGTTCCAAGCCCGGCAAGCTGATTCACGTCAGTTCGCCGGAGCTGTCGTTGACGGTCAAGGCCAAGCCTGCGCTGTACCCGGCGGATGCTCCCTGGCTGCCGGCCCGCAGCCTGACCCTCACGGAAAGCTGGAACCCCGAGCCCGATCACGTACAGGTGGGCGACTCCCTGACCCGCAGCCTGACCTTGAAAGCCGAAGGCCTGGCCGGCGCGCAACTGCCACCGCTGGCACTGAGCGACATCCCCGGCCTGCGCCGCTACCCGGACCAGCCGGTGCTGAGCAACCAGAACAACGACCGTGGCCTGATCGGCAGCCGTGAAGACCGCGAAGCGCTGGTGCCCAACCGCGTTGGCGCGCTTGAACTGCCGGCGGTGGAACTGGTGTGGTGGAACACCCACGAAGACCATCTGGAACGCACCAGCCTGCCGGCGCGCACCCTGCAGGTGGCGACCAACCCGAGCCTGATCGTGGACACGCCGGCCAGCCCGACCGTGATCACCGCGCCGGACAACGACAGCCTGTGGATCTGGCAACTGACCAGCCTGATCCTGGCCTGCACCACCCTGCTGGGCTTCGGTTTGTGGTGGCGTGCACGCTGGCAGCCGGCGATTTTGCGTGCCGCGCAAACCGGCCCGAGCCCGCGAACTTTGCTGGACGACCTCAAGCGAGCGAGCCAGGCGAATGACCCGCAGGCTACGCGTCAGGCGCTGGATGCCTGGGCGCGACAGCAGCCGGAGACCCTGGCGGATATGGCGGCGCGGTTTGTGCCGTTGTCGGATGCGCTGGATGGGTTGAACGGCGCGCTGTACAGCGAGAGTGGGCAGTATTGGCAGGGAGAGGAATTGTGGCGGGCGGTGAAGGCGATTCCGATGGCGGAGCGCGAGCAGGACCCTGCAGGGGATAGCACCAGCTTGCCGCCGCTGTATCCCAAATAGCCCCCCTTGCAGAAACACCGCAAACCCAATGTGGGAGCGGGCTTGCTCGCGAAAGCGGTCTGTCAGTCACATATCTGCTGACTGATCTACCGCCTTCGCGAGCAAGCCCGCTCCCACATTTTTGATCTGCGGCGTCTGGGTTACTTGCGCGCCGCCTCCCACGACTTCAGCAACTCGTTATAACTGACCGTCTCACCCTGCGGCTTCTCATTCGCCAGCTTCGGTTTCGGCGCACCCGGCTGGTCAAACCAGTATTGCGCATCCCGTTCTTCGTTCATTTTCGGCCCGCAAATCGGCTGCACCTTGGAGCGTTCCAGGCGCGTCATGATCGCGTCCTGATCCTTGGCCAACCCGTCCAGCGCCTGCTGCGGCGTCTTTTCTCCGCTGGCCGCTTCCGAAATATGGCTCCACCACAATTGCGCCAACCGTGGATAGTCCGGCACGTTGGTGCCGGTCGGGGTCCACTCCACCCGGGCCGGGCTGCGGTAGAACTCCACCAACCCACCGAGTTTCGGCGCCAGGTCGGTCATGGCCTGGGAGTTGATGTCAGACTCACGAATCGGCGTCAGGCCAACGATGGTTTTTTTCAGCGACACGGTTTTCGAGGTCACGAACTGCGCGTAGAGCCAGGCCGCCAGTTTCTGCTTCTCGGGCGTCGACTTGAGGAAGGTCCAGGAACCTACGTCCTGATAGCCCTTCTTCATGCCCTTTTCCCAGTAAGGCCCGACGGGTGATGGCGCCATGCGCCATTTCGGCGTGCCGTCGGCGTTGACCACCGGCAGGCCCGGCTTGGTCATGTCGGCGGTAAACGCGGTGTACCAGAAGATCTGCTGGGCGATGTTGCCCTGGGACGGCACCGGACCGGATTCGGAGAAGGTCATGCCCGCCGCTTCCGGTGGTGCATAGGCTTTCATCCAGTCCACGTATTTCTGCGTGGCATACACCGCCGCCGGGCCGTTGGTGTCGCCACCACGGGTGACGCTGGAGCCCACCGGGTGGCAGTCCTCCACGCGAATGCCCCATTCGTCCACCGGCAAACCGTTGGGCAGGCCCTTGTCGCCGCCACCGGCCATGGAGAACCAGGCATCGGTGAAGCGCCAGCCCAGGGACGGGTCTTTCTTGCCATAGTCCATGTGCCCGTAGACGCGCTTGCCGTCGATTTCCTTGACGTCTTCGCTGAAGAATTTGGCGATGTCTTCGTAGGCCGACCAGTTCACCGGCACCCCGAGTTCATAGCCGTACTTCTCCTTGAACTTGGCTTTCAGGTCTGCCCGTTCGAACCAGTCGGCGCGGAACCAGTACAGGTTGGCGAACTGTTGGTCGGGCAGTTGGTAGATCTTGCCGTCGGGCGCAGTGGTGAACGAAATACCGATGAAGTCCTTGATGTCCAGGGTGGGTGAAGTGAAGTTCTTGCCTTCGTTGGCCATCAGGTCGGTGATGGATTCTGTCTTGCCATAGCGAAAGTGCGTACCGATCAAGTCGGAATCGTTGACCCAGCCGTCATAGATATTCTTGTCGGACTGCATCTGGGTTTGCAGCTTTTCCACCACGTCGCCTTCCTGCAGCAAGTCGTGGGTCAGCTTGATCCCGGTGATTTCGCTGAAGGCCTTGGCCAGCACCTTGGATTCATACTCGTGGGTGGTGAGGGTTTCCGACACCACGTTGATCTTCATCCCACGAAACGGCTCCGCGGCCTTGATAAACCACTTCAGCTCTTCAAGCTGCTGGGCTTCGGTGAGGGTCGACGGTTTGAACTCACTGCCGATCCATTTTTTCGCAGCGTCTTCATAAGCATCCGCCCAGGCCGCAGCACTGAGCCCGCTGAGCGCCAGCACGGCCGCCAATGAAATGCTATGTCGCAGCTTATTGTTTTTATCGAACATAGAGACCTCCTGGTTTTGGGGTTCAAAAGGGGCAGCTAGCCCCAGCGCATCACAGACAACAGCCACACCAGAGACAGCGCGGACGCCACCCAGATGCTCCAGCCGGTTACGCCGATCACCAACAAATGCAGGTAGGCGCTGCCGAGAAGACCGATAAACAAACGATCACCACGGGTGGTGCTGATCGGTAAAAAGCCGCGCCGGGGTATACTCGGCGAGCGCAATTCCCAGGTCGTCATGCCCACCAGCAGCAGGCCGATCGCGGCAAAGAAAAGTGCAGTCGGGGTGGTCCAGGCCATCCATTCCATCATCGACTCCTCAGACCCGGCCCAGGGCAAAGCCCTTGGCCACATGGTTGCGAACGAACCAGATCACCAGCATGCCCGGCAAAATGGTCAACACCCCCGCCGCCGCCAGCACGCCCCAGTCGATGCCGGAGGCCGAAACCGTACGGGTCATCACTGCGGCGATGGGTTTGGCGTTCACCGACGTCAGCGTGCGTGCCAGCAGGAGCTCGACCCAGGAAAACATGAAGCAGAAAAACGCCGTGACGCCGATCCCCGAGCCAATCAGCGGGATGAAAATCTTCACGAAAAACTTGGGGAAGCTGTACCCGTCGATGTAGGCCGTTTCGTCGATTTCCTTGGGCACGCCCGACATGAAACCTTCGAGAATCCACACCGCCAGCGGCACGTTGAACAGGCAATGGGCCAAGGCCACCGCGATATGCGTATCGAACAAGCCAATGGACGAATACAGCTGGAAGAACGGCAGCAAAAACACCGCCGGCGGCGCCATGCGGTTGGTCAGCAACCAGAAGAACAAGTGCTTGTCGCCGAGGAAGCGGTAGCGCGAGAACGCGTAGGCCGCCGGCAGCGCCACGCTCAGGGAAATCACGGTGTTGAGGCTGACGTAGTACAGCGAGTTGAGGTAGCCGGTGTACCAGCTCGGGTCGGTGAAGATCACCTTGTAGTTGGCGAAGGTGAAGTCCTGCGGAAACAGGGTCAGGCCGCCGAGGATTTCGGTGTTGCTCTTGAAGGACATGTTCAGCAGCCAGTAGATCGGCACCAGCAGGAACAGGATGTAGACCAGCAGCGGGATCAGCTTGCGCTTGCTCATGTTGGCGGCCTCAGCGGTTGGCGTCGGAGTGGGTCATGGCGGTGTAGAACAGCCAGGACACCAACAGGATGATCAGGAAGTACACCAGCGAAAACGCCGCCGCCGGGCCCAGGTCGAATTGGCCTACGGCCATCTGGGTAAGCGTCTGGCTGAGGAAGGTGGTGGCGTTCCCTGGCCCGCCGCCCGTCAGCACAAACGGTTCGGTGTAGATCATGAAACTGTCCATGAAGCGCAGCATCACCGCGATCAACAGCACGCTCTTCAGTTTTGGCAGCTGGATATGTCGGAACACCGCCCAGCTGGACGCCCGATCAATCCGCGCCGCCTGGTAGTACACATCCGGGATCGCCCGCAGCCCCGAGAAACACAGCAGCGCCACCAGGGACGTCCAGTGCCACACGTCCATCACCAGCACCGTGACCCAGGCGTCCATGGTGTTGGCGGCGTAGTTGTAGCTGATGCCCATCGCATTGAGCGTGGAACCCATCAGGCCAATGTCGGCACGGCCAAAGATCTGCCAGATGGTGCCGACCACGTTCCACGGAATCAGCAGCGGAATCGCCATCACGATCAACACCAGCGACGACCAGCGACCCTTGGTGGGCATCGTCAGGGCAATCGCGATGCCCAGCGGAATCTCGATCAACAGCACACACGCCGAGTAGGTGAACTGACGCAGCAGCGAGTCATGCAGGCGCGGGTCCAGCAGCACCTGTTTGTACCAGTCGGCGCCGACGAAGTAGCGGCTGGATTGGTCGAAGATGTCCTGCACCGAGTAGTTGACCACGGTCATCATCGGGATCACCGCGCTGAAGGCCACCAGCAGGAACACCGGCAATACCAGCCACCAGGCCTTGTTGTTCTGCACCTTGTTCATGGCTGCACCTCCAGCAAGTAGTCATCGGCATACACCATCAGCCACTGCCCCGGAAAGCTGATGGACGCCTGGCCCTCGGGCACCGGTTTGTCTTCGGCCAGGCGCACTTTCAACGGTGCGCCATCGAGGTTGAGGGTCATGATCTTGTAGGTGCCGAGGTCTTCCACATGGGTGACTTGCGCCTGTAGCGCGTCGGGATTGTGCTCATCCCACACATGGATAAATTCCGGGCGGATGCCGACCTGCAGCCTTTTGTAAGGCGTTTCGCCAATGCGCTGCTGCAACGCCTCGGGCAACGCCAGATGTGTCCCGGCAAAGCGCACACCGCCCGCCTCTGCCTGCACCTCAATCAGATTCATCCCAGGGCTGCCGATGAAATAGCCGACAAAGGTGTGGCTGGGCCGCTCGAACAACTCCCGGGGCGTGCCGAACTGCACGATCTGCCCGCCATACATCACCGCGATCTTGTCGGCGAAGGTCGAGGCTTCCAGTTGGTCGTGGGTCACGTAGACCATGGTGATGTTGAACTGCTCGTGGATCTGCTTGAGCTTGCGCCGCAGCTTCCATTTCAGGTGCGGGTCGATCACCGTCAGCGGTTCGTCGAACAGGATCGCCGACACGTCATCCCGCACCAGCCCGCGGCCCATGGAGACTTTCTGTTTTTCATCGGCAGTGAGGTTGCGGGCCTTTTTGTCCAGCAGGTTTTGCAGGTCGAGCACCTCGGCAATTTCCTGCACCTTGCTATGAATCTTCGCCTCGGCCATGCCCTGGTTTCTCAGGGGAAAAGCCAGGTTATCGAACACGGTCATGGTGTCGTACACCACCGGAAACTGGAACACCTGGGCGATGTTGCGTTTTTCCGGGGTCAGTTCGTTGACCACCTTGGCGTCGAACAGCACCTGGCCTTCGGATGGGCTGAGCAGGCCGGAGATGATGTTGAGCAAGGTCGACTTGCCGCAGCCCGACGGCCCCAGCAACGCGTAGGCGCCGCCCTGCTCCCAGACGTGGTTCATCTCGCGAATCGCGTAGTCCTCGGGGCCGTTTGGCTTTGAACTGTAGCTGTGGGCCAGGTTCTGCAAATGGATCTCGGCCATCAGGCAACCCTCGCGACACGTCGGCCCGGAGCCTGGACCAGACGTCCCTGACCATCGAACACAAACAGTTTGTGGGTAGGGATATAGATGCGGATCGGCGCGTCGACGTCGTACTCATGCACGCCGGGCAAATGCAGCACCAGCAAGAAGTGTTCGCTGCGCACATGCAGGAAGGTTTCCGAGCCACTGATCTCGGCGACTTCCACGGTCACTGCCAGCTCCAGGTCATCGTCGTTGCTCGGCACCAGGCTGATATGGCTGGGACGCACGCCAAAGCGAAACTCGCCCTCACCGATGGGCCGCAGGTCGACGTTCAGCGGGAAGTGCACGAAGTTGGCGAAGCTCACTTCATTGCCACTGATGCGCCCGGGCATCAGGTTGATCGGCGGCTCGGAAAACAGCTCGGCCGCCAGCACGGTTTGCGGCTGGTGATAGACCTCGGCGGCCTTGCCGCTCTGGATCACCCGGCCCTCGTGGAGAATCGTGGTGGTACCGCCCAGGGCCAGGGCTTCGTTGGGTTCGGTGGTGGCGTAGATCGCGATGGTATGGCGTGCCTTGAACAGCTCGCGCATTTCCTGGCGCAGTTCTTCGCGCAGTTTGTAGTCCAGGTTCACCAGGGGTTCATCGAACAGAATCAGCTCGGCATCCTTGACCAGCGCCCGGGCCATGGCGGTGCGTTGCTGCTGGCCGCCGGAGAGTTCCAGGGGGTGACGCTGGAGGAATTTCTCGATACGCAGCATTTTCGCGGTTTCGAGGACTTTGCTCTGGATCTGCTCGGCAGAGACTCCGGCCTGGCGCAGCGGCGAGGCGATGTTCTCGAACACGGTCATGGTCGGGTAGTTGATGAACTGCTGATAGACCATCGACACATTGCGCAGGCGCACCGGCTTCTGGGTGACGTCCACGCCATTCATCAGGATGCGCCCGCTGTCGGGCTTGTCCAGGCCGGCCATCAGGCGCATCAGGCTGGTCTTGCCGGAGAGCGTGCGGCCCAGCAATACATTGAAGGAACCGGCTTCGAAACGCAGGTTGGCGTCGTCGATCCAGGTTTGGCCTTCGACAACGCGAGTGACGTGCTCCAGGGTCAATGACATGACACGACCTTTTTATTATTGGAATGGTTCTGGCAGGAGCACAGAGCGAGTTCCGTGCCAACAACCCAAACCTCAGGCCGGTCAACGAGTTAGGCAAAACAGCGATTCGCCTCTGAACAGAAATGAACAGGTCAGGCTGAACAACTGAACAATCGGCGGGTTGACAATGAACAGTTCTGAACAACACTGAACGGGCCTTCCGCACCCCAGAACAACAATAAAGCAAGGGTCACCGCCATGAGCACACCGCTGGCGCACGATGCCATCATCCAGGACTCCTGGCGCCGCTGCCGGGCCTATGGCCTGGATCACCAGAGCACACCGAGCTTCGACCAACTGCCCGCAGACGGCGTCAGCCAGTTGCTGGAAAGCCAGCATTCCCTTGTGCAGACCACCCACCAGGAAGTGCTGCCCTACTACGAAAACATCCTCAGCAATTCCAACTGCCTGATCATGCTTGCCGACAACCAGGGCCAGGTGCTGACTTCGTGGGGCACCCAACGCTTTATCGACCCCAAGCTGGCCCGTGGTTTCAGCGCCGGCGCCAGCTGGATGGAGCGCTCCAGCGGCACCAACGCCATCGGCACCGCCCTGGCCTGTGCCCAGGCAGTGCATATCGAACATGACGAACACTTCCTCAAGGCCAACCGTTTCATGACCGGCTCGGCAGCGCCGATCTTCGATGCGCAGCGGGAAATCATCGCGGTGCTGGATGTGTCCAGCGACAGCTACCTGCCGCCTTCCCACACCCTCGGCATGGTCAAGATGATGAGCCAGACCGTCGAGAACCGGCTGATCCTCAACCTGTTTCGCGGTGAGCATTTCCAGCTGACGTTCAACACCGGGCTGAACAATCTCGACAGCCAGTGGGCCGGGCTGCTGATTTTTGATGAAAGCGGCCAGGTACTGTCGGCCAATCGCCGGGCCGACAACCTGCTGGGCATCAGCCTGTCGCGGGTATTGATCGACAGCCTGTTCAAGGTCTCGCTGCTGGAACTGCTCAACCAGCCCGAAGGCCTGCCCTTCTCGCTGCAAGCCGCCGGGCGCAACCGTTTCCAGTGCCTGCTGAAACGGCCGAAACAGGCGCCAGTGCAGGCTCGCGTGTTCGTGGAAACGAAAAAGCCCCGCGAACCCGGCCCCACGGCCATCAGTCTCAAGACCCTGCACTTCGGCGATGCCCGCGTGGAAAAGGCCGTGCGTCAGGCCGAGCGCCTGCTGGAAAAGGATATTCCGTTGCTGATCCACGGTGAAACAGGTGTCGGCAAGGAAGTGTTCGTCAAAGCCCTGCACCAGGCCAGCTCTCGCAGCCAACAAGCGTTTATCGCGGTCAACTGCGCAGCGATCCCCGCCGAACTGGTGGAGTCGGAACTGTTCGGCTATGAAAAAGGCGCATTCACCGGCGCCAACCAGAAAGGCAGCATCGGGCTGATCCGCAAGGCAGACAAAGGCACGCTGTTCCTCGACGAGATCGGCGACATGCCCCTGCCGACCCAGGCCCGGCTGTTGCGGGTATTGCAGGAACGCTGTGTGCAGCCTGTAGGCAGCAGCGAGTTGTACCCGGTGGATTTGCGGATCATCTCCGCCACCAACCGCTCGCTGCGCGAACAGGTACAGCTCGGGCGTTTTCGCGAAGACCTGTATTACCGCATCGGTGGCCTGACCCTGGAGCTGCCGCCGCTACGGGAGCGCACGGATAAACAGGCGTTGTTCAAGCAGCTGTGGCAACAGCATCGCGAGCCGACGCAGTGGGCCGGGTTGAGTAACGAGGTGCTGGCCTTGTTTGAACAGCATCCGTGGCCGGGGAATCTACGCCAGGTGAGCAGCGTGTTGCAGGTGGCGCTGGCCATGGCGGAAGAGCAGCCGATTCGGGTGGAACATTTGCCGGATGATTTTTTTGTGGATTTGAATGGGGTGGTGCCGGTGTGTGATGCAGTGGATGACAGTCTGGACCTGAATGAGCGACTGAAGGCGGTGGGCGGGAATATCTCTCACCTGGCCAGAGAGCTTGGCGTCAGCCGCAATACCCTCTACAAACGCCTGCGACAAAACGGGAATGCTGTGTAGAAACACAATCAAAAATGTGGGAGCGGGCTTGCTCGCGAATGCGGTATATCAGTCGCTGATGCTTTAACTGACAGTCTGCATTCGCGAGCAAGCCCGCTCCCACATTGGAACTACATTGGGTTTGAGAAGTGGGTTCAGTTCAGGACCGGCCTTGCCCCCATTGGCACTTTGCGCCCTGGCGCCGCCATCTCAAACAACTGCTCCACCCGCGCACTCTCCTCCTCACTCGGCTTGATCGCCCATGCACACGCCACAAAAATCCCCGCATTGACCACCAGCCCCACAATCCCGCTGGTCAACGACCCCAGCCCGGGAATGTCGTCCGGATACATCGTCGTCAGCACAATCGCCACCACAATCCCCGCCAGCATCCCGGCAATCGCGCCTTCCTTGTTGCCGCGGCGGCTGAAGATCCCGAAGAACAGCGGCACCGCCAACTGGATAATCCCCTGGTAGGAAATCTGCGCCAGCAATTGCAGTCGCGCGTAATCAAAGGTCAGGTATGCCAGCACCGAGGCGGCAACGATAAACACCACCATCCCGGACTTGGCCAGCAGCGTCAGTTGCCGGTCGGTACGCGGGGTGTTCCAGGTGGCAAGGTCGTTGGCGAACTGGGTGCCGCAGACCTGCACGCAGCCGTCGACGTGGCCGATGCTCGCCGCCAGTACGATGACGATCGCCAGCGCCAGCATCCACGGCCCGCCGATGTCGAACAGCGAGAGGAACCAACCTTGTTGCGGGTGCGCGATGACGTTCGGGTCCTGGCTGATGGCCGCGGCAAACAGCATCAGAATCCCGTAGAAACCACCCACCAACAGGATCGTGTACAGCGTGCCTTTCTTCACCGCCTTGACGCCGCTGGCGGTGTAGATGCGCTGGAAGCTCATGGGCCAGCACATCGAGCCGATCACGCCGGTGAAGATCAGGCTGAACATGTACAGCGGGCCGTAACCGGTGCCGCTGGCGCCGGGAATCAGCAACATTTTCGCCGGCAGGTGCGACAGGTTGGAGAACGACGCCTGGTCGCCGAACAGCAGGAACACACACAGCGCCGCACACACGACATAGGCGATCAGGCCCTGGAACATGTCGGTCATGATCAGCCCGCGCATGCCCATGCTCACGGTCCAGTACTGGCGCACCAGCACCACCACCACGCCGGCGACCAGGCAGGTGGTGACGCCCCAGCGGCCGAAGCTGGCGAACTGGAACAACATCGCCAACGCCTGGATGCCCATCACCACCCACGGGAATACCGAGATGATGCCGATGATCGAGGCCACGCGCTTGACCACCGGGCTGTTGAAGCGCATGCCGAGCAAGTCCGGCTGGGTGCGCAGGTTGAAACGCTGGCCCCAGGTCCACGCGCGGCGGGCCATCAGGTACATTGCCGTCACGCCAAGGGTGGCGTAGACCATGCCGTAGAAGCCCAGGGCGCCGCCGATGGTCAGGGCGAAAAACGCGGTAAAGGTCGAGCCCGGCCACCACGAGTTGGTGTAACACATGGCGATGTACCACGGCCCATAGGAGCGCCCGCCTACGGCGTAGTCGGAAAAACTCGTGCTCTCGCGGTTGGTGGCGTACAGCACGGCGATCATCCCGGCCAGGAACAGGCCGATGACGCCGAAGGTGATAAAGAGGTTGGCATCGCTGGCGGTGCTGATCATTGCGCATCCCCCTCTTCGGGTATTTCGCCGGCCTTCAATTCGGCGACGTACAACGCCCACAGGCCCAGGCCTGCGAGGACTGCAATGGCGATCCAGTAGAAGATCGGCAACGGTATGCCCAGTACCAACGCGGTACTGCCGCTCACGCTCAAATAGAACGGCGGGAATAAGGCGAGCATCAGCAACAGGAAAAAGTACACGCCAAAGAGTTGGCTTTTCAGGCGTCCGGGTGGTGCGCTATCAGATTTCATGAGTCGGGTGCTCCTTGAATTTGTGGATCGTTTTTTTGTGTGATCAAACAAAAATCAAGCAGTGAAAACGCAGGCACCAATCAGCGCCCAAGTGACTTCATTCAATGCATTATTGTTGTCTGGCGCAGGCTCAAGCCTGTCTTAGCCAGGTTTCCCATTGCGAATCGTTGATGATGCTGCGGGCACGCATGTGCTTCCAGGTGCCGTATTTATAGAAGTCGAAATCCAGCTGCGACACCGCGTGCTGCACCATCGCCCAGGTCGACCATTTGATGTCCGCCAGGGCCTTGTGCAACTTGATGCGCGCGAGGTTCTGCGGGGTGACCTGGCCGAAGTAATCCTCGATCAGGGCCAGTTCCATTTCATCAGTGAAAAACATCTCGCCGAACCACAGCGCCAGTTCGTAATGCCGGTCGTTGTTGGAGGCGTATTCGAAGTCCACCAGACGAATTTGCCGACGGTCGTTGAGCATGAAATTACCCGCCAGGGTGTCATTCATGCAGGGAGCCAGGTCGATGCCGGAAGCTTGCAGCACGCCCCGGGCGCGGTCGCATTGGCGGCGCAGCCAGGCGTCGTCGGCGGGCTTGCAGCCGTTGAGTTGCTCCACCTGCCGCTGGTGCTCGGCAATCATGTCGAACACGGTCTTGGTCTGCACCAGTGGCGGCTGGTCGTTGAACGCCTTGAGGGCGTGCAGCGCGTTGTGGCGCACGTCGCGGTCGAGGAAGTCGTGGTTGGAGGAGGCGCGCCAGCCCTCCATGAACTCGAAGACTTCCACGCCGAACTCTTCAAGGAATGCGAACACCGGCGCGCCATAGCCGGTTTGCGCCGCCTTGAGGCTGGCGTCGTGGGCCGTGCGGCGGTCGATGAACATCTCGGTGCCCACGCCCGGTACCTTGAAGAAATACGCAGTGTCGATCCCGGCCACTTCCACCCGCCAGTTGGTGTTGGAAATCCCGCCGCTGACCGGTTCATAACGAATGCCGGTGCCGCCCCAACTGGCAACCCCGCGCACCGCCGCTTCCAGCTGACACTCTTGTGGCGTACACGCCTCACCTAACGCTTTCATGCCTGCCCCTCCTGTACCTGACGTAGCCAACCTTCAAACCGCGGGTCTTGCAGACTTTGGCGGCAGCGCAACAGCGTCCACTGCCCGACCTTGGAAAACTCCAGCGGCCGCGCCGAGGTAGCGCCGACCCACAGGCCCCAGAGCGTCCAGTACCAATCGTTGATCAAGGCGTACAAGCGGCAGCGCGCATAGTCGCTTTCACGGCACTCGCCGGCCCAGGCATGGATGCCTTCGCGCCAGTCGTTTTCGAAGACGTACAACTCGTTAAGGCTGATGGCCACGTCGTACCAGGGATCACCACTGCCGGCGTAATCGAAGTCGATCAGTTGCAAGGCGCCGTCCGGGCCGATCATCACGTTGCTCGCCACGCCGTCGCCGTGCAGCGGCACCGAGTCGCTGGCGTTCAGTTGCAGCGAGGTCCAGGCCAGGTCAATGCAGGTGCTGATCCAGGCGTGGTCGATGGGCAAGGCCACGCTGTAGCGCACGCATAATTCGCGCAGGTGCTGGATGTCTTGCAGCGGCGAGCGGGCGAAGCCCGGCGAGGTGCCTTGGTGCAGTTGTTTCTTCAGGGCCCAGAGCGCTTGCAGGCGCTGGGGCTGCATCAATTCGTCGAGGCGGGCCCAACGCCACTCGCTGGTGGGCAACGCATCCAGCAGCAACACGCCGGCCGTGGCATCCACCAGGCGCACACCCGGCGTCACGTCGCAATCAGCTGCCAGTTGGGTGGCGCGGGCAGTGCGTTCAATGTCGATCAGCGCGCGCATGTCGTCATGCAAGACTTTGGCGTAACACTGGCCCCACGGTGCGCTGACGGTAAAACCGGCCCACTCGGTGGCCAGGCGTACCGGCGAGGCAATCCCGGCGGTGCCCTCTTCGACCACCACATGGGCGGACAAGCCGGCGGCCTCCAGGGCGCCCAGCAGCCGTGACTTTGCTTGCAAACGACTCGACATGGCAGACCTCAGCGGTAGGCGTTGGGGGTGGAACAGGCGCGGTGCAGCAACGCGGTCAGCATGTGCAGGCCGTTGCGCATGTCCTGTTCGCTGGTGAATTCCGCTTCGTTGTGGGACACGCCATTGCTGCTCGGGATAAACAGCAGGCACACCGGGTAATGCCGGCTCAGGCTGATGGCGTCGTGGCCTGACACGGTGACGCTGTTGCCGATGGGCAAGCGCAGTTGCTGGCCGACCCCGTAGGCCAGCTCGGCAAAACCGTGATGCAGGTGGCTCGGCTCACGCAGGGCGCGGCTTTCGATGCTGTAGTCAGTCGACGTGGCGCTGGCGGTGGCCTTGAGGCTGGCGTCCAGGCGCGCACCGGCTGCGGCCAGCAATTCGGTGTCGGGCGAGCGGTACTCGACATGCAACGTCACGCTGGAAGGCACCACGTTGGGGGAATTGGGATAGATCTCCAGGCGCCCCACCGAGCTGTGCAGCAGCACGCCGTGCAGGTCGGCCTCCGCCCGCACCGCAGTGATCGCGTGGGCGGCGGCCAGCAAGGCGTCCTTGCGCGCGGCCATGGGCGTAGGGCCGGTGTGGTTCTGTTCACCGATGAACCGAATCCGTTGCTTGAGGGCGGCCCAGGTGTCGCGCACCACACCGATGGCCAGCCCGTCGCGCTCAAGGCCATCACCTTGTTCGACGTGGATTTCCACATAACCGGCGACGTCCAGCTCGACGCGGCCCTCCCCCAGATAACCAATCTGCTGCAGCGCATGCTTGAGGCTGATGCCATCGCCATCGCGGCAGGCCCAGGCGTCCTGCAGGGCCAGGTCACCGGTGAACACGCTGCTGCCGATCAGGCTGGGCTGGAAACGCGCGCCCTCCTCGTTGGTCCAGTTCACCACCGCCAGGTTGCACGCCGGCGTTTCGCCGCGCTCGCGCAGTTGGCGAGCCAGGCTGGCCACCGCGACTGCGCCGGCCAGTACGCCATAGACCCCATCGAAACGCCCGGCACTCGGCTGGCTGTCCAGATGCGAACCACACAGCACGTAGGGCGCTTCTGGATTAAAGGTGATCAAACCGAACATGTTACCCACTGCATCCACACGCACGTCAAAACCGCGTTCAGTCAGCCAGGCCGCGAACAGGTCGCGCACGGCGCCGTCTTCGGCCGAGGCGGCGAGGCGATGCAGCCCACCGGCCTTGGTCGCGCCGATGGCCGAGGTGTCGCGGAACAGCGCCTCGAAGGTTTCAAGGTCCTGTTCACTGGGCACCAGCAACTCAGGGGTAAAGGATATCGACATGGGCTTGCTCCAGGCGGGTCGCAAAGTCGTTGGACGGCGCACGATTGGTGACCAGGGTCGTGATGGCGCTGAACGGCAGCGTATTGATAAAGGTGCGGTGGCCGAACTTGGCGTCATCGGCCAGGATCACGCTGCGCAGGCTGTGTTTGGTCAGTTCCCGGCGCAGCAGCGCCTCGGGCTCCTGGTAGTCCATGAACCCCAGCTCAAGGTCGACAGCGCCGATGCCCATGAAGGCAATGTCGTAGTGGAACTGTCGGACGAATTCCAGGGTGTGGGCGCCAATCAGCGCGTTGTCGTTGCGGCGCACATCGCCGGGCACCACCAGCACCTGGTTGGCGCTTTGCTCGGTGATCAGGCGGGCGATGTCCAGGGAGTTGGTGATGATGCGCAACTGGCTGAACGCGGTCAGTTGCTGGGCCAGGGCCAGGGTCGAGGTGCCGGTGTCGAGGAACAGCACCATGCCTTCGCTCACCAGCTTCGCTGCACACACCGCGATACGCGTCTTGGCCTGGGGCTTGATGCGGCTGCGCACTTGCAGCGGCTGTTCTTCGTTGAGCCGCGGCAGGATCGCGCCGCCGTGGATGCGCCGCAGCTTGCCGGCTTCTTCCAGGTACTTGAAGTCGCGGCGGATGGTTTCTTCGGAGACGAACAGCGCCTGCGCCAGGTCCGACGCCTTGACGCGCTGGTGTTGGGTGAGCAGGAGCATGATTTCGTCGAGACGTGGCTGGTTGAGCATAAAAGAGGTATTCCAGGGCAGGTTCAGGCGGCCGGTATTGCGCGCCCCACGGCGAAACGCGGCGCGAGCCGGTCCAGCGGGGAGCATAGAACGTAATACAGCCATGGACAGGGTCACGGGTACCTCTCACTCATCAGGGTGTGAAAGGGCAGGACAACACAAAGCGTTTATCACGGGCGGGCTTCTTTTGAGCCCACTCCGGGTGCAATCAATCAAGGCATCAGCATCGGGGGGAGGTGCTGATCCCAGGGGGCGATGGCTTCGACGGCCGCGCAGAATTGCAGCACCTGGGCGTCGGCAAAACGTGGGCCGATCACCTGCAGGCCAATCGGCAAACCGCTCGGGCTGAAGCCGCAGGGCAGGCTGGCAGCGGGGTTGCCGGTGATATTGAACGGATAGGTAAACGGCGTCCAGCGGGCCCAGGGCACCGCGCCCTCCTCGCCCGGCCAGCCCTCGGGGGCAACCCGGTCGGCGGCGAACGGCAGGATCGGCATCGTCGGCATCAGCAGTACGTCGTAGTCATTAAACAGCGCGTGTACCTGATTGGCGAACAGTGCACGTTGCTGCACAGCCTTGAGGTAGGCCGCCAGATCGTAATCGGCGGAGCGCTTGATCAGCGCAGCGAAACCCGGGTCCAGTTGGTCGAGGCGATCGGCCAGGGATTTGCCATAGGCGATCCCGCGCCCGCCGACCCACAGGGTTTCGAAGGTGGCCAGCGGATCTTGCCAGTCCAGGTTCAGGGTGGTGACGGTGACCGGCAGCTCATCCGCAAGGTAATGCACCGCCGCTTCGACGGTGGCGGCGATGACCGGGTCCACCGGCGTATCGAACAAGGTCGGGCAATACGCCACACGCACGGGGCCCAGCGGTTGGTCGCAGCGCGCCAGGTAGGACTCGGTGGGCGCGGGCAAGGCCTGGTGATCCAGCGGATCGGGCCCGGAGAGGATATCGAAGAGCAACGCGCTGTCGCGCACGGTACGGGTGATCGGGCCGGCGTGGCTGAGCATTTCAGTGGCGGACCAGGGCCAGGTGGGGATGCGCCCCAGAGAGCCTTTAAGAGCGAATGCACCGCAAAAGGCGCCGGGAATGCGCACCGAACCGCCGCCGTCGGAACCCAGCGTGGCCGGGACCATGCGTGCTGCCACCGCAATGGCCGAGCCGGAACTGGATCCTCCGCTGGTGAGCTGGGGGTTCCAGGGGTTGCGGCCATTGCCGAAAACCCGGGAGGTGCTGGCGCCGGTCCAGCCGAATTCGGTGGTGGCGGTCTTGCCGAGGATGATCGCGCCGGCCTCCTTGAGGCGGCGGATGATCGGGGCGTCCTGGGTGGGGACGTTGTCCAGGCCGGTCAGCGAACCGCGGGTGGTGCGCAGATTGGCGGTGGAGAACAGGTCTTTGATGCCGAAGGGGATGCCGTGGAGCGGGCCACGAAATTGGTTGGCCTGCGCTTCTGCGGTCAGGATTTCAGCCTGCTCCCGCGCGAATTCGGTGTAGACGTCGCCGAAGGCATTCAGTGTGGGATTGTGGGTTTTGATGGCTTCGAGGCTTCGCTCGACCAGTTGCACAGGGGTCAGTGTGCCTTGGCGGATGCTTTCGGCTGCGTGCAGGACGCTGGGCATGTGGGTCAGTGAGGTATCAGTCTTCATTGAGCATCCTGGGACATCTGCGAAATGATCCAGCGGGTACGTCAATAGACGCCAAGGGAATGGAAGCTGTCAAGTTGGATTTGTTGCGTATGTGGGTTTTGTGGGATTTATTTTTGTCGGAGATTTGGCTTACGAAAACGGGTCGGTTTAGCCGGGGATTTGGCGAAACGTCCTATCAGTAGCAGTGGATAGCTCTGACTTCTTTCTCTTACAAACCTCTGCAAAGTCCCTCGCCTGATCACACAGCGCGAGGGAACGCCGATGTTTTTTTCGATTAATGCCCTGCCCGATGGGGCTGCCTCTTGAATCCCGCCCTAGGCAGGTTGGCCCTGGCTCCCATGGATGTGGAGACGAAGGACGTTGAAGCGGTCTTTCGTAACTTCAGGGAGTGCCTTAACACGTTTGACGATTGGGCTGAGAGCTTCTGGAGCTTTTCGTCGCTGGAAGTCGAGCAGGTGTTCAAGGTTGGGGATGAGGTCGCGCTGGTCGCGCCTGTTTCCTCTAAAGCCCCCAGTACCACCGTTGCAATGTGCAAACCCAATGGTGCGCTGACCCTGGTGCATATGTTTGAGAGCAAGCGGTTTGTGCCGATCGGCAACACGCCGGTCATCCTCCAGGCCATCGCCGAGGACGGCAGCCTGATCGGTCCCCCCATTCATAAAACCATCGGCCCCAGCGGCATCCTCGAAATCACCGACTGCACGCGCGACCAGCAGTATCAGGTCAGCTTCTACCCCGATGTTTCCAAGGATCACGTCAAGGCGCTCTACGCCTCCTATCAGTCGGTGATCAGCTCGCTGGAAAGCAGCTTGCGCAGTGAATGGACGAGCACCTTCGAAGAGCAGTGGAAACAGTACTCAAACGCCAGCGCCCTCGACCGTCGCAAGTTGATGGACGCCGCGTTTGTGCGAGGGATTACGAACACGCTGTACAGCCTTTGGGACGGTATTCCAAACCTGTACGACTGGCTGGCGGACATCAAACCCAATAGCGAAAAGTTGCTGCAGTACCTCTCCCAAGGCGAGCTTGAAGAGCTGTTGAAGCTCAGCAATGAGGCCATTGCCAACGGTCTTCTGGTGCTGAGCGATGAACCGCTGCTGTTCATCTATCTGTCGGCGATGTTCAGTTGGGCGCAATTGCTTCCGCCGCCGGACATGAACGAGCTGCTGGGGGAAATGACTTCCGAGGTACTGCTCAACCTGCTGTTGCTGTTGGCCACCGGCGGCATGGGTGTGGCGGTGCGTTTGGGCCCGCAGGTGCTGGGCAAGGTCAGGTCCGGCCGGGCACGGGTGTTACTCGAGCAGATGGCCAAGTTGGGCGAGGCACCACGGCTGGACTGGCACCCCAGTGTGCTTAAGCCGGTGTCGCTTAAAAATGATCCAGTGTCGATCAAGGCAGCGGCCGTGCCGTTGAAGGCCGGTGTAAACGAGGTTTCGAATCCGGCAGCGCTGGTCCGAAAGCCTAAAGCAGCGCGCACGGCGCTGGTGAAGCAAGAACATGTGGATGATGCCCCGGCTTCGGCGAAAAACCCCAATGGGGATGCTTCGGTCTGTTCGGCGAATACCTGTACCAATGGCTGCCCGGTTTCGATGGTTACTGGTGAGGAACTGCTGACCCTCACAGACGGCTCGTTGGAGGGTGTCCTGCCATTTGCCTGGACGCGGTTGTATCGCAGCAGTGCCGTGGAAGTGGATTGCGGGTTGGGGTTTGGCTGGAGTCATGCGCTGGCGCAGCGCTTGGTGGTGAGCGGCGAATCGGTGGTGTGGACCGATCACGAAAACCGCAGCACCACCTTTCCCCTGCCCTCTGCTGCACGGCCGGCGATCACCAATAGCCTGGCGGAAGCGGCGATTTATCTGGGTGCTTTGCCGGATGAATGGGTGCTGGCTCAGGCGTCGCTTTTCTACCACTTCCGTGACGGTGTGCTGACGGCGATCAGTGACGCTTACGACAACCGGCTGCGCATTTCCCGCGATTATTCAGGGCGGATTCAGCGGATCGATAACCATGTTGGCCAGGGATTGCTGCTGCGGTATGAGCACGGCCATATCGTTGCCGTCGACTATCAGGTGCAGCGGGAGCCGGGCTGGGTCACCGAACAGAACGTTGTTTCCTACACGTACGACGATGCCTGGCGGTTGGTTGAGGCGACCAACGCTGTCGGCGAAAGCGAGCGTTATCGGTACGACGATCAGCAGGTGATCCTGGAGCGGGAACTGGCCGGTGGGGCGAGTTTCTTCTGGGAGTGGGAACGGTCCGGCAAGGCGGCAAGGTGCGTCCGGCACTGGGCCAGCTTTTCGCAGATGGACACGCGGTATGTGTGGGATGACAACGGCACGGTCACCGTGCACAACGCCGATGGCAGCCAGGAAGTCTACGTACACGACCAGCGCGCACGGCTGGTGCAGCGGATCGATCCGGACGGCGCGCAGCACTTCAAATCCTACGACGAAAAAGGCCGGCTGACGGTCGAGCAGAATCCGCTGGGAGCGGTGACGGCCTATCAGTACGACGAAGCCGGTCGGTTGATTGCGCTGTTTCCCGGGGACGATACGCCGACGTCCTACGAGCATGACAACGGGTTCGTACGGGTTGT
>NZ_JBIUVK010000028.1:0-78164 GCF_044742865.1 Pseudomonas sp. NPDC087814 | reverse complement strand
GAACTCGTCGCGGGTCTGCTTCTCGATCTTCTTCGCCAGTTTCGGCTGCATCAGGCCCGAGGTGCGTTTCTGCACCAGGGTTTCCAGGTCGATGCCGTCGATGATGTCCAGCGGGTCCAGGACGTTGCCCTTGGACTTGGACATCTTCTGGCCCTGGCCATCACGCACCAGGCCGTGCACGTACACGGTCTTGAACGGTACCTGCGGGGTGCCGTCTTCGTTCTTCACCAAGTGCATGGTGAGCATGATCATCCGGGCAACCCAGAAGAAAATGATGTCGAAGCCGGTGACCAGCACGTCGGTGGAATGGAATTTCTTCAGGAACTCGGTCTGTTGCGGCCAGCCGAGGGTGGAGAAGGTCCACAAGCCCGAGCTGAACCAGGTGTCCAGTACGTCGTTGTCCTGTTGCAGCGTCACGTCCGCGCCAAGGTTGTGCTTGGCACGTACTTCGGCTTCGTCGCGGCCCACGTAGACCTTGCCCGACTCGTCGTACCAGGCCGGAATCCGGTGGCCCCACCACAGCTGGCGGCTGATGCACCAATCCTGGATGTCACGCATCCACGAGAAGTACATGTTTTCGTACTGTTTCGGCACGAACGCGATGCGGCCGTCTTCCACGGCAGCAATCGCCGGCTCAGCCAGCGGCTTGGTGGACACGTACCACTGGTCGGTCAGCCAGGGCTCGATGATGGTGCCGGAGCGGTCGCCCTTCGGCACTTTCAGGCCGTGGTCGTCAACGCTTACCAGCAGGCCGGCGGCGTCGAAGGCGGCAACGATCTGCTTGCGCGCCTCAAAACGGTCGAGGCCGGCGTATTCAGCCGGGATCTTGCCGTCGATGCTCTCGTTCAGCGTGCCGTCGAGGTTGAACACCTGGCAGGCCGGCAGAACGGCGGCGTTTTTATCGAAGATGTTCAGCAGCGGCAGGTTGTGGCGCTTGCCGACTTCGTAGTCGTTGAAATCGTGGGCCGGGGTGATTTTCACGCAGCCGGTGCCGAATTCAGGGTCGCAGTAGTCATCCGCGATAATCGGGATGCGACGGCCAACCAGCGGCAGCTCGACGAACTTGCCGATCAGCGCCTGGTAGCGCTCATCGTTCGGGTTGACCGCGACAGCGGCGTCGCCGAGCATGGTTTCCGGACGGGTGGTGGCGACGATCAGGTAATCATTGCCTTCGGCGGTCTTGGCGCCGTCAGCCAACGGGTACTTGAGGTTCCACAGGAAACCTTTCTCGTCGTGGTTTTCCACTTCAAGGTCGGAAATCGCCGTGTGCAGCTTGGTGTCCCAGTTGACCAGGCGCTTGCCGCGGTAGATCAGGCCGTCTTCATGCAGGCGCACGAAGGCTTCCTTCACGGCTTCCGACAGGCCGTCGTCCATGGTGAAGCGCTCGCGGCTCCAGTCGACGGACGAGCCCAGGCGACGGATCTGACGGCTGATATTGCCGCCGGACTGATCCTTCCATTCCCAGATTTTCTCGAGGAATTTCTCGCGGCCCAGGTCGTGACGGTTCTGGCCGGTGGCTTCCAGTTGGCGTTCCACCAGCATCTGGGTGGCGATACCGGCGTGGTCTGTACCTGGTTGCCATAGGGTATTGCGACCCTGCATGCGGCGGAAACGAATCAGGGCATCCATGATCGCATTGTTGAAGCCATGGCCCATGTGCAGGCTGCCAGTGACGTTCGGTGGCGGAATCATGATGGTGTAGGCATCGCCCGCGCCTTGCGGAGCGAAATAATTCTCGGACTCCCAGGTCTGGTACCAGGAAGTTTCAATAGCGTGCGGCTGGTAGGTCTTATCCATGCGCGGCGGGACCCTAGTTGGCATTAATTCAGGAAAGCCGACAAGTATAACGGGGGATAGGGGAGAGGGGTAGGAGCGAGCTTGCTCGCGAAAAACCTGAGGGCGGCGCGTTCATTCAGGATGTACGCGTTATCGTTCACGCCCTTCGCGAGCAAGCCCGCTCCCACAGGGGATATGTGTCAGCCTTAGTTCTGGTACTGGCTCAACAACCGTTCCATGCGCGCATCCAGCCGGCGCTTGATCTCGGTTTCGATATGCGGGGCAAAGTCGTCGATCACGTCTTGCATGATCAGTTGCGCGGCGGCGCGCAGTTCGTTGTCCAGGTGCAGCAGCAGGGCGTCGGGGGCTTTTTCGGCGGCAGGTACGGCAACAGCCGCAGCCGGCGCAGCTTGTACCACGGGCGTTTCGACAGGTTCCGGCGTAACCGGCTTGCCACCCACCATATCGAACAGCAGGGGAATTTGTACGTCACCGTTGACCGAATCGGTCAGCAGCGGCGGTTGCAGGTCATCATCACCGAGCAGCTTGCGGATCGACTCAAGGTCATCCAGCAGGTGGTCAGAGTCTTTTAGCGGGTTTGGAGTGTCCATCGTGTGCTCAAAGTCGTTGTAGCCGGTGATCTTGCAGAGAATAGCCCTGTTCGCGGTAGAAACGGAAACTCTCCCGCGCGGCCTGACGAATAGCCGGGTCTTCCACCACCACTTCCGCCACGCGGGCGAAACCCTTGGCGAAGGCCGGTACTTTCAGGTCAAGGTTGACCAGCAGGTCTGTGTGATCGCCGCAGCTGTCGCCCAAACCCAGTACCACCAGGCCTTCCGGTTCTGATTCGGCGGCGCCGTGGGGCACGAAGCTTTCGCCCTTGAAGCGCCACAGGCGGGCGTCGAGGTCGTCACGCTGGGCGGCATCGCTGCAATGCAGGTAGATACGGTGGCCCATGCGCCAGGCTTTTTCGGTGAGCTTGCAGGCAAAGTCCAGGCGCGCGGAAGGATCGGCGCTGGGCAATATATAGAAGTCGACTTGGGTCATTGCGGTTCCTGAGCCCCGGGCGGCTTTACAAGCGCCCGGGGATCTTCATTTTCAGGCTTTGGCGCGGTCCAGCAGGTACTGGGTCAGCAATGGAACCGGACGGCCAGTGGCGCCCTTGTCCTTGCCGCCGCTGGTCCAGGCGGTGCCGGCGATGTCCAGGTGGGCCCAGTTGAAGTTCTTGGCGAAACGCGACAGGAAGCACGCCGCAGTGATGGTGCCGGCTTTCGGGCCGCCAATGTTGGCGATGTCGGCGAACGGGCTGTCCAGCTGTTCCTGGTACTCATCGAACAGCGGCAGTTGCCAGGCGCGGTCGTCGGCAGCCTGGCCGGCGCTGAGCAGTTGGCCGATCAGTTCGTCGCTGTTGCCCAGCAGGCCCGACGTGTGGGCGCCCAGGGCAACCACGCAGGCACCGGTCAGGGTGGCGATGTCGATCACGGCTTGCGGCTTGAAGCGCTCGGCGTAGGTCAGGGCGTCGCACAGCACCAGGCGGCCTTCGGCGTCGGTGTTGAGGATTTCCACGGTCTGGCCGCTGAGGGTGGTGACGATATCGCCCGGACGGGTCGCGCCGCCGCTCGGCATGTTCTCGGCGCAGGCCAGGATGCACACCAGGTTGATCGGCAGCTTGAGTTCCAGCACGGCACGCAGGGTGCCGAACACGCTGGCGGCGCCGCCCATGTCGTACTTCATCTCGTCCATGCCCAGGCCCGGCTTGAGGCTGATGCCGCCGGTGTCGAAGGTGATGCCTTTACCGACCAGGGCAAATGGCTTCTCGGACTTCTTGCCGCCGTTGTATTGCATCACGATCAGGCGTGGCGGCTGGTCGCTGCCCTGGCCCACGGCATAGAACGAGCCCATGCCCAGTTCCTTGATCTTCTTCTCATCCAGGACTTCGACTTTCAGGCCCTTGAATTCCTTGCCCAGCGCCTTGGCTTGCTCGCCCAGGTAGGTTGGGTGGCAGATGTTCGGTGGCAGGTTGCCCAGGTCACGGGTGAACGCCATGCCGCCGGCGATGGCCTGGGCGTGGGTCACGGCGCGTTCGACTTCAGCCTGGGCCGCCTTGATGGTCAGCAGGGTGACTTTCTTCAGGGCGCGGGGTTCGGCCTTGGTGCTCTTGAACTGGTCGAAGACGTAGCCGCCGTCCAGCAGGCTTTCGGCCAGCAGGCGGGTCTTGCCGTAGCTGTCGCGGCCCTTGACCACGACTTCGTCCAGCGCCAGGGCCGCGTCGGTGCCGCCCAGGCCCTTGAGGGTGTTGAGGATGCCGGCGATGATCTTGCGGAACGGACGGTCGCCCAGTTCGGCGTCTTTACCAATGCCCACCAGCAATACGCGGTCGGCTTTAAGGTTAGGCAGGCTTTGCAGCAGCAGGCTTTGGCCGACCTTGCCGGCCAGGTCGCCGCGCTTGAGGACTGCGCTGATGGCGCCGCCGCTCAGTTCGTCCAGTTGCTTGGCGGCAACGCCGAGTTTGCGGCCTTCGCCGACAGCGACCACGAGGGTGGCGGTTTTCAACGTTTCGGGGCTAACGCTTTTTACAACCAGTTCCATTTTCGGGTCCCTTATAAAGGTCAGTGAGCCAGGAGTCTGTACTCCGGCTTGTAAGCTTGGCAGCCTGTAGGCCGCCCGCGACAAAGGCCGCAGTTTGAACCTCGCCGCCCGAGCCTGACAACCCTTGCGGGCAGCTTTGTGCACGCGTATGAGCAAGCTCCGTGACAGGTGCGGTCAATCACAGGATAATGCGCCATCTTTTTAGCCGGCCTGCAGCAATGGGTCGACTCGATATGCTTGCTTGTTTGGCCGCCTTAGCCTGACAACCCTGGAGTGTCTGGTTTGATCGTCTTCCGTTATCTATCCCGCGAAGTCCTGTTGACCCTGAGTGCCGTGAGTGCGGTATTGCTGGTCATCATCATGAGTGGTCGCTTCGTCAAATACCTCGCCCAGGCTGCCTCGGGTGCCCTGGATCCGGGTTCGCTGTTCCTGATCATGGGCTTTCGCCTGCCGGGCTTCCTGCAGTTGATCCTGCCATTGGGCCTGTTTCTCGGGATTCTGCTGGCCTACGGCCGCTTGTACCTTGAAAGCGAAATGACCGTGTTGTCGGCCACCGGCATGAGCCAGCAACGTTTGCTGGCCATGACCATGGTTCCGGCCACCGGTATCGCGCTGGTGGTGGCCTGGCTGAGCTTGAGCCTGGCACCCCAGGGCGCCATGCAGTTCCAGCTGGTGCTGAACAAACAGGACGCCATGACCGAATTCGACACCCTGGAGCCGGGCCGCTTCCAAGCGCTCAACGACGGCACCCGGGTGACCTATACCGAGCAAATGTCGGATGACCGTGCCAACCTGGGAGGGGTGTTCATCTCCCAGAAAAACCTCGGCCAGAACCAGAAAGACCGTGGTATTTCGATTCTGGTGGCCGACAAGGGGCGCCAGGAAGTGCGTCCGGATGGCAGCCGTTACCTGATCCTGGAAGATGGCTATCGCTATGACGGGAGCCCCGGTCAGGCCGATTACCGCGCAATCAAGTACGACACCTATGGCGTGATGCTGGCCCGGCCGGATGTCAGCGATGAGGTCACCGACCGCGACGCGATCCCGACCCCAGACCTGATCGGCAGCAAGGAACTGCGTTCGATCGCCGAGCTGCAATGGCGGATTTCCCTGCCGCTGCTGGTGTTCATCGTGACCTTGATGGCCGTGCCGCTGTCCCGGGTCAACCCGCGCCAGGGCCGCTTCCTCAAGCTGCTGCCGGCGATCCTGCTTTATATGGCTTACCTGACCATCCTGATTTCCGCCCGCGGCTCCCTGGAGAAGGGCAAGCTGCCGCCGGCCCTTGGGTTGTGGTGGGTCCACGGGGTCTTCCTGGCCATTGGCCTGGGCCTGCTTTATTGGGAACCGATGCGGTTGAAGATGCGGAGTCGTCGCAGCGTGAAGGAGATGGCCCGTGGTTAAGCTCGACCGCTACATTGGTAGCAGCGTCCTGGTCGCAATCCTTGCGGTATTGGGCATTATTCTGGGGCTGGCCTCGTTGTTCGCCTTCATTGATGAAGTCGGCAACGTCAGCGATACCTACACCGTTACCGACGTCCTGAGCTACGTGGCGCTGACGGCGCCCCGTCGCCTGTACGACATGATGCCGATGGCTGCGCTGATCGGCTGCCTGATCGGCCTGGGCAGCCTGGCCAGCAACAGCGAGCTGACCATCATGCGCGCGGCGGGTGTTTCCATCGGTCGCATCGTGTGGGCGGTCATGAAGCCCATGCTGTTGCTGATGGTGGTCAGCGTGCTGATCGGTGAATACGTGGCGCCTCCAGCCGAGTCCACGGCCCAGGCCAATCGTGCCCTGGCCCAGGGTTCGGGCGATGCCCAGAGCTCCAAGCATGGCCTGTGGCACCGCCAGGGTGAGGAGTTTATCCACATCAACGCCGTGCAGCCGGGTGGCTTGCTGGTGGGTGTCACCCGCTACCACTTCGACAAGGAACGTCACCTGCTGTCGTCGAGCTTCGCCAAACGTGCACAGTACGCCGACGAAAAGTGGCAACTGAGCGATGTGACCACCACCTATTTCCGTGATATCGGCAAGGGTGCGGCATCGACCACCGAAGTGATCAATGTGCCGACGGAGCAGTGGGATATTTCCCTCAAGCCCGAATTGCTGAATACCGTGGTGATGATCCCGGAAAGCCTGCCTATCTCCGGCCTGTGGGGGTATATCCATTACCTCAAGGACCAGGGCTTGAACAACGGCCGTTACTGGCTGGCGTTTTGGGTCAAGGTGTTGCAGCCGGTGGTGACGGCTGCGCTGGTGCTGATGGCGATCTCGTTCATCTTTGGCCCGTTGCGTTCCGTGACCCTCGGCCAGCGCGTGTTTACCGGCGTACTGGTGGGCTTCACCTTCCGTATCGCCCAGGACCTGCTGGGGCCGTCCAGCCTGGTATTCGGTTTCTCGCCGCTGTTTGCGGTGCTGGTGCCGACCGCCATCTGCGCCGTGGCCGGCTTCTGGCTGTTGCGTCGGGCCGGTTGAGCCCGCGCTTATGAAAAAAAATGCCCCGTTCGAACGACCGGGGCATTTTTGTTCTTGGTCGCCATGGATGACGTCTGGTCTGCGCATCAGGTACAATTCCCGGCTATTTTTCAGCGGGCAGTCTGCCTGCAGCCTTTTTGAGTGTTGATCCGTGAGTGATTTGAGTCATATCCGCAATTTCTCCATCATCGCCCACATTGACCATGGCAAGTCGACGCTGGCCGATCGATTCATCCAGATGTGCGGCGGCCTTGCCGAGCGTGAAATGGAAGCCCAGGTGCTGGACTCCATGGACCTCGAGCGCGAGCGCGGGATCACCATCAAGGCCCACAGCGTAACCCTGTACTACACCGCCAAAGACGGTATCAAGTACCAGCTCAACTTCATCGACACCCCGGGCCACGTCGACTTCACCTATGAAGTCAGCCGTTCCCTGGCGGCCTGCGAAGGTGCGTTGCTGGTAGTGGATGCGGGCCAGGGCGTTGAAGCCCAGTCCGTGGCCAACTGCTACACCGCCATCGAGCAAGGCCTGGAGGTGATGCCGGTGCTGAACAAGATCGACCTGCCACAGGCCGATCCGGACCGCGTCAAGGAAGAGATCGAGAAGATCATCGGCATTGACGCCACCGACGCCGTCGAGTGCAGCGCCAAGACCGGCCTGGGCGTCGACGAGGTGCTCGAGCGCCTGGTCAAGACCATTCCGGCTCCCACCGGCAACTACGAAGATCCGCTGCAAGCGTTGATCATCGACTCCTGGTTCGACAACTACCTGGGCGTTGTTTCCCTGGTACGCGTGCGCCACGGCCGTGTGAAGAAGGGCGACAAGATCCTGGTCAAGTCCACCGGCAAGATCCACCTGGTGGACAGCGTCGGTGTATTCAACCCGAAGCACACGGCTACCACTGATCTGAAAGCCGGCGAAGTAGGCTTCATCATCGCCGGTATCAAGGACATCCACGGTGCACCGGTAGGTGACACCCTGACCTTGAGCTCCACCCCTGACGTCGACGTGCTGCCGGGCTTCAAACGCATCCAGCCGCAGGTTTACGCCGGCCTGTTCCCGGTCAGCTCCGATGACTTCGAGGACTTCCGCGAAGCCCTGCAGAAGCTGACCCTCAACGACTCGTCGTTGCAGTACACCCCGGAAAGCTCCGACGCCCTGGGCTTCGGCTTCCGCTGCGGGTTCCTGGGCATGCTGCACATGGAAATCATCCAGGAGCGCCTCGAGCGCGAATACGACCTGGACCTGATCACCACCGCGCCGACGGTTATTTTTGAGCTGGCGCTGAAAACCGGTGAAACGATTTACGTCGACAACCCGTCCAAGCTTCCGGATCTGTCTTCCATCGAAGACATGCGCGAACCGATCGTGCGGGCCAATATTCTTGTGCCGCAAGAGCATCTGGGCAACGTCATTACCCTGTGTATCGAAAAGCGTGGCGTACAGCACGACATGCTGTTCCTCGGTACCCAGGTGCAAGTGACCTACGATTTGCCGATGAACGAAGTGGTCCTGGACTTCTTCGACCGTCTCAAATCCACCAGCCGCGGCTATGCTTCGCTGGATTACCATTTTGACCGTTACCAATCGGCTAATCTGGTGAAGCTGGATGTACTGATCAACGGCGACAAGGTGGATGCCCTGGCGCTGATCGTGCACAAGGACAACGCGCACTACAAAGGTCGCCAGTTGACCGAAAAGATGAAAGAACTGATTCCGCGCCAGATGTTCGACGTTGCGATCCAGGCCGCCATTGGCGGGCAGATCATTGCACGGACTTCCGTCAAGGCACTCAGAAAGAACGTACTGGCCAAATGCTATGGCGGCGACGTCAGCCGTAAGCGCAAGCTGCTCGAGAAGCAAAAGGCCGGTAAAAAACGCATGAAGCAAGTGGGTAACGTGGAAATTCCACAAGAAGCCTTCCTTGCGGTGCTCAGGTTGGATAGTTAGGTCCTATGTCACTAAATTTCCCGCTGTTGCTGGTCATCGCCGTTGCCGTTTGCGGTCTATTGGCGTTGCTCGATCTGGTGTTCTTCGCCCCGCGTCGCCGGGCAGCCATCGCGTCCTATCAGGGCAGCGTCAGCCAGCCCGATGTGGCGGTGATCGAGAAACTGAACAAAGAGCCGATGCTGGTTGAATACGGCAAGTCGTTCTTCCCGGTGTTGTTCATCGTGCTGGTGCTGCGTTCGTTCCTGGTGGAACCGTTTCAGATCCCTTCGGGCTCGATGAAACCTACCCTGGACGTGGGCGACTTCATCCTGGTGAACAAGTTTTCCTACGGGATCCGCTTGCCGGTGATCGACAAGAAAGTGATCGAGATCGGTGACCCGCAGCGCGGCGATGTGATGGTGTTCCGCTACCCAAGCGACCCGAACGTCAACTACATCAAGCGTGTAGTGGGCCTGCCGGGCGACGTGATTCGCTACACCAGCGACAAGCGCCTGTTCGTCAACGGCGAGTCGGTGGCAGAAAAACTGATCGGTTCCGAGCCGAACACCCTGGGCAGCGCCGAGCTGTACCAGGAAAAACTCGGGGCGGTAGAGCACGAAATCCGCAAGGAGATGAGCCGCTACCGTTCGCCGCCTGACAACCAGTGGACAGTGCCTGCCGGGCACTACTTCATGATGGGCGACAACCGCGACAACTCCAACGACAGCCGCTACTGGGATGACCCGAATATTCCCAAGGACCTGCTGGGCATGGTCCCCGACCAGAATATCGTCGGCAAGGCCTTCGCGGTCTGGATGAGTTGGCCGGAACCCAAGCTCAGCCACTTGCCGAACTTCTCGCGGGTCGGGCTGATCAAGTAATCCATGCGGCGCTGTGAACACAGCGCCGAATGCTTTTCTGGGGCTTGGACAAAACCAGGCCCCATGCAGCAACCACCAGGATTTGAATTTGAACACAGCGTTAATCGTCGCAGGCCACCGGTGCCTCGAACTGAATGTGGGTAAACCGTGAGCGTTTCTCTAAGCCGTCTCGAGCGCCAGCTCGGCTACACCTTCAAGGATCAGGAATTGATGATCCTTGCCCTCACACACCGCAGTTTTGCCGGGCGTAACAACGAGCGCCTGGAATTCCTCGGTGATGCCATCCTCAATTTCGTCGCCGGCGAAGCCCTGTTCAATCGCTTCCCGCTGGCCCGCGAAGGCCAGTTGTCGCGCTTGCGTGCGCGCCTGGTGAAAGGCGAGACCCTGGCTGTACTGGCCCGTGGTTTCGACCTGGGTGATTACCTGCGCCTGGGCTCCGGCGAGCTTAAGAGCGGCGGTTTCCGTCGCGAGTCGATCCTGGCCGACGCCCTTGAGGCACTGATCGGCGCGATCTACCTCGACGCGGGCATGGAAGCGGCCAAGGAGCGCGTCGTCGCCTGGCTGTCGACCGAAATCGAAAGCCTGACGCTGGTAGACACCAACAAAGATCCAAAGACCCGCCTGCAGGAATTCCTGCAGTCCCGTGGTTGCGACCTGCCGCGTTACGAAGTGGTGGATATCCAGGGTGAGCCGCATTGCCGAGTGTTCTTCGTCGAATGCGAAATCACCTTACTGAATGAAAAAAGCCGAGGTCAGGGTGTGAGCCGTCGTATTGCCGAACAGGTAGCGGCCGCTGCAGCACTGATTGCCCTGGGCGTGGAGAATGGCCATGACTGATTCAACCGCAACTCGCTGTGGCTATGTTGCCATCGTCGGCCGTCCGAACGTGGGCAAGTCCACGTTGCTGAACCACATCCTGGGACAGAAGCTGGCGATCACCTCGCGCAAGCCCCAGACCACCCGCCACAACATGCTGGGCATCAAGACCGAAGGCGCCGTACAGGCTGTCTACGTTGATACCCCGGGCATGCACAAAGGCGGCGAAAAGGCCCTCAACCGCTACATGAACAAAACCGCTTCGGCCGCGTTGAAAGACGTCGACGTGGTGATCTTCGTGGTCGACCGTACCAAGTGGACCGACGAAGACCAGATGGTTCTGGAGCGCGTGCAGTACGTCACCGGCCCGTTGATCGTCGCGTTGAACAAGACTGACCGCATCGAAGACAAGGCCGAGCTGATGCCGCACCTGAGCTGGCTGCAGGAACAACTGCCGAACGCCCAGATCATGCCGATCTCGGCCCAGCACGGGCACAACCTTGAAGCCCTGGAACGTGTGATTGCTGGCTACCTGCCGGAGAACGAACACTTCTTTCCGGAAGACCAGATCACCGACCGCAGCAGCCGTTTCCTCGCCGCCGAACTGGTACGCGAGAAAATCATGCGTCAGATGGGTGCCGAGCTGCCGTACCAGATCACCGTCGAAATCGAAGAGTTCAAGCAGCAGGGCAAGACCCTGCATATCCATGCGTTGATCCTCGTCGAGCGTGACGGCCAGAAGAAAATCATCATTGGCGACAAGGGCGAGCGCATCAAGCGCATCGGCACTGAAGCGCGCAAGGACATGGAATTGCTGTTTGATTCGAAGATCATGCTCAACCTGTGGGTGAAGGTTAAGGGTGGTTGGTCCGATGATGAGCGTGCGTTGCGTTCGTTGGGTTACGGCGACCTGTAACAGGTCTCCGGAACACCGCAGGACAAATGTGGGAGCGGGCTTGCTCGCGAATGCAGTGGATCAGTCACTAGATGTGTTGACTGACACCCCGCATTCGCGAGCAAGCCCGCTCCCACATTGGATAGTCGTTGTTTTCCAGACCGTGTTCCCGCAGCGAGAACCCCATGTCTCAAACCCCACCCACCGGCCAACCCGCCTACGTCTTGCACAGCCGCGCCTACCGCGAGACCAGCGCCCTGGTGGACTTCCTCACGCCCCAAGGCCGCCTGCGCGCGGTCTTGCGCAGTGCACGCGGCAAGGCCGGCACCCTGGCGCGGCCCTTCGTGGCCCTGGAAGTGGAGTTTCGTGGACGCGGCGAGCTGAAGAACGTCGGCCGTATGGAAGCTGCCGGCGCCTCCAACTGGCTCAACGGTGAGGCGCTGTTCAGCGGCCTCTACCTCAACGAATTGCTGATCCGCCTGCTCCCCGCCGAAGACCCGCACCCCGGCGTCTTCGATCATTATGCCGCCACCTTGCTCGCCCTCGCCGAAGGCCGTCCCCTGGAACCGCTGCTGCGCGCATTCGAATGGCGCCTGCTGGATGACTTGGGCTACGGCTTCGAACTGAGCAACGACCTGCACGGCGACCCCATCGCCGCCGACGGCATGTATCGCCTGCAAGTGGACGCAGGCCTGGAGCGGGTCTACCTGCTGCAACCCGGCCTGTTCCAGGGCACCGAATTGCTCGCCATGAGCGAAGCCGACTGGACCGCCCCCGGCGCCCTGTCCGCCGCCAAGCGCCTGATGCGCCAAGCCCTGGCCGTGCATCTGGGCGGTCGGCCACTGGTCAGCCGCGAGTTGTTTCGAAAGCCCTGACATCCCCGTGTATGCTGTGCAGCGATTCCTTCCCTCTTCAGGAGCGCTTTTCGTGACCACCAGCAATCGCATTCTTCTCGGCGTGAACATCGACCACGTAGCCACCCTGCGCCAGGCCCGGGGCACCCGTTACCCGGACCCGGTCAAGGCCGCGCTGGACGCCGAAGAAGCGGGCGCCGACGGCATCACCGTGCACCTGCGCGAAGACCGCCGCCACATCCAGGAGCGCGACGTGCTGCTGCTCAAGGACGTGCTGCAAACCCGCATGAACTTCGAAATGGGTGTCACCGAGGAGATGATGGCGTTCGCCGAGCGCATCCGCCCGGCGCATATCTGCCTGGTGCCGGAAACCCGCCAGGAACTGACCACCGAAGGCGGCCTCGATGTGGCTGGCCAGGAAGCGCGGATCAAGGCTGCCGTGGAGCGCCTGTCGAAGATCGGCAGTGAAGTCTCGCTGTTCATTGATGCCGATGAGCGCCAGATCGAAGCTTCGCGCCGTGTCGGGGCCCCGGCCATCGAACTGCACACCGGCCGTTATGCCGACGCGACCACGCCGACCGAAGTTGCCGACGAATTGCAGCGCATCATCGACGGCGTCAACTGCGGCCTGGGCGAAGGCCTGATCGTCAACGCCGGCCACGGCCTGCACTACCATAACGTCGAAGCCGTGGCTGCGATCAAGGGCATCAACGAGCTGAACATCGGCCACGCACTGGTGGCGCACGCGCTGTTCGTCGGCTTCAAAGGCGCCGTCGCCGAGATGAAAGCCTTGATTCTGGCCGCCGCCAAACATTAAAAGAGCGCTGAAGATCCAATGTGGGAGCGGGCTTGCTCGCGAAGGCGGTGGGTCTGTTACTCATGCATCGTCTGACACGCCGCTTTCGCGAGCAAGCCCGCTCCCACACAAGCCCGCTCCCACATGTGGCAATGCGAACCCTTACTGTTTAGGTGATGCCGGTGTATGGTATCTGCCCTTTGCGGGTCTCGGACCCGCGGCAGATACGTGAGGTTGTTGTGTCCCAATCGTTTTCCCGTCGACAAATCCTGGGTGGTCTTGCCGGTCTCGCGGTGGTGGGCGTCGGTGCCGGTGGCGCCTATCGCTACTGGCTCGGGAAGGTGGCCGAGGCCGAGGCGGGGCACGATTACGAGCTGATCGCCGCGCCGCTGGACGTGGAGCTGGTGCCGGGGCACAAGACCCAGGCCTGGGCCTTCGGCCCTTCGGCGCCGGGCACCGAGTTGCGAGTGCGCCAGGGTGAATGGCTGCGGGTACGCTTTATCAACCACCTGCCGGTCGCCACTACCATCCACTGGCATGGCATTCGCCTGCCGCTGGAAATGGACGGCGTGCCGTATGTCTCGCAACTGCCGGTACTGCCGGGCGAATACTTCGACTACAAATTCCGCGTGCCCGATGCCGGCAGCTATTGGTATCACCCCCACGTGAACAGCAGCGAAGAACTGGGCCGTGGCCTGGTGGGCCCGCTGATCATTGAAGAGCGCGAACCCACCGGTTTCAAGCACGAACGCACCTTGAGCCTGAAAAGCTGGCACGTGGACGAAGAGGGCGCCTTTGTCGCCTTCAGCATTCCCCGCGAAGCGGCCCGGGGCGGCACCGCCGGACGCCTGTCGACCATCAATGGCGTGTCCCAGGCGGTGATTGATTTGCCGGCCGGGCAGATCACCCGTGTGCGCCTGCTCAACCTCGATAACACCCTGACCTATCGCATCAACATCCCCGACGTTGAAGCGCAGATCTATGCCCTGGACGGCAACCCCATCGAACCGCGCCCGCTGGGCAAGGAATACTGGCTCGGCCCTGGCATGCGCATCTGCCTGGCGATCAAGGCGCCGCCCGCCGGTGAAGAATTGTCGATCCGCAACGGCCCGGTACGTCTGGGCACCTTCCGCTCGGTGGCCAGCACCGACACGGCGACCGAATGGCCGCCTGCGTTGCCGGCGAACCCGATTGCCGAGCCGGACCTGGCCAATGCCGAGAAACTCAACTTCAATTTCGAATGGGTTGGATCGGTCTCGGTGAACGTGGACAATAAGCCACCGAGCCTGTGGCAGATCAACGGCCAGGCTTGGGACATCACCGACAAGACCTGCGCCGACCGCCCGATTGCCAAGCTTGCAAAGGGCAAGAGCTACATTTTCGAACTGAAGAACATGACCCAGTACCAACACCCGATCCACCTGCACGGCATGAGTTTCAAGGTCATCGCCTCGAACCGCCACAAGGTGATTCCGTACTTCACCGACACCTACCTGCTGGGCAAGAACGAGCGTGCCCGCGTGGCGCTGGTGGCGGATAACCCGGGTGTCTGGATGTTCCACTGCCATGTGATCGACCACATGGAAACCGGCCTGATGGCCGCCATCGAGGTGGCGTGATGCGCCAGTTTCGCCCCACGGCGATTATCGACCGCAGCCGCGACCAGGACTTCATGCGTGAAGCGCTGGCCCTGGCTGCCCAGGGTGCCGCGCTGGGCGAAGTGCCGGTGGGCGCGGTGCTGGTGCAGGACGGCGAAGTAATCGGGCGCGGCTTCAACTGCCCCATCAGCGGCAACGACCCCAGTGCGCATGCCGAGATGGTCGCGATTCGGGCCGCTGCTCAGGCTGTCAGCAATTACCGGCTGCCGGGCAGCACGCTCTACGTCACGCTGGAGCCGTGCAGCATGTGCGCCGGGCTGATCGTGCATTCACGGATTGCCCGGGTGGTGTACGGCGCGCTGGAGCCGAAAGCCGGGATTGTGCAAAGCCAGGGGCAGTTTTTTACCCAGGGCTTTCTCAACCATCGGGTGCTGTATGAGGGCGGGGTGTTGGCCGAGGAGTGCGGGACGGTGTTGAGCGAGTTCTTCAAGGCGCGAAGAGCCAAAGGCTGACGCGATACCCTGTGGCGAGGGAGCTTGCTCCCGCTGGGCTGCGTAGCGGCCCCAAAATCTGGGGAGCGCTGCGCACTCCAGCGGGAGCAAGCTCCCTCGCCACAACAGCAGTCTTATTTCTTCAACACAACAGCAGTCTTATTTCTTCGCGACAATCACCGCCCGCATCGGCGCCGGCAGCCCTTCGATGGTCTTGCTGTGATCTTCAGGGTCCAGGAAGTCGCTGAGGGACTGATACTTCATCCACTCCGTGCCGCGCTGTTCCTCGACCGTGGTCACGCTCACGTCCACACAGCGCACCTCACTGAAGCCCGCACGTCGCAGCCACAGCATCAGCGCCGGCACCGACGGCAGGAACCAAACGTTGCGCATCTGCGCGTAGCGGTCTTCCGGCACCAGCACTTGCTGCTGATCGCCTTCAACCACCAGCGTCTCCAGCACCAGCTCCCCACCCTTGACCAGGCAATCCTTCAGCGCCAGCAAATGCTCGATGGGCGAGCGGCGATGGTAGAACACACCCATGGAAAATACCGTGTCGAAGCCTTCCATGTTCGACGGCAGGTCTTCAAACGGGAACGGCAGGTGCCAGGCCTTGGGCGTCGGCAGATAACGCTGCACCGCCTGGAACTGGCAGAAGAACAACCAGTTCGGGTCGACGCCAATCACACTGTCGGCGCCGGCGCCGAGCATGCGCCACATGTAATAGCCGTTGCCGCAACCCACATCGAGGATGCGTTTGCCCTTGAGGTCCAGGTGCGGCGCGACCCGCGACCATTTCCAGTCCGAGCGCCATTCGGTGTCCACGTGCACGCCGAACAGATCGAACGGGCCCTTGCGCCACGGGCAAAGGCCCATCAGCGCAGTACGCATTTGCGCACGGGTGTCGTCGTCGCAGTCGGTATCGAGCACCAGGCCGTTCAGCAGGTCGATTTCACTGGGCATGATCTTCGGCAGCGCATCCAGCGCGCTCTGCCAGCGTTCCAGGTCGCCATGGCCTTTTTCCATCTTTGCATCGAGTTGCGCTTGCAGGCCCTGGGCCCAGACGGCCAGGGGAGTGCCGACCAGGTGGCGGGCGAGGGGAGACAGATCAATCATGGCAAGGCAATCAACGAGGCAAAGTTAAGACACTGGAACCACGGCACGACTTTCGAGAATCCGGCCGCCAGCAGGCGTTCGCGGTGTTCTTCGAGGCTGTCGGGCTTCATGACGTTTTCGATGGCGCTGCGCTTCTGGGCGATTTCCAGTTCGCTGTAGCCGTTGGCACGCTTGAAGGCGATGTGCAAATCGGTGAGCAGCGCATGTTCTTCCGGGTCATTGAAGCGCAGCTTTTCCGAAAGGATCAGCGCGCCGCCCGGCAGCAGCGATTGGCGAATGCGCGAGAGCAAGGCCAGGCGTTGTTCGGGGGCGATAAATTGCAGGGTGAAGTTCAGCGCTACCACCGACGCCGGCTGGAATTGCAGCGCGAGGATATCGCCCTCGATCACCTCCACCGGCAGCAACTCCTGGAACATCGAATCCTGGCCGTTGAGGTATTCGCGGCAACGCTCGACCATCGCCGCCGAGTTATCCACCGCGATCACCCGGCAACCGTCGGTGCGCACGTGACGGCGCAGGGCCTGGGTCACCGCGCCAAGGGATGAACCGAGGTCGTAGAGCACACTATTGGGCTGGGCAAACTGCGCCGCGAGTACGCCGAGGTTCTCGACGATGGTCGGGTAGCCGGGCACCGAGCGCTTGATCATGTCCGGGAAAACCCGCACCACGTCTTCGTTGAAGGCGAAGTCCGGCACCTGGGGCAGGGGCTGGGCGAATAGGCGATCGGGTTCTTTGCTCACGGCTGTTCCGGCGACGAAGGGGGAAAGCCGGGCATTTTAGCGTAGGAGCTGGCTTGCCGGCGATGTTCGTTAACGATGACGCGGACTTTCTGGATGAACGCGGCAACTGTGGGTTTTTTCGCTGGCAAGCCAGCTCCTACAGGTTGACGGTTTTTTTCTGAGGAAAGGAAGAGGCCGTAATGCCCCACTGCCCCAGCCAGTAGCTGACAATCAGCAAATACGGCGCCGCTTCAAACGCCACCACAAACCGATTGATCCCGATCAGCGTGTCGGAGAACACGAACGACACCGCACCTGCCGCCGCCAGGTACGCCGAGCGCTTGGGCACTTCGCTGCCCAAGCGCGCCAACGCTCGCCACAGCATCGCGCTGATCACCAGCGCGTAAACCACCACCGGTACCAGCAATGGGCCAAGGCCGTGGGAAATCAGGATGCTCAGCAAGATCGCGCCGACGACCAGCGCCAGCACCAGCGGCAAAATCGCCGGGCGGCGGCAGTCGCTCAAGTAGGCTTTCAGGTACGCCAGGTGCGCGAACAAAAACGCACCGAGGCCGAAGATGAACAGGTCGCCGGGCCAGGCCAGCAGCACGTCGCCCACCAGGGAAAAAATCAGCCCCAGGCTGATCCAGCGTCGATAGTCAGTGGGCGGCGCATCATGCAGCCAGCCCAGCAGCGCCAGTACCGGCAATGGCTTTACCAACAGGCAGAGCAGGGTGGCGTGGGTGCTCAGGCCGTAGATAAAGGTTACCGCCCCCATCAACGCAAGGATCATCCATGGCATATCAGTTCACCGTAATGGCGCAGTCGAAGGTTTCGGCCGGTTCAGCTTCCGGCTCCCAGGGTTGTTGTGAGGTGAGGCGCAAACGGCCCTGGCCGGCGTTGAAGGCCTGGAAGCGCCAGGTGGATTGGCCGCCACTGCCGACCACGCCGGTGTCGTCGGTGTTGCTGTAGACCTCGGGGCTCAGGCTGCGCAGCACGCCGCCGGCCGAGTCCTGGATGGCCCAGCGGTAACCGGTGGTGGGATTGCTGGGCAGGGTCAGGATCAGGTTTTGCCCGGTCTTGAGTTGCAGCGGGCAGGCGCTCTGTTTTTCCACGGTGACGTTTTGCTTCGGCGCACTCGCGCAGGCGGCGAGCAGGCAAAGGCTCAGGGGGAGAAGCAGACGGGCAGCGGTCATGGGGGCTCCGTTGTTTGGCGACGAAGGGCGAGCATAACCGAAGATGAGACAAGGTGTGACAGATGGCGTTGTGTTGGCTGCACCGGCCTCTTCGCGAGCAAGCCCGCTCCCACATTCGACCGCATTCCAAAGCATGGACTCGGTCAAGTGTGGGAGCGGGCTTGCTCGCGAAGAGGCCAGCTCAGGCGCTACATAACTATCAGAACAACACCTTCGCCACATCCGCAAAGCGCTTGGCAAAGTGCACCGTCATCCCTTCCTTCAGGTACTCCGGCAGCTCTTCAAAGCTCCCCCGGTTAGGCTCCGGCAAGATCAACTCGTGAATCTTCTGGCGCCGCGCCGCAATCACCTTCTCGCGCACCCCGCCAATCGGCAGCACATGCCCGGTCAGCGTCAGTTCACCGGTCATGGCCACGCCTTTTTTCGGCGGCTGGTTACGCGCCAGCGACAGCAGCGCACTGGCCATGGTCACGCCCGCGCTCGGGCCGTCTTTCGGCGTGGCGCCTTCCGGCACGTGCAGGTGCACGAAGGCTTCATCGAAGAACTTCGGGTCACCGCCAAACGACTTCAGGTTCGAGCTGATGTAGCTGTAGGCAATCTCGGCCGATTCCTTCATCACTTCACCCAGTTGCCCGGTGAGCTTGAAGCCACGGTTCAGCGTGTGGATGCGCGTCGCCTCGATCGGCAGGGTCGCGCCGCCCATACTGGTCCAGGCCAGGCCGGTGATCACACCGGTGCCCGACAGCACTTGCTCGTTACGGAACACCGGCATGCCCAGGGAGGCTTCCAGGTCCTTGTTGCCGATCTTGATTACCGAGTCCGGCTCATCCAGCAGCTTGACCACCGCCTTGCGCACCAGTTTGCCCAGCTGTTTCTCCAACTGACGCACCCCGGCTTCGCGAGCGTAACCATCGATCAGGGCGCGCAGGGCGCCGTCGCTGATGGACAGGCTGTTTTTCGACACGCCGGCTTTTTCCAGCTGCTTTGGCCACAGGTGACGCTTGGCAATCGCGACCTTTTCTTCGGTGATGTAGCCCGACAGGCGAATCACTTCCATCCGGTCCAGCAACGGGCCGGGGATCGAATCCAGGGTGTTGGCGGTGCACACGAACAGCACTTTGGACAGGTCCAGGCGCAGGTCCAGGTAGTGGTCGAGGAATTCGACGTTCTGTTCCGGGTCGAGGGTTTCGAGCAGGGCCGAGGCCGGGTCGCCCTGGTAGCTCTGGCCCATCTTGTCGATCTCGTCGAGCATGATCACCGGGTTCATCACTTCCACATCTTTGAGGGCTTGCACCAACTTGCCCGGCATCGCACCGATGTAGGTGCGGCGATGCCCCTTGATCTCGGCCTCGTCACGCATGCCGCCGACGCTGAAGCGGTAGAACGGCCGGCCGAGGGATTCGGCAATCGATTTGCCGACACTGGTCTTGCCCACGCCCGGCGGGCCCACCAGCAACACGATGGAGCCGGCGACTTCGCCCTTATAGGCGCCCACGGCGAGGAACTCGAGGATGCGACTCTTGATGTCATCCAGGCCGGCGTGGTGTTTGTCGAGTACCTTGCGGGCGTGCTTGAGGTCGAGTTTGTCCTCGCCATACACGCCCCACGGCACCGAGGTGGCCCAGTCCAGGTAGTTGCGGGTGACCGCGTACTCCGGCGAACCGGTTTCTAGGATCGACAGCTTGTTCATTTCTTCGCTGATGCGTTTCTGCGCCTGGGTCGGCAGGACCTTGTCCACCAGGCGTTGTTCGAATTGCTCGACGTCGGCGCTGCGATCGTCCTTGGTCAGCCCCAGTTCCTGCTGGATGACCTTGAGTTGTTCCTTGAGGAAGAACTCGCGCTGGTGCTCGCCGATCTTGCGGTTCACTTCGGCGGAGATTTCTTTTTGCAGGCGCGCGACTTCGACTTCCTTGCGCAGCATCGGCAGGACTTTTTCCATGCGCTTGAGCATGGGCACGCAGTCCAGCACTTGCTGCAGTTCAGTGCCGGTGGCCGAGGTGAGGGCGGCGGCGAAGTCGGTCAGCGGCGACGGGTCGTTGGGGCTGAAGCGGTTGAGGTAGTTCTTCAGTTCTTCGCTGTACAGCGGGTTGAGCGGCAGCAGTTCCTTGATCGCATTGATCAGCGCCATGCCGTAGGCCTTGACCTCGTCGGTCGGCTGGGTCGGCTGGTGCGGGTATTCGACTTCCACCAGGTACGGTGGGCGGTGGTGCTTGAGCCAGGTCTTGATCCGCACGCGGGTCAGGCCCTGGGCGACGAATTGCAGCTTGCCGTTTTCGCGGCTGGCGTGGTGCACCTTCACCAGGGTGCCGTACAGCGGCAGGCTGGAGGTGTCGAAGTGGCGCGGATCTTCGGGCGGGGTTTCCATGAAGAACAGGGCAAGGGAGTGGTGGTCGGACTTGCTCACCAGCTCCAGGGTTTCGGCCCACGGCTCTTCATTGACGATCACCGGCAACACTTGCGCCGGGAAGAAAGGCCGGTTGTGGATCGGGATGATGTAGACCTTGTCGGGCAGGTTTTGCCCTGGGAGGGCCAAGCCAGTGTTGGCGGAAGTGTGTTCAGCGTTTTCCGGGTCGGCGTAGTCGTTGAGGTCGATGTCCGGGAATTCTTGCTGGTCGCTCATGGGGCACCTGCATAAGGAAGTATGCAAGTTAGATGGGGCGGGTCGGCAGTGGTTTCAATGGGTGGGGTGAGATAGCAACATATTGCACAATATTTTCAAAAGCACCGCTGAACAAATGTGGGAGCGGGCTTGCTCGCGAAGGCGGTCTGTCAGTCAATGCATCTGTGACTGATGCGCCGCCTTCGCGAGCAAGCCCGCTCCCACATTTTCGATTGCATTTCGTCAGCTGAGTTTGTGCAGGTAGGCCGGCAACGGCTGTTCAGGCAGCACCGACAGCACCTTCAAACGCTGCAACATCCGCTGCCGGGCCCGTTGCAGGTGCTCGCGCAGGTTCAGTGCGGCGGCGTCGAAGGCGCCATGCAGCAACAGCTCAAGGATCAGCCGGTGCTCGGCCAGCATCGCCGGATCGGCACCGATGCCCAGCAGCCGGTAGAAAATCCGGCTGATGATCATCGGGCTCTGCCCCTGGCGGATCAGCGCGGCGATCTTGCGATTTTGCAGGCCCGCGAGGCAGTGCTGGTGCAGGTCTTCCTCGATCTGCTCGATCTCTTCCAGGCTGCAATGGGCGCTGTTTTGCGCATCGAGCACGCGCTGCAACATGGCGTGCAGCAGGTCGCGGTCGAGGTTCGGCGCGCTCTGGCGTAGGGCTTCGGGCTCCAGGCAGGCGCGCAGTTCGTAGTCTTCGGTGACTTCCCGGGCAGTCAGTGGCCCGGCCAGCCATTGGGAATAGGGTTCCTTTTCCACCAGGCCACGGTCCCGCAGGCGCATCAGCGCTTCACGCACCACCGCGCGGCTGACGTTGTAGTGCTCGGCGGCGGCCTGTTCATCGAGGCGATAATGCCCGAAGGCGATACAGGTCGAGAGCGCTGCGCCGATTTCCTCGACGATGCGCTCCCCCAGTGGCCGGGTGTCCACCAATTCATCTTCACCGTTGAGGCCCAGGTGCGCATGGCTCAGGGGCAAGCGCAGCGGCTCCATGTCCAGGCCGTCGGGGTTGATCAGGTAACCCCGGCCATCAAAGCGGCAGATCAGTCCTTCGTCATGCAACAGGTTCAGCGCCTTGCGCACCGGCACCCGGCTGGTGCCGAACAGTTCGGCCAGCGGCGCTTCCAGCAACACCAGGCCATGGCGGGCGGTGCCATGGGTGATGGCGTCGCGCAGAACCTGGTGAATCATCGCGTAACGGGAAGCCGAGGCTGACACTGCTTTCATCGGGCTCTCTGGAGCAAACGGGTCGGTGGCCGGGGATTCTCTCATAGTTGCGCCTGTCACTCTGCGCCACGTCGGTGGCACTTTTTTGGGGCCTTCAGAGGGTTGATGTTACTTTTCTGCACCAAAATGTATTTATTAATAAAAGATACATTATTTCATTCCGCGCTAGCCTTAAACACCAGCCGATATTTCTTTTAATGCCTGAAACCCATCTAGCCCGTGGATCTGCTCCAAAGTGCCAGGTGTGGCAACCGAGCTGTCCACGAGACTGGCACGAAAGCTGCCTTTGTAAAATGTACATTTTATTAATATGTACATTTTTCAAAGGTCATTCCTATGTCAGACGCCACTTCAATGGCCGAGGATTTCGCCAGCGGTCGCAGCGACCCGGTGCAGGTCCTGGAACAGGCACTTGCCCACGCGAGCATGGCCCCCGGCGTGTTCATCTCCCTGACCGCCGAGCGCGCCCGCCGTGAGGCCGAAGCGTCGGCTGCCCGTTGGCGTGCCGGCCAGCCGTTGAGCGTGTTCGACGGGGTGCCACTGGCCTGGAAAGATCTGTTCGATGTGGCCGGCAGCATTACCACGGCGGGCGCGGCCTATCGCCGCAATGCGCCGGCTGTCTTGCTGGACGCACCAAGTGTGGGCCTGTTGTGCCGCGCCGGAATGGTCAGCGTCGGCAAGACCAACCTCAGCGAGCTGGCCTATTCCGGCCTGGGCCTGAACCCGCATTTCGGCACGCCGCACAACCCGGCCAGCGTCGATCAACCGCGGATTCCCGGCGGCTCGTCGTCGGGCTCGGCGGTCGCCGTGGCAGCCGGCATCGTGCCGATCGCCATGGGTACCGACACCGCCGGCTCCATCCGTATTCCGGCTGCGCTGAATGGCGTGGTCGGTTATCGCAGCAGTTGCCGGCGCTACAGCCGCGACGGCGTTTTCCCGCTGGCTCACACCCTCGACAGCCTCGGCCCGCTGACCCGCAGCGTGCGCGATGCACTGGCCATCGACGACCTGCTCAATGGTCGCGACCAGCGCCCACCACGCCCGCCCCGCAGCCTCAATGGCCAGCGGTTCTGGGTCGAGCAAAGTGTGCTGGAAGACGCACGGGTTGAACCTGCGGTGCGCGATAACCTGCAACGTTGTGTGGACCGATTGAAGGCAGATGGCGCGCTGATTGACGTGCGCCCCTCGAAGACCTTCCAGGCCACCCTCGACCTGATCCTGCACCAGGGCTGGCTCGGCGCCTTCGAAGCCTTCGCCCTCCACGAAGCCCTGCTCGACAGCCCTGATGCCGAGCAACTCGACCCCCGCGTTCGCCGTCGCCTTGAAGCGGCCCGCACACTGCCGGCCAGCCAACTGCTGGCGCTGTACGACGCCCGTCGCCGCCTGCAACAGCAGCTTGTCGACGAACTCGACGGCGCGATCCTCATCACCCCCACCGTGGCCCATGTGGCCCCGGCCCTGGCGCCGTTGGAAGCCGACTTTGAACTGTTCGTCAGCACCAACCTCGCCACCCTGCGCCTGACCATGCCCGGCAGCCTGCTGGACATGCCCGGCGTCAGCCTGCCCAGCGGCCGCGATGCCCTGGGCCTGCCCACCGGCCTGCTGCTCAGCGCCCCCAGCGGCGAAGACGCGCGCCTGCTTCGGGCCGCGCTGTCAGTAGAAACCGCACTCACTTTTTAAGGAGACACATCATGGCTAAAGACATCCTCTGTGCATTTGGCGTCGACGTCGACGCGGTCGCCGGCTGGCTCGGTTCCTATGGCGGCGAAGATTCCCCGGACGACATTTCCCGCGGCCTGTTCGCCGGTGAAATCGGTGCGCCACGCCTGCTCAAATTGTTCGAGCGCTACGGCCTGCGCACCACCTGGTTTATCCCCGGCCACTCGATGGAAACCTTTCCCGAGCAGATGAAGGCGGTGGCCGACGCCGGTCACGAAATCGGTGTGCACGGCTACAGCCACGAAAACCCGATTGCGATGACGGCCGAGCAGGAAGAAATCGTCCTCGACAAGTCCATCGAGCTGATCACCCAGGTCACCGGCAAACGCCCCACCGGCTACGTCGCGCCGTGGTGGGAATTCAGCAAGGTCACCAACGAACTGCTGCTGAAAAAAGGCATCAAGTACGACCACAGCCTGATGCACAACGACTTCCACCCGTACTACGTGCGCAAGGGCGACACCTGGACCAAGATCGACTACAGCCAGCACCCCGACACCTGGATGAAACCCCTGGTGCGCGGCGAAGAAACCGACCTGGTGGAGATCCCGGCCAACTGGTACCTAGACGACCTGCCGCCGATGATGTTCATCAAGAAAGCCCCCAACAGCCACGGCTTCGTCAACCCGCGTCACCTCGAAGAAATGTGGCGCGACCAGTTCGACTGGGTCTACCGCGAGCACGAACACGCGGTGTTCACCATGACCATCCACCCCGACGTGTCCGGCCGCCCGCAAGTGCTGCTGATGCTTGAGCGGCTGATCGAACACATCCAGAGCCATGCCGGCGTGCGCTTCGTCACCTTCGACGAAATCGCCGATGACTTTATCCGCCGCCAACCACGTACCTGACACCCGTACCTAAACCCTGGCCAACCTCCCGAGGCGCGATTCATGTCTATCTACAACAAGCTTGATCTGACTGGCTGGAAACCCCGGCAACTGACGCCCAAGGAAGTGCGTTTCGCCACCTGGATCGCTTTTTTTGCCTGGGTGTTTGCGGTGTATGACTTCATCCTTTTCGGCACCTTGCTGCCGGAAATCGGGCGGCACTTTAACTGGGGTGAAGTGGAGCAAGCGGAGATTGCGACATGGGTGGCGGTAGGCACCGCCGTGGTCGCGCTGGCCATCGGTCCGATCGTGGACAAACTGGGTCGGCGCAAAGGGATTATTTTCACCGTGGCCGGTTCGGCGATCTGCTCGGCGCTCACCGCCATTGGTGGTGCGTGGGGCAAGTCGTCGCTGATCCTGATCCGTTCGCTGGGCGGCCTGGGGTATGCCGAGGAAACCGTCAACGCGACTTACTTGAGCGAACTGTACGCAGCTTCCGATGATCCAAAACTGGCCAAGCGTCGCGGCTTTATCTACAGCCTGGTGCAGGGCGGCTGGCCGGTGGGCGCGTTGATCGCGGCGGGTTTGACCGCGCTGTTGCTGCCGGTGATTGGCTGGCAGGGGTGCTTCGTGTTTGCGGCGATCCCGGCGATTGTCATCGCGGTCATGGCGCGCAAGCTCAAGGAAAGCCCGCAGTTCCAGATTCACCAGCGCATCAGCGAGCTGCGTAAAAGCGGCGCGGTGAAAGAGGCGCAAAACGTCGCCGTGACCTACGGCGTGGACTATGACGAACACAGCAAGGCCGGCCTCAAGGCCGCATTCCGTGGCCCGGCCCGCCGTGCAACCCTGGTGATCGGTGCGGCGCTGCTGCTCAACTGGGCGGCGATCCAGGTGTTCAGCGTGCTGGGTACGTCGGTGATCGTCAGCGTGCACCACATCTCGTTCGAGAACTCGCTGATCATCCTCGTGCTGTCGAACCTGGTGGGCTACTGCGGCTACCTCAGCCACGGCTGGATGGGCGACAAGATCGGCCGGCGCAATGTCATCGGCCTGGGCTGGATGCTCGGCGGGCTGTCGTTTGCCGGGATGCTGTTTGGCCCGAGCAACATGGCGATGGTGGTGGGGCTGTACAGCCTGGGCCTGTTCTTCCTGATCGGGCCGTACTCGGCGGCGCTGTTTTTCATCAGTGAAAGTTTTCCCACCAGCATCCGGGCTACCGGTGGCGCGATTATCCATGCCATGGGGCCGATTGGTGCGGTGGTTGCCGGGTTCGGCGCGACCCAGGTGTTGTCGGCCGGGAGTGACTGGCAGACCGCTGCGCTGTGGTTTGGCGCAGTGCCGTGCTTCCTCTCCGGTGCGTTGATGTTTGCCGCGCGCCATGTGCGTCCGGAAACCGTCCAGTAAGGAGTTGATTCGATGAGTCGTAAAGTTGCATTGATTACCGGTGCCGCCAGCGGCATCGGCCAGGCCCTCGCGGTGGCGTATGCCCGCAGCGGCGTGGCGGTGGTGGGTGGGTATTACCCGGCCGATCCCCATGACCCGCATCACACGGTTGCGCTGGTGGAAGAGGCGGGCGGTGAATGCCTGATGTTGCCGCTGGACGTGGGCGATACAACCTCGGTGGATAACCTGGCGGCGCAGGCGGTCCAGCACTTCGGTCGCCTCGATTACGCGGTGGCCAACGCCGGTTTGTTACGCCGTGCGCCACTGCTGGAAATGACCGACGAGCTGTGGAACGAGATGCTCAACGTCGACCTGACCGGGGTGATGCGCACCTTCCGGGCGGCAACCCGGCACATGCATGAAGGCGGTGCGCTGGTGGCGATTTCGTCGATTGCCGGTGGCGTGTATGGCTGGCAGGAGCACGCGCACTATGCGGCGGCCAAGGCCGGTGTGCCGGGGTTGTGTCGGTCGCTGGCGGTGGAATTGGCGCCGTTGGGGATTCGTTGCAACGCGGTGATTCCGGGGTTGATCGAGACGCCGCAGTCGCTGGACGCGAAGAACTCCCTCGGGCCGGAAGGGCTGGCGAAAGCGGCGCGGGCGATTCCGTTGGGCCGGGTCGGGCGGGCGGATGAAGTGGCGTCCCTGGTGCGGTTTTTGACCAGTGAGGAATCGAGCTACCTGACCGGGCAGAGCATCGTGATTGATGGTGGCTTGACCGTGCGCTGGCCGGACTAACCCCCAGTTTTAAGCCGGACTCGCTCCAAATGTGGGAGCGGGCTTGCTCGCGAATGCGGTGGATCAGTTCCGCATGTATTGGCTGGCACTCCGCTTTCGCGAGCAAGCCCGCTCCCACATTTTTGACCGCGTTCGCCGTTTGATTATTTGAGGAGTTCACCATGCCCCAACTCGCTAACCGCCGTGCCGTGATCACTGGTGCCGGCAGCGGCATCGGCGCCGCCATCGCCCGTGCCTACGCCGTCGAAGGCGCGCGCCTGTTGCTGGCCGACCGCGATGCCGCCACCCTCGCCGAAACCGCCATCACCTGCCGCAACCTCGGCGCCGAAGTCCTCGAGTGCGTGGCCGATGTCGGCACCGTCGACGGCGCCCAGGCCAGCGTCGATGCCTGCGTCACCCACTACGGCGGCATCGACATCCTGGTCAACAACGCCGGTATGCTGACCCAGGCCCGTTGCGTCGACCTGACCCTGGACATGTGGAACGACATGCTGCGCGTCGACCTCACCAGCGTGTTCGTCGCCAGCCAGCGCGCCTTGCCTCACATGATCGCCCAGCGCTGGGGCCGGATCATCAACGTCGCCTCGCAACTGGGGATCAAGGGCGGCGCCGAGTTGACGCACTATGCGGCGGCCAAGGCCGGAGTGATCGGCTTCACTAAATCCCTGGCCCTGGAAGTGGCCAAGGACAACGTACTGGTCAACGCTATCGCACCCGGGCCTATCGAAACGCCATTGGTAGGCGGCATCAGCGACACCTGGAAACGCGCCAAGGCCGCCGAGTTGCCCCTGGGTCGTTTCGGCCTGGCGGACGAAGTCGCGCCGACTGCCGTGCTGCTGGCCAGCGAGCCGGGCGGCAATCTGTTCGTCGGCCAGACCCTTGGCCCGAACTCCGGCGACGTCATGCCATGAGCGGGTACTAAGCATGTGCGGACTTTGCGGCCTGCTGGGCGAAGACCTGCACTGGAGCGACCCTTTGGGCGATGAATTGCCGCGCCGACGCGAACGCCTGCGCCGCATCGCGGCGATCAACCAGGTGCTGGCGGTGTTCCGGCTCAAGGTCGAAGACTTCCAGGGCGCGTCCTATCTGCTGCTGGGCGCCACCGGCAAACAGGAACTGGCCAGCGGCCTGGATCAACTGTGGCAGGCGGCAGAGACCATGCTCGGTCGACCGCTGGACCCGTTGGACCCGCGCCTGCTCGATCATCTGGAACTGTAGGAGCCCGGCTTGCCGGCGATGGCGTCCTTGATATCGCCATCGCCGGCAAGCCGGACTCCTGCAGGGGCATCATTGAGGTAGAACTATGAGCATCGCGCTAAACGTCATCACCGGCTTCCTCGGCAGCGGCAAGACCACCTTGCTCAAGCGCCTGCTGCAAGGTGAAAGCCTCGGCGACACAGCGTTGCTGATCAATGAGTTCGGCGACGTCGGCATCGACCACCTGCTGGTGGAGGAAGTCGCGCCCGACACCGTACTGCTGCCCAGCGGCTGCGTGTGCTGTTCGATTCGCGGCGAGTTGAAAGACGCCTTGCTCGGCCTGTTGCAGCGTCGTGAGCGGGGTGAGATTCCGGCTTTCAAGCGGGTGATCCTGGAAACCACCGGCCTGGCTGACCCGGCGCCAATCCTCGCGACCTTGAACAACGACGTGCAACTGCGCGGGCGCTTTCATATCGGCCTGGTGGTGACGCTGGTGGACGCCAGCCACGCCGCTTTGCAAGAGCGCCTGCACCCGGAATGGCTGGCGCAAGTGGCCGCTGCCGATCGCCTGCTGTTGAGCAAGACCGACCTCGTCGAAGACTGTGGCCCGTTGCGCTTGCACTTGCAGGCACTGAACGCCGGCACGCCGATCCTCAATACCTGCGATATCGACAGCGGTGAACAACTGCTGCTTGGCGAAGGCCTGCGCAGTGCCGAGCCCGCTGCAGAAGTCAGCCGCTGGAAACTCCATCAAACCACCGCCGCCAACCACGGCGCTGCGCAAGTCTGTTGCCTGACCTTCGATCAGCCGCTGGATTGGGTCGGTTTCGGGGTCTGGTTATCGATGCTGTTAAGATGCCACGGCGAACGTATTCTTCGCGTCAAAGGACTGCTCAACGTGAACGCCAGTAACGCTCCCATCGTCATTCATGGCGTGCAGCATTGCCTGCATGCCCCGGTTCACCTGCCTGCCTGGCCGGGAACCGATCGGCAATCGCGCCTGGTGTTTATCCTGCGCGGGCTCGACCCGGCTCTGCTGCGGCGCTCCTTTGAAGTGTTCTCCAGAAGGTTCGCCGCATGATCACGCTTCGCGTCCTCGGCACCTCGGTGACCTTGCTCGAAACCTTGCGTGTGCGAGCGGAAAAAGAGCTGGGCATTCGCCTGGTGTACCAGGTGCATGATGTCGAGCAGGCCCAGCGCATTGCGGTGATGCAACCTGACAGCTACGACCTCTACGACCAGTGGTTTCACAACGTCGACTTCGTGTGGCCGGCGCGGGCGATCCAGCCGATCGACACCCGGCGCATTGCGCTGTGGCACGAGATCAACGACCTGCCCAAGCGCGGACGCTTGTCCGCCAACGACCGTCTGGGCAGCGGCAGTGTGCCCAGCGAGCGCCTCTTCGTGCAGCACGACGGCAGCCTCGGCAGCACCGTCACCGAACGCATCAGCATGCTGCCCCTGACCCACAACGCCGACAGTTTCGCCTACCGCCCCGAGCGCTTGCCCGAAGGGTTCAACCGCGGCAACGAGAGTTGGGGCTGGTTGCTGGACCCGGCCTGGGGCGCACGCACTGCGTTGCAGAGCGACGCCGCCATCGGCGCCCTCGACGCGGCGCTGGCCGTGCAAGGCGCGGGCCTCGCGAGCTTCAAGGACATCGGCAACATGAGCATCGAAGAGATCGATGTACTGGCCGATATCCTGGTGCGTAAACAGAAGGAAGGCCACTTCGCGGCGTTCTGGTCCGATGACGAGGAAGCCGCGCAACTGATGCTCAGCCCTAGCATCGATATCCAGAGCCTGTGGTCACCGACCCTGATGCGCCTGCATCGGGCCGGGGTCAAATACCGCCTGGCGGTGCCCCGTGAAGGCTATCGCGCCTGGTTCGGCGGGTTGTCGCTGTCGCGCCATGCCAAGGGCCCGGTGCTGGATGCGGCCTATGCCTACCTCAACTGGTGGCTGTCCGGCTGGCCGGGTGCGGTGATGGCGCGCCAGGGTTATTACATCGGCAACCCGGCTCGCAGCCGTGATCACCTGAGCAGTGCCGAATGGGACTACTGGTACGCCGGGCTGCCCGCCCGGGAAGAGCTGTTGGGCAGCGATGGCTTGCCGCTGATCGATGTGGGTGACGTGCGCGACGGCGGCTCCTATGAACAGCGCATGGGGCATATCGCGGTGTGGAACTCGGTGATGGATGAGCACAACTATCTCGTGCGGCGTTGGGGGGACTTCATGCGGGCGCGAACGTCGTAACGGCAGCCTGTCGCCAAATTAATGACATATAAACTCCCGTATTTATTGGGTGCACTTCTTCTCTTGCGCAGCTAATCTGGATAATTCAAATATCCCTGTAAAAAGGATATTTATTTGACGCCGGTTCAGCTGTCGCGAGGGACGCGTATGACGAAGGGACGTTTCGGCTGGAGGGGGCAGGCGCTGCCAGAGGGCAACAGAATGAGGTGGCGCCATACGTTTCAAACCCGGATTGCCGGGGTGCTGGCGCTGCTGTTGCTGGTGGTCGTGGCGGCGGTGTATTTCGCGGTGAAAACCGCCACCAATCGCGCCGTGGAAAACCAGGCTCAGGTGCAGTTGGAAACCGGCAGCCAGGTGTTCGAACGCCTGCTCGACCTGCGTGGCCGGCGCCTGCAATACGGCTTGAACTGGCTGACGGCGGACCTGCCGTTTCGCCAGGCTGTCGCCGATGGCGAGCCCGACGCGATTCTCGCGACCCTGCGCCGGCATGGCACCGGCCTGAGTTCCAGCGAGGTATTTGTGCTGGGGCTCGACGGCCGCGTGATGGTCAGCACGTTACCGGCGCTGACGTCCGGCCAGGCCTTTCCCTATAACGATGCCTTGCGCCAGGCCCGGCGCAGCGGCCTGCAAATGTTGATCGTGGCCCTGGATGGCCGGCCTTTCCTGCTGGTGCAACAGGAAGTCGTCGACCCCGCGCCGATCGCCCGTGTCGCCATGGGCTTTCCCATGGACGAAATCTTTGCCAGTGAATTGCGCTCCATGAGCAACCTGGAAGTGTCGTTCATCAGCGCGCAGCATGGTCAGCCCGGCGAATTGTTCAGTACTCAGCCCGAGGCGCTACAGGCGTCGATTGCCAGCGACCTGCAGGGCGCGTACATCAGCCCGGTGGCGCAATTGAACCTGTTCCACGGCCAGCGCTATCTCAGCCAGGTGCTGCCGTTGGGCAACACGGCAGACGGTGGCGAGGTCCGGGTGCTGCTGCAAAGCCCGCTGGACCACGCCCTTGAATCCTTCGCGCCGCTGGACCGGCAATTTCTCGCGATCGCCCTGGTGGTGCTGCTGGTGTCGCTCGCGGGTGCGTTGTTTCTGGCGCGGCGGGTTTCACGCCCACTCAATGCGTTGGTGCAGGCGGCCGAACGCATCGGGGCCGGTGACTACCGCACACCGGTACAGGTGCGCAGCCACGATGAATTCGGCCTGCTGGCCCAGGCCTTCAACGCCATGCAAACCGGGATCGCGGTACGCGAGCGACAACTGGCCCACAACGCCTTGCACGACCCGCTCACCGGCCTGCCTAACCGCGCGCTGGCCATGGAGCGCCTGGGCAGCGCCATCAGCGCTGGCCGGCCGGTGGTGTTGCTGTACCTGGGGATTGAAAACTACCGGGTGATCAACGAAGGCTACGGCCCGGAAGGCGTGGAAGAAATGCTCCGCGAAGCCAGCCGCTGCCTGCTGTCGAGCCTGTCGGCCAGCGACACCGCCGCGCGCATCACCGGCAGCGAGTTTTTGCTGCTGCTGGAAAACACTGCGATCGACCGCGCGGTGGCCCTGGCTGACCGCTTGTATGGGCTGCTCACCGAACCCCAGCGCATTGGTGGCGATGAATTGCGCCACGAAGTGAGCATCGGCATCGCCGCCTACCCGGCCGACGGCCAGCAGGTTGAAGAGCTGATCAGCCGCGCCGCGATTGCCCGCCACGATGCGGCAGCGTTCCCGGGTTACTTACAGATCTACCAGCAGGACCGCGACCTCGCCCATCAACGCCAGATCAGCCTGATTCGTGACCTGCGCCGGGCGCCGACGGAGGGCGAGTTGTACCTGTGTTACCAGCCCAAGCTCGACCTGCACCATGGCCATGTGCGCCAGGCCGAAGCGCTGTTGCGCTGGCAGCACCCGACCCTGGGCCTGGTGTCGCCGGCCGAGTTCATTCCCCTGGCCGAGCGCACCGGCAGCATGGGCAGCCTGACCCAGTGGGTGATCGAAGAAGCCATTCGCCAACTGGCCGAGTGGGCGGTGAGCGGGTTGGAGGTGCAGTTGTCGGTGAACATCTCGGTGGATGACCTCGCCGATGACGGCCTGGCCCCGCGGGTGACCGAGTTGCTGGCGCACTACCGGGTATCGGCCCGGCAACTGATTTTCGAAATCACCGAAAGCGCGATCATGCACAACCCGGCCCAGGCCCTCAGCGTGCTGGAGCAACTGCGCGCTTGTGGCATCAGCCTGTCGGTGGATGACTTCGGCACCGGCTATTCATCCCTGGCGCAACTGCAACGCCTGCCGGTGCAGGAATTGAAGATCGACCAGTCGTTTGTGCGCAACCTCGACAGCACTTCCGGCGACGGCGTGATCGTGCGCTCGACCATCGAAATGAGCCACAACCTGGGGCTCAAGGTGGTGGCCGAAGGGGTGGAGTTCGAGCCCAGCCTCAAGCTGCTCAAGCTCTGGAAGTGCGACACGGCCCAGGGCTATCTGATCAGCCGGCCGTTGAATGCCATGGCGTTTGAGATGTGGATGCGCCGCGAGCGCGTGCCGGTCTAGGGCGTCGGTGGCTGCACCGACGCCGGTCTTTCAGTGTTCCACCGTTGCATCGACCAGGCTTTGCAACCGTTCCCACAAGCCTTCGACGTGGTGGCGCTCCGTCCCCAGCGCGCCAATGGACACGCGTACCATCCAGCGCTCGTCGAGCACGGCGGGGGTGACGTAGGCGCTGCCTGAATGGTTGAGCTTTTCCGCCCAGGCCCGGGTGTAGTTATCCAGCGCCTCACCATCAAGGCCTGGTGGCTCGTGGCGAATGCACAAGGTTTGCAGGGTGACGGCGGCTACCAGTTTCCAGTGTTTGCTGCCTTCAATCTGTTCTGCCAGCCAGCGGGCATTCGCCAGGTCACGCCGCAGCCGGGCCTGCAGGCCGCTGACGCCTTGCTCGCGGATCAGGAACCACAGCTTCAGCGCGCGGAACCGGCTGCCCAGGGAGATCCGCCAGTCGCGGTAGTTCCTGACCTGGCCGTCAGCCTTGGACTGTAGATAGCTGGGGTTGGTGGTCATGATGCGAATCAAGTGCTCGGGGTCGCGTACAAAGTACACCGAGCAATCAAACGCCGCCCCCAGCCATTTGTGAGGGTTGAGGACCAGCGAGTCGGCGTTCTCGATGCCGTGCCACAGCGCGCGGCATTCCGGGAGGATCATCGCGGCCCCGGCCATGGCTGAGTCGACATGCAACCACAGGCCGTGGCGTTGCGTCAGGGCGCCGATGGCTTCCAGGGGGTCGATGGCCATGGCTGCCGTTGTGCCGGTGGTCGCAATCACCACACAGGGTCTGTTCCCGGCAGCCAGGTCTTGTTCGATTGCCCGCTCCAATGCATGCGGTGACATTGCATTGTGTTCGTCGGTTGCCACGGTACGGATATTGTTCTGGCCGAACCCCGCCAGGATCGCGGCCTTGTTCACTGAACTATGGGCGTGGGCCGAGGTGTAGACGATCAAGGGGGCGCCGCTGTTTTGCAGGCCATCGTGCATCAGCGCGTAGTGGGAGCTGCGTTCGCGGGCGCTGATCAGCGCCACCAGGGTGGAGGTCGAGGCCGAGTCCTGGATCACTCCGCTCCAGTTGGCGCTCAGGCCGATCATGTCGCGCAGCCAATCGGTGGTGACTTCCTCGATTTCGGTCAGGGCCGGGCTCGATTGCCACGACAATCCCACCACGCCCAGGCCGGTACTCAAGCAATCGCCGAGGACGGAGGACAGTTCCACATTCGACGGGAAGAACCCGAAGAAGCTTGGATGCTGCCAATGCAACAGACCGGGCATGATCAGTGTTTCGACGTCGCCCATGATCTGTTCGAACGGTTCGGCTGTCTCAGGCGGGCTGGCCGGCAATGCGGACCTGATTTCGCCCGGGGCCGTGGTGGGTTGCACACCGCGTTGCTCGATGTTTTGTCGATAGTCTGCAATCAGGTCGATCATGGCGTGGCCATGTCGGCGGAATTCTTCAGGTGTCATATCAGGGTGTCCGTCAGGAAGAGAAATAAAGGCGTTAGCACCAGAAGTAAAACGGCTGGCCAGTGGTATAGCCGATAAACGACTGGATGCTGATGCGCTTGCCTGAATCGAAACCGCAAATGGCATGGGGACGGCGAGTATTGATAATCACCAGTTCGTTTTTCTGCGGCTGGATGCGCAGCGGTTTTTGCAAACGATCTTCGGGCAGTTCCGCCCCTTCGAAACGGATGACCTCGTCGTAGGTAAACGCCTCGGTATCCCAAATGACCAGTTCACCTCCGGAAGGTGGTACTTCGAGGTAAATATTCGCGCTGAATTGATGTTCCAGTTCGGCAATCGACAAGGGCAGGCAATCGACATGGGGGACTGTTTCGGAGAGGTGGGCTGTCTCCGGGAACATGGCGCGGATAATGCCGCAGAACATCGGCTGGCCCTGGAACGCCGCGGTTGTCGCGCCTTCTGGCCACACCTGCCGGATATGCTCCATCAGTAGATGGATGGGTGGTTTGCGCGGGGCACAGAGGTCATCGATCACGCAGCGCATGTGGGTGGCGTCTGCGTAGTATTTCTGCTGCGAATAGCTGTCTGCGGCCTTGCCGTAGGTGGAGTTGAACGGTGTTCCCCAGCGATGGACACCATAGAAATGCTGGACAACTTTTCCGTGCTCATAGGTCTCGTGGTTATATTCCTGGAGCGTCGCCGTTTCGTTGATATGTTTATTTAGTACTTCGCTGGTTTGTTCATTCGCGTAGTCAGGTACCCGGATGGCAAGTATTTCTCCGCGAATAAGTTTTTCCAGGCTGAGTGTGTCGAGTTGCTCAAGCGCCAGGATCCCGGGCACCTGGCTATGTGGGACTGCAGGTATTGATTCAACGCTGTTGAGGTCCGTCATGATGAAAACTCCATGTTAGTTACAGCACGTCATATAGATAACGTTTGTTTGGCTGGGGATTTACTGGCGACAGTGAGCGTCGGATGGCGCAGGGCCAAAGTTGAGGGAAAGACTTTTGGGGAGGTATAGGACTTTTCCGAGTAAACTTTTAAATACATCGGCGCTATCGGATCGCTTTATTTCACGCATAAAAAAAGGCGGCTACCCACTTAGGTAGCCGCCTTTTTCTTACTGCCGGTTTTGCTTAATCCGGCAGTTTGAACGCCATCACATAGTCACCCTGCTTGGTGCCCAGGGAACCATGACCGCCGGCCATGACCAGCACGTACTGCTTGCCGTCCTTGCCGGTGTAGGTCATTGGTGTGGTTTGCGCGCCTGCCGGCAGGCGGCCTTCCCACAACTGCTTGCCGTTTTTCACGTCATAGGCACGCAGGTACTGGTCAAGGGTACCGCTGAGGAAGGACACGCCACCGGCGGTGGTAAAAGTCCCGCCCAGGCTTGGCACGCCCATGGTCAGTGGAATCGGAACCGGCGAGCTGTCACGCACGGTGCCGTTCTTGTGCATCCAGATGGTCTGGTGGTTGGTCAGGTCGACCGCGGCCACATAACCCCACGCCGGCGCCTGGCACGGCAGGCCCAGTGGCGACAGCATGGCTTCGAGGATCACGCCGTATGGCGCGCCTTTGTTCGGCTGCACGCCTTCGGTTTCGCTGACCCGTGGGCCTTGCTTGGCAATATCGGCAGCCGGGATCAGTTTCGATTTGAACGCCATGTAGCTTGGGTTCACGAACGCGATCTGGCGAACCGGGTCGACGGAAATGCCACCCCAGTCGAACACGCCGAAGTTACCTGGGTAAACGATCGAGCCCTGCAGCGATGGGGGGGTGAACGGACCGTCGTAGCGCATGGATTTGAAGTCAATCCGGCACAGCATCTGGTCGAACGGCGTCACGCCCCACATGTCACGCTCCTTGAGGGGCGGTGGCATGAAGTTCAGGTCGGACTTCGGTTGGGTCGGTGCGGTGTGATCGCCGGCCACTGCGCCTTGCGGTACAGGGATTTCATTGATCGGCACTACAGGCTGACCGTTCGAGCGGTCGATCACGTAGATGCTGCCTTGCTTGGTCGACGCCATCACCGCTTGCTTCACGCCGTCAGCGGTCTTGATGTCGATCAGCGAAGGCTGGCCGCCCACGTCCATGTCCCACAGGTCATGGTGAGTGAACTGGAAGGTCCACTTCACGTGGCCGCTGTCGATGTCCAGGGCAGTCAGGCCGGCGCTGTACTTCTCGGAGTCCGGAGTCCGGTCGCCGCCGTACTGGTCGGGCATCTGGTTACCCATCGGCAGGTAGAGCATGCCGAGTTTTTCGTCCACCGCGAACATCGACCACATGTTTGGCGAGTTGCGGGTGTAAGTCTTGCCCTCGGCCAACGGGGTGGTGTCGTCCGGGTTGCCGCTGTCCCAGTTCCACACCAGCTTGCCGGTGTGCACGTCGAACGCACGGATCACGCCGCTAGGCTCGTCGGTGGAGACGTTGTCGGTCACGTGACCGCCGATTACCACCAGGTTCTTGGTAACGGCCGGTGGCGAGGTGGAGTAGTAACCGCCCGGGGCGAAGGTGCCGATGTTGGCACGCAAGTCGATCTGGCCTTTGTCACCGAAGTCTTCGCACATCTTGCCGGTGTCGGCGTTCAGGGCGATCAGACGGGTGTCGGCGGTAGGGACGAAGATGCGTTTCGGGCAGGCATTCGGCGCGGCGGCCGGGCTGGCGCTGCCAGTCGGGCTCTGTTCCGAGGCATACACGGCATCATCGTGATACGACACGCCACGGCAGGTCATGTGCGCCCAACCCTTGAAGTTGGCAGCACCTTCGCTGCTGATCTTCGGGTCGAAACGCCAGATTTCCTTGCCGGTGTCCGGGTCCAGGGCAATCACCTGGCTGTGAGGCGTGCACACGTAGAGCATGCCGTTGACTTTCAGCGGGGTGTTTTCCGCGGTGGTTTCACCGGGATCGCCTGGGCCAGGGATGTCGCCAGTACGGAAGGTCCAGGCTGGAACCAGCTTGTGGGCGTTTTCCGGAGTGATCTGTGCGAGTGGCGAGTAACGATCACCGAAGGCCGAACGGCCATAGGAGTTCCAGTCACCATCAGCCTGGGCTGGCGCAGTGCTGGCCATGCCCGGTACCGCATCGCGGTCCAGCTGGCCTTTCTTGACCATGGCGCCCGGGTCGGTGAATTGGCTGGCCAATGCAGCGGCGCCGGCCAGTACGACCGCGACGCTCAGCGCGCCAGTGCCCAGCGGCGAGGCTTGGCCACGCAGCAACGGACGGCGGAACCACGGGAGCAGCATGACGATGCCGAGGGCAAACAGCAGGGCCAGGCGCGGTACCAGTTGCCACCAGTCCAGGCCGACTTCCCACAGCGCCCATACGGTGCTGGCAAACAGCACCAGTGCGTACAAGCCCAGCGCCGCACGGCGTGTAGCCAGCAGCAACAGGCCTGTGACGGTGATGCCGAGACCGGCCAGCAGGTAATACAGCGACCCGCCGAGCATGCTCAGCTTGATCCCCCCGGCCAACAAGGCCAGGCCCATTATCAGCAGCAAGATCCCCAGCAGCCTGGGCAGCAGGCGACTTGGACTTGAAGCACCATCAGTGCTCATAGTGTGGTTCTCCGTTACGTTTTGAATTGATTGCGCACAGTTCACTGTAGATGACGTTCCGGCGCAGGCTTGGTTCAGGGCTAATTCGTTTTCTTCAGAATTTACTTACAACGTCAGAATGAGCTTTGCAGCTTGATCCCGCCGATGAGCGCGTCATCCACCTGGGCCACGGCTCCGGGGTGACGGATGTATTGCAGGTTCGGGCGCACCGTCAGCCACTGGGTGACATGGATGCCGTAATAGAGCTCAGCGCTGTATTCCGTGTGTTGAATCGGCAGGTAGGATGGGTCATCGAAGTCGTATACCGCGTGGGCCTGGTTGCTTGCCTCGGCATTCTTGCGGTAGGCCGGGTTGACGTGCACCCGGGCCACGGCGAAACCGATATCGTCCTTGGCGCGGGCGTCGAACAGGCCCTTGTAGACCACGCCGGCTTGCACGTAGTTATCCACAGCGTTGGTTTTCTTGTCGTGCATCGTGCCGTTGGCGAACACGTTCAAGCCCCGCGAATGGTCGCTGGCCAGGCTGGTGACTTGCTGCTGCACCCCCAGCCACACCCCGTGCTTGCTGGAGGCGCTGCGATAGGCCTCGCCGCTGAGGGCTGCCGGCTGGTCGTTGCGGTCTTTATACACATCGCTGGCCTTGGCGCTGCTGTAGTAGTAGCCGGCGCGGTATTCGCCGGGCAGGCCGTTCAGCGTAGGCGTCCACACCAGCTCAACCGGGAGCAGGGCGCCTTGGGTGCCGCTGCCGCTGAGCTTGAAGCCGTTGCCGCGATCGAGGTTGGACGGGTTCTGTTCGTAGGCGCCGACCTGGGCGTACAACTCGGGCGTCAGGTGATATTTGACCCGCAACGCCCACTGGCTCACCGGCCAGTTGTACCAGATGCTGCCAACCCAGTTACCGACCTGCGAGCCGCAGAATGCGAGGTTCTGGAAGTCGCAGGGGAAGCTGTTGAAGTCTTCACCTTCGCCAAAGCGCCCGGCCTTGATGTCGAGCTTTTGGTCGAAGAATTTCTGCTGGTACCACATCTGCGTCAGGCGCCAGGTCTGGCCACGGCCCCAGACTTCCTGGGACGAGGTAAAACCGCCCACACGCGGATCGTTGACCCGGTCATTGGTGATGTTGTTGCCGCTGCGCTCGGTTACCGTCAACTGGAACTCGGCGTCGTGCCAGCCGAGGATCTTCTGCAGATCCAGGTGCGTGCCCAGGCCGAATTGGTCGCTGTAGCGCGCAGTGCGGTCGTGATCCGAGCCGCCGTGCAGGTTGCTGCCCATTTCGCCGGTGTAGTCGAATTTGAAGTCGTAGCCTAGTTGAGACAGCGCTGTCCGAGTGCCGCCGAAATCACCCAGCATCCACGGTGATTCAGCGTCAAAGGCAGGTGCGGCCTGGGCACAGTTGATCAGGCCGAACGGTAACAGCGCAGCGCACAGGCGCAGGTTTGGGAAAGCAGGCATAGGCAAAATGGGGTCTTAATATTTTATGGTTTTGAAACGCAAACAGCGGCCTGGCGCGTTCGCACAAGGGCGTTGAACACGGGCGGTCGATGGTTTGGTGGAATGATGAAACGTTTCAGTTTGTTGCTGACAAGGATAAAGCCCTGGCGCGGGGAGAGAAAGGGCTAAACGGAAGATGGATTCTTTCGGATTTGGTAATAGTGCGCTGGATCGTCGGATTTGGTAGCAATCTGTGCGTTGGTTTGTGTTTGAGGGCGTGGTTATCTGCGTCACCAAAACAGATGGGGGGTCGACATGGAAGGCGACGACAACGTGGGTGAGGCAAAGGCCGTAACAGCCGGGGAACTAGTCATTATTCTCGGTCAGTATCACAGTGCAATTGCTAGGCTCGGCTCCGGCATCATTAGCTTGTCCGGTGCGCTCAAACATAGTGAAGACGTGGATGTAAAACAGGCGGCAGATGAAGCATGGGTGAAGCTGAATGAGTTTATCGACTGCATGGAAGGTGTAGCTGATGGACTGAATGCTTTGACCCAAAAGAAGGAGGCCTGAAATGGCGAATGACCTCAAGGATAATGTGAGCTATCTTCGCCAGGAGTACCGTCAAGGTTCGTCATCAGGCTACGACCGCAAAGGCGGCGCAGGCGGTGGGGGCAACGGAGGAGAAAACGATTTGGAAAAGCGTATTTCACAAGTTGAGGCAAGATTGGAGCGCGTCGAGACGAAGCTGGATGGCATGCAGGAGCACATGGCCACCAAGTCCGATCTGATGCAGACCAAAATCGACCTGCTCGAAGCAACCTCCAGGTTGGATCTCTCAATCGCCAATTTCAGAACGGATATGCAATCGTTGGAAACCCGACTGCTGAAATGGTTTGTCGGAACAGCTGGCGCCTTGTCTGCCATCGCCTTTGGCGTCGCCCGACTCGTCCACTGACGTTTTCCGTTCGAAGCCCGGCTTCCCGCCGGGCTTTCTGGTTTTTAAGCCAACTTCGCCAAACACTCTTCAAGAATATCCAGCCCTTCCTCCAGCACCGCCGCTTCAATCGTCAACGGCGCCAGCAGGCGGATGATATGCCGCGATTTGCCGCTGGGCATCAGCAACAAACCCGCCTCGCGGGCCAGTGCCAGCAGTTGGGCCAGTTGTTGTGGCGCCGGGCTGCCGTCGGCGTTGGCCAGTTCGATGCCACGCATGGCGCCCACGCCGGTCAAGCGGCCGAGGTAGGGGGAGAGCCTTTTCGAACACCATGATTCATAGCGACTGACGATCGCTTCTTCCTGCTGCGCGCCCCAACCTTGCAGGTGCTCGTCCGTCATTTCATCCAGGGTGGCCAAGGCCGCCGCGCAGGCAATCGGGTTACCGGAGTAGGTGCCGCCGAGGCCGCCTTTGGGCAGGTTGTCGAGCAATGTCTTGCGACCCACCACCGCACCCAACGGCACACCGCCGGCGATGCTTTTGCCCAGCAGGATCAGGTCCGGTTCGATGCCCAGGCGTGAGAAGGCGAAGCGCTGGCCGGTGCGGCCGAAGCCGGACTGGATTTCATCGGCAATCAACAGGATGTTTTTCTCATCGCAGAAGCGTCGCAGGGCCTGGGCAAATTCCACGTCCAGCGCCAGGAAACCACCTTCGCCCTGCACGGGTTCGATGATGAAACAGGCCACGTCGTCGACGTCGATTTCCACGCTGAACAGGCGGTCCATCGCCTTGAGTGCTTCGCCGCAGGTCACGCCGTTGTCGCGGCTGGGGTAGGGCAGGTGGAACACCGGCCCCGGCAATACGCCGACTTTTTGCTTGTAGGGCGCGACCTTGCCGTTGAGATTGAGCGTCGCCAGCGTGCGCCCATGAAACGCACCGTCAAAGGCGATGACGGCGGTGCGGCCAGTGGCGCCGCGGACAATTTTCAGGGCGTTTTCCGCCGCTTCCGCTCCACTGTTGGTGAGCATGCCACTGACCGGGTAATCCACCGGGATGAATGCGGTAAGACGGTCCATCAGTTCGATGTAGGGCGCGTGAGGCGCGGCATTGAAGGCGTAGTGGGTGAGCCTGGTGGCCTGGTCGCGGATCGCCTCCACCACACGCGGGTGGCAGTGGCCCAGGTTGAGCACGCCGATGCCGCCGACGAAATCGATGAAGCGCTTGCCGGTGGTGTCCCAGACTTCGGCGTTCCGGCCATGGCTGAGGCTGATGGGGTGGACGATGGAAATCGACTGGCTGATGGTTTCGCGGCTCATGGATCCGGGACTCAAGAATAGGATGCGTCCTTTTATCTAAGCCGTGAGCCGCCTTGCCCCGCAAACGAAATAAAGTCGCCGGATCATTATTAAAAGTCGGGATGTGCTATGGCGAGGGAGCAAGCTCCCTCGCCACATCCACCATCCAGTTCAGGAACGCCTTCACTTTCGGGATCTCCCCGGCATGTTCGGCATGGGCGATAAAGTGCGCGCCGGCACTCGGCATTCTGTAATCCCAGGGGATCATCAGGCTGGCGTTCGCCAATTCCTCGGCCACCAGATACTGCGGCACCAACGCCACGCCGTACCCCGATTGCGCGGCGCGGATGCACATGTAGAACGTGTCGAAACGCGGCCCGTGGTAGCTGTTTTGCGAGTGCAGGCCCTGTTCCAGAAACCACTCGTGCCAGGCTTCCGGGCGCGAGGTGCATTGCAGCAAGGTGTGGCGGGACGAGGCGTCGCTGCCAGCGGCAACAAACCCGGGGGCACAGACCGGCACCACGGCTTCGCGAAACAACTCGATGCAAGTTGCCCCCGGCCACGCTCCCTGGCCGAAGAAAAACGCGATATCCGCCTTGGCCTGCAACACGTCGAACGGCTCCAGTTCGTTGCGCACGTCCAGATGGATATTGGGATGGCGCGCGGCAAAATCCTTGAGCTTGGGCACCAGCCAGCGGTCACCGAAGGTCGGCTGGGTGGCGATGCGCAGCACTTCGGTCTCGCCACCGTAGGTGAGGATGTAGCGGCTGGAAATATCCACCTGGTTGAGGATCTTGCGTACTTCCTCCAGGTACAGCGAGCCCGCCGGCGACAGGTACAAACGCTGGCGCACCCGCTGGAACAGCGGGTGGCAGAGCATCTCTTCGAGCTGTGCCACCTGCTTGCTCACCGCGCTCTGGGTCAGGTGCAGTTCTTCGGCAGCGCGGGTGAAACTCAGGTGGCGGGCGGCAGCTTCGAAGCACTGCAGGGCGGTCATCGAAGGGGTCAAGCGTTTCGAGATCATGAGAAGTTCATTCCAAATCGGAAGGAGCCTTTGCCTAAACGTCGTTTGTGGCCAAGGTGTAAAGCCGTTGATACTGACCGGCAACACTATAAACGGCGCGGGTTTGTGGCGCCGAATAATAAAGACCGACAGGGAGCGCCTTGCATGAAGCACATGAAATCCACGTTGGCGGCATTCACCGCCGCAGCACTATTGGGGCTGGCCGCAAGCGCACACGCGGGGGCGACCCTGGATGCGATCCAGAAGAAGGGTTTTATCCAGTGTGGGGTCAGTGATGGGTTACCGGGTTTTGGCGTGCCGGACGCCAACGGCAAGATGACCGGCATTGATGTGGACGTGTGCCACGCCGTCGCCGCAGCACTCTTTGGTGACGCGTCGAAAGTGAAGTTCAGCCAGTTGACCGCCAAGGAGCGTTTCACTGCGTTGCAATCCGGCGAGATCGACCTGATTTCCCGCAACACCACCTGGACCAGTTCCCGTGACGCGGGCATGGGCATGGTGTTCACCGGCGTGACCTACTACGACGGCATCGGGTTCCTGGTGAACACCAAGCTCGGTGTGAAGAGCGCCAAGGACCTGGACGGCGCGACCATCTGCATCCAGGCCGGCACCACCACCGAGCTGAACGTCTCGGATTACTTCCGCGCCAACGGCCTGAAGTACACGCCGATTACCTTCGACACTGCTGACGAAAGTGCCAAGGGCCTCGAAGCGGGCCGCTGCGACGTGCTCACCACCGACCAGTCGGGGCTGTACGCCCAGCGGATCAAGATGGCTCACCCGGATGAGTTCGTCGTATTGCCTGAAGTCATTTCCAAGGAGCCATTGGGCCCGCTGGTGCGCAAGGGCGACGACGAGTGGTTCAGCATCGTCAAGTGGACGTTGTTCGCCATGCTCAATGCCGAGGAAATGGGCATCACTTCGCAGAACGTTGAAGAGCAAGCCAAGTCCAGCAAGAACCCGGACGTCGCCCGTTTGCTCGGCGCAGACGGTGACTACGGCAAGGACCTGAAACTGCGCAAGGACTGGGTCGTGCAGATCGTCAAGCAAGTGGGCAACTACAGCGAGGTGTTCGAGCGCAACATCGGCCAGGGCAGCGTGCTGAAGATCAAGCGCGGCCTTAATGCCCTGTGGAGCAACGGCGGGATCCAATACGCGCCGCCGGTTCGCTGAGGTTTCACGAAGAAACCGTGTCCTTGCCCGCCGCCTTGGAGCGATACAACGCCTGATCGGCCCTGGCCATCAGGCAGGCGGGTGACTCATCGTTGCGTCGCTCTACCACGCCGAGGCTCAACGTCACTTTGAAGCTGCCCACGGCGGGCAAGTCCTTGAGCGCACAGCGCATTCGCTCGGCCAATTCCCGCGCGGTCTCCAACGTGCTTTTGGGCACGATGACCATGAATTCATCGCCGCCCCAGCGGGCCAGCAAGTCGCCGTGGCGAATGCAGGCCTCCAGGCATTCCACCACGCGCACCAGGGTTTCATCGCCTACGGCATGGCCGTGCTGATCGTTGATGGGCTTGAAGTCGTCAATGTCCATGGCGATCAGCGACAGCGGCAGGCGAAACCGTTGGGCGCGAGCGCACTCTTCCAGCAGGACGCGTTCAAGGCGGTAACGATTGGCCACGCGAGTCAAGGCGTCGCGTTCGGCCAGGGAGCGATTCTCGTCCAGTTGCAACTGCAGTTGTTGATTGACCCGCGACAGCTCGCGGGTGCGCTCGGCCACCAGGGCTTCAAGGGATTGATTGCGGCGCTCCAGCTGTTCGATGGACTGTTTGCGCGCCTGGATACTGCGGTGGGCGCCGACCATGCGTGCCACCGAGCCGTCGTCGTTACGTGCGATCACGTAGCCGCGGTCTTCGATCCACAGGTAGGAGCCGTCTTTCTTGCGGCAGCGGTATTCGGCTTGATAGTGAGTGGTGCGGCGGTTGATGTAGTTATCAAACAGCACCATCACTTGGGGATAGTCATCGGGATGAATCACGTTTTCCCAGGTGAATACGCTGTTTTCCAGGGAGTGATGGGCATAGCCGAGCATTTCGTACCAGCCGGGGTTGCGGTAGACGAACCCGGTGTTGGCGTTCCAGTCCCAGATCCCGTCGCTGACCAGCTCCATGATGGCATGCAGCATGTCGGCGTTAAGGTCGCAAAAGTCCTTCCTTGACGGTTCGCTGCCGGATGTATCGTCCATTGCGCACTCCCTGCGTGGACTGGCTCCTGGGGCCAGCCAAAATTGATGCCGATACTCCGTGGCTGGCGGTACTGTACAACGGCGCCTTGGCGCTTAGAAGGGGGTCTTTGGTCTAGTGAGAATGTGGCTAAAAGCCACTACTTGCTTGGGTTCAGCTTCTGATCAGGCGCCGCCATCCTGGTCCTGGGCGCCCCATTGGCATTGTGCTGATAAATCGCCTCAGGCTGCCCCTGCCGGTTAAAAAACACCTGCCCGATCCCGGCAGAATTCCAGAGCCGTTCGCCCGCTTCAGCGTGTTCCGGAATATGCGGCACTACCTGCATGAGTCGGCGACGGGTGAACCAGTTCAGCGGTGAGCGCGGTGAGTAGAGCCATCGATTGAGACGGTCGAACCATTCCAGCAAGCGCGGCGGGAATTCGTTCTTGATGCCGCTGCTGGTGATCTGCCAGATTTTTGGACCGGCATTGCGGTGGCGAATCAGCACTTCATAGACGAACGAGTAGTGCACGTCTCCCGAGAGGATCACGTAGTTGCCCGGTGTGCGGGAGTGACGAAAGATGTTGAGGATCACCTGTGCCGCGCCGCGGTGGGCCATCCAGTTTTCCGCGTCCACCAGCAGCGGGTAGCCGCACCAGCTGAAGGCCTTCTGTACGGTTTCGATCAGCTTGACGCCGAAGATCGGCGCCGGTGAAACGATGATCGCGCAAGGGTGATCCAGCAGCTCCTGTTGCAGTTCGCTCAGCGCTTCCCAGTCCAGCAGGCCGGAGGGTTGCTTGAGGTTGAACTCGCTGCGCCAGCGCCGGGTACGGGTGTCGAGCACTACCAGTGCGGGGGTGGTGGGCAGCACGTAATGCCATTGCTGGAACTTCAGCAGGTCATCCACCAGCTCATCTTGAGCGACAGGCTGCAGGTAGTTGTCGTGGGCCTGTGTGGTGAGCGCCAGGGTTTTGCCGATCACCGTATCGAACGCATCCGGGTTATTGCCCCAGCCCTGGCACAGCATGTAGGCCAGCAGTGCGTTGCCGATGATGCGCTTGGAGAACGGATGCCCGTAGGCGGTTTCTTCCCATTGGGCGCTGAGGTTCCAGTCGTCGGTGATGTCGTGATCATCGAAGATCATCAGGCAGGAGAGGTGGGCGAACACCCTGGCCACGCCACCCAGGCCGTCACGGAACGTGTCGATCTGCACTTGCTCGTGCCCATAGCGTACGTGCCCTTCGGCGCGCAGTTGCGGCGCTTGCGGGGTGATCAACTGCCACGGTACGGGCGACCACGCCAGCAGGTACATCGCCATGACTTCGGCAAAAGTCACCAAGTGGTTGTCGGCGCTGCTGCTGGTGAAAATAGGCTTCTTCACCCCGCCAAAAAAACGCTCGCGCAGGGTCTCGTTGCTCTTCAGGGCGGGCAACAGGTCGGCTCGATGGTAGTAGCTGGCGGCATGCTCATAAAGCGCGGCGCTGTTGTCGACGACGGCACCGTCGAGGTGTTCATCGAACAGGCCGAGGCGCGTGATCAGGGCATGAATGGCCCGCAGCATCGGCCCCGCGACATCGTCGGCGTAGACCTGGTCGCCACTCATCATCAACAAGGCCGGGCGTTCCTCCAGGGTGTTCGATGCGGCCAGCAGCCGGTCGACACACAGCAAACCGTCGGCTGCGCTGTGATGGGGCTTGCGGCAGGAACCGTGGACCAATTGGTGGATGCGGCTGTGCAGGACGAAATGCGGGCCTTGTGCGCCCGGGTAGAGCAGGTGCGGCGCCCATTCGGCGATACCGGCACGGTTTACCAGCAGGTCGTAGCCGATGCTCACGTCCTGGGGCAGGGCTTCCGCCAGCGGTACGTCGATCAGATGGATAAAGGCCTGGCGCCCGACGGGCACCACCTTGCATTGGCTGGCGTCCAACTCGATATCGAGCGCCGCGCCTTGGGCGACTTGCAGCCTCAGGGTCAATGCCAGGGGACGACTTCCCACCAGCCACATCACCAGGCGCCGCGGTTCCAGGCGTCGCAGCAACGGGCCGGCGAGTACAGCGGGAAGTGTGTCGGGGTGAGGCATCAAGGCAACGGCTCTGGGCAAGGTTGGGCCGAAAAGGTAACGCATTGAATGTCAGCGTTTTGTTAAGGCGCGATACCCGGGCGAGCCGCAAATTACCCGGCGCCCACTGGCCCGGGCTATAAACCTTTCATCTCAAATCATGACTGCGTGGCGCAGGTCTCGCCTTCGGCAATCATCCAGCGCAGCACTTCGGCCAGGGCCACACTGTGCTGGCGCTCGACCCAGCGCACACCCTGCGGGCTGTACCGTTCGACATAGCGGCTCAGCACCAGGCGGCCCTGCTCCGACGACAGGCTCAGGCGAGTCTCCCGGCAGAGCAGCGCGCTGGTCCCGCGTTTACGAACCTGACGTTGCAGGACCAGTGAGCTTGATTCAGAAATCATCGCCGGCTCCCTGTGCACAATTATCGGCCTGAGGCGACGTCGCCCCCTGCTTGCCCTCCAGCACAAAGGCCGCGCGGTGTTCGGCCACCACGTTACGCAAGGCACTGTAGTAGTCCGGCAGCTTTTGCAGGCTGTCGGTCAGCGGCAGCAACGAGGCGCGCGTGTCCACTGTGCCACCCACCAGGCTGATGGTGCCCAGGGTTTGCACGGTATCGCTGTCGCCCAGCGGCGCCACCAGGAAGTTCAGGACCTTGCCCGCCGCATCGCGGCTGTTGCCGGTGCCCAGCAACGGCAGTTCGACAATCGGCCCGTTGCCAATCCCCCACACGCCAAAGGTCTGGCCGAAATCGGCGGTGTGGCGAGGGATGCCCAGCGGGTCCGAGACATCAATCAAGCCGACGATCCCCACGGTGGTGTTCACCGCAAAACGTCCCAGGGTGTTGATCGAACGCCGTGGGTTGCCTTGCAGCAGGTCGTTGATGAAGACCTTGGGCTCGCTGAAGTTGCTGGCGAAGTTATGCACACCCTGCTGGAAAAACTCCGGCATGTATCGGTAGCCTCGGGCTACAGGCGCCAGGGCGTAGTCATCCACCGCGCGGTTGAAGGCGAACACGCCCCGGTTGACTGGTTCGGCGGGGTCATACACCGGGTAGGAAACCTGTGCGCAGCGTGTGGTACTCGTTACGTTGGCCGGGCTCGCGCAGCCTGTGAGGTAAGACACAGTCAGCAACAACACCGCCTGGCGAGCCAGGTGCTGGGGATACGTCAGCGAGCGCATGGGGTCAGTCTCCGGGAAAAGGAAGCCGATGCTGGCAGCCGCAGCTTGCGCAAAGATGTCTGCTTTATTGCGCCGTTGACGCTTTATTGCACGATTGAAATATATGACGGGCCGCGTCGAATGGTTTTAGATGGCGCATCGACAAGACCAAGTGATGCCCATCGGTGAGCCATCTTTTAATCGTGGACGATGACCTCGAGGTCCTCGCCCTGCTGAAGAAATTCTTCCTGCAACATGGCTACACGGTCGAGACCGCCGCCAATGGCGCCGAGCTGTGGGCGGCCATGGAGCGTACACCTGCCGACCTGATCATCCTCGACCTGATGCTGCCGGGGGATAACGGCCTGTTGCTGTGCCAGCGCCTGCGCCAGCAATACGCAACACCGGTGATCATGCTGACCGCCATGGGCGAACTGAGTGATCGCGTGGTGGGCCTGGAAATGGGCGCCGATGATTACCTGAGCAAACCTTTCGATGCCCGTGAATTACTTGCCCGGGTGCGCGCCGTACTGCGTCGGGCGGGTGAAAACCGGCCGACGTTGGGCGACGTGTCGCGCCCGCTGATTCGTTTCGCCGGCTGGCAACTGGACCTGACGCGCCGTGAGTTGCGCTCGCCGGACCAGGTGATGATCCCGTTGTCGTCCGGCGAGTTCGACCTGCTGCTGGTGTTCGTCGAACACCCTCAGCGCGTACTGACCCGCGAGCAATTGCTGAACCTGGCGCGGGGCCATAGCCACGACGCGTTCGACCGCAGCATCGACGTGCAGGTCAGCCGCCTGCGACGCAAGCTGGAGTTCGACACCAAGCGCCCGGCGATGATTCGTACCGTGCGCAACGGTGGTTACCAGTTCACCGTCGCGGTGACCCGCTCTTGAGCCGCTTCAAACCCCGGGACACCGTGGCCCGCTGGATTGCCCTGACCATCCTGATTGCGATGCTCACTGCGCTGGCCTTCAATGCGCTGTTTGTGCAACTGGCTGGCGTTTGGGCCAGGCCGCCGTTGGGTGAAACCGGCCTGTTGGAGAAGGTCGCGGTGATCGTGCGGATGATCGAAGCGGCAGAGCCGTCCCAGCGCGCGCAACTGACTCGGGCAGTGGCCGATGACAGCTTCAATGTGAGTTGGTCGGCCACCCGCACAGGCATTGATGTGCCGGTTCTGGAAGACCCAGGGTTTCACTCCGACCAGGTGTTCAAACAGCTGCTCAAGGGGCCGGAGCGGCGGATGGAAGCCTACGAACCGTCCGACTGGCCTGGCCCCGGCGGGCGCTATGCGCTGGTGGTGCAACTGGTGGATGAATCCTGGCTGATGTTCAGCGCGCCGTCGCGCAGCTGGGGCCTGGCGGAAGGCCCGCGAAGCCTGATCGTGCTGATGCTGGTACTGATTTCCACCGCGCTGGTCACGCTGATCGCCACCCGGCGCCTGGCCCGGCCGCTGCAGTATTTCGCCCAGGGTGTGCGACGTTTCGGCGCCGACTTTCGTGCGCCGCCTATCGAGCCGGTCGGCCCCCAGGAAATCCGCCAGGCGATTCTCGCGTTCAACGGCATGCAGGCGCAGTTGCAGCACTTCATCCAGGACCGCACCCAGATGCTCGCCGCGATTTCCCATGACCTGCGTGCGCCGCTGACCCGCCTGCGCCTGCGGGGGGAATTCATCGAAGATGCCGACCAGCAGCACCGCCTGTTCCGGGATGTCGACGAGATGCAGGCGATGATCAACACCGCGCTGGAATTCTTTCGCGACGATGCGCGTCTGGAACAGGCTACCCAACTTGACCTCGCTGAGTTGCTGCAAACGCTGATTGACGATTACCGCGACCAGTCCATCGACATCACCTTCAATGGCCCGCCACGGCTGGTGTATTTCGGTCGCCCGCTGGGGCTCAAGCGAGTGATGACCAACCTGATGGACAATGCGATCCACTACGGGCGGGCGCCGGAAATCGAACTGCAACAGAGTCCGGGCGTGGTGACGATACGGGTACTGGACCGTGGCCCGGGCATCCCGCAGGAGCAGCATGAGCAGGTGTTCCTGCCGTTCTTTCGGCTGGAAGGCTCACGCAATAAAAGTACCGGCGGGGTCGGTTTGGGCCTTTCCACGGCACGGGCGATTGTCCTGGAACACGGTGGAACGCTGACGTTGGAGAATCGCCCGTGTGGCGGGTTGGCCGCCGTGGTGGTGTTGCCGGTTTAGGAAGGCTTAAACCCTCACGGCAAATTGCCTTTTCCCAGATCAGTCAGATTACCGCTATTCGACTGAAAACTTTGCTGGTTGGAACTGCTACGCGAGGGCTCATCGTTTGGTTTGGGGGCCGGCTGAATAGGTTGGACGGGTTGAGTGGCTTGAGGCGAATGAGTGGGCCCATTGAAGGATTGGATATGGAAAGCGCTGCCAATGATTGGAAAGGACATAGATTTTGGCTCTCATTAGAAAGGACGTGAAGTGTGCGCATTCACCTCCCTTTGAGTGCGTCCTGATCAGTGGCCCTGGCCCGGTCCGGCGTTCCGGGCCTTTGGGTTTCCATATGCTTCGCCGTCTCGATGAGGCGCCGTTTCAAGCCGGCTTGGGCACCGTAAACCGAAACTCGCTGCCTCGCCCCAACTCACTCTCAGCCTCGATCCGCCCGCCGTGGGCCTGCACGATGCCTTGGGTGATGTACAAGCCCAGGCCGCTGCCGGTGGGATTGTTTTCGGTTTGCGTCCAGTAGCGATCAAACACGTGAGGCAACTGATCAGGGGCGATCCCTTCGCCGGAGTCACGCACCGAAAACACAATCTCTTCGCCATTGCTCAACGCACTGATGCCGATATTGCCCTGGCGCGGGGTGAACTTGATGGCGTTGCCGATCAGGTTCGACAGCACCTGGAACAACCGTTCCGGGTCGGCATGGATTTGCAGCCCGGGTTCGGCATTGAAGGACAGGTCGATGCCCTTTTCCATCGCCAGGGGCGCGAGCAGTGAATAGGCCTCCTCGAACATCTGGCTCACGTCCAGGGCCACCGGCTTGACGGTGTAGCGCCCGGCTTCGATCTTCGAGGTGTCGAGCAAATCTTCCAGCAGCACATTCATGCGCCCGGCGGCTTGTTGCATGGTATCGATGGCCGAGGAAATCCGTCGCGAGGTGTGTGGGCCATCGGAACTGAAGGCTTTTTGCATCATGCCGCAGAGCATCGAGATCACCGTCATCGGGTTGCGCAGGTCGTGGGAAACCACCGCCACCAGTTCATCCCGGGCGCGCACCGCCTGTTGTTCACGCAGCACCTGGCGGGCCAGGTCATTTTCCAGGGCCGAGCGGCGCAGGTCGTTGGCGGCGAAGCGGTCACCGTGGCTCCATTTGGTGGAAATGCCGGCCATCTCCACCTTCCAGATTTCAAACGAGGTGCGTGGGCGAAGGTGCAGGCCCGCGTCGGTGCTTTCCAGGTCCAGGGGTTTGTTCGGGTCGCCGCTCCAGTTGATGTTTTCCTTCACTTCGGGACGAAACCACAACACGCCGTTGTCCACCGGCTTGGGCAAGCTCATGGCCAGCACGCCACTGGCTACGTGCTGGTATTCAGCCGCCGGCGGGTAAACCGAGGCCAGGTTATGGCTGGCAAACACCGGCTGCCCGGTCTCTTGCAGCCACTTGTGCAGGGCGCGAATCTGCGCAGGTTCCGGGCAATTGCCGTAGCGGTGCAGTTGCTTGTCTTCGATGATTGCCACACCGCCTGCGAGGGTCAGGTCCATCAGCAATTGCGGACGCTGCGCCAGGCCATCGAAGACGTTTGCGGGCGAGGCCTGCATGGCCTGGCTGAGCAAGGCCAGGGCCTCGACTTTTTCTTCGCGCTGGCGGCTTAGGTCCAGGGCCTCCATGGCGCTGATCTGCAACGACAGCACCTGGCCGATGGTCTGGCACGCGGTGCGCAAATCATTGGGCACCAGCAGCGGCTGGCGGTTGCCGCAACTGATCAGGCCCCAGAGTTTGTCGCCGGCCATCAGGGAGATGCTCATGGACGACAGCACCCCCATGTTTTTCATGTACTGGCAGTGAATCGGCGACACGCTGCGCAGGGTGGCGAAGCTCAGGTCCAGGGGCTGGCCGGTGTCCGGGCGCAGCCTGGGCACCAGCGGCACTGCCTCGTAATCGGCATTGGGGATGATCCGCAGCCAATTGGTGCGGTACAGCTCCCGGGCTTGTTCGGGGATGTCAGACGCCGGGAAGAACAGGCCGTTGAACAATTCCATCGACGGGGCGGACGCTTCGGCGATCACCTGGCCGTGGCCTTCCTCTTCGAAACGATAAATCAGCACCCGGTCGTAGCCGGTCATGGCCTGGATTTCGTTGACGCTGATTTCATACAAGGCTTGCAGGGTTTTCGCCGCCTGCAGGCGTTGAAGCATCTTGCCCAGGTTGCTGGTCCGGCCATTGAGTGCCCGCGGCTGGAAGTCCTTGAGCCGTGGTTCGAACTCCAGCACCAGCACATCCTGATGGCGGTGCAGCAAGCCTTCGAACTCGGCGCCGTTGAGGGTCATGTGCAGCGGTGCGGCGTCGAAAAAGCTGTTTTGCGTGACCATGGCCCGGACGGCTTCGGCATGTTCAATGCCGATCAATGTGTGCAGCGGCTGGCCCAGCAGGGATTCCGGCGAGTGGTTGAACAGTTCGGCTACGTTGGCGCTCACCTGCACGATATGCAGGTCCGGCTCGGACAGGGTCAGCAGCGCACCGTGGGGCTGGATGGCCCCCGGGAAGCGGATGGGTTCGTCTGCACAGTTGGCAAGCAACTCTTCAAAATCTTCGGGTTTCATAGCAGTACCTCCTGGCTGTCGAGCCATTGCTCAAAGCAGCTGAATGTCGAGCGGGCCGCGTTCACGGCGCGCAGTTTGGCGTGCGCATCGAGGGGCACATGGCTCAGGTAGTCGAGAAAGTCTTTCCAGCGCCGACCGGTTTCAGCGCCGTACACGTTGAGAAACGCGCCGCCGTTGTCGGCATCCAGTCCCAGGCGCTGGGCCATTTCCCGGCGCAGGATTTGCCCGCCCAGGGTGGCGCCTTCCAACACATACAGCGCGCCCAGGCAGGCGGCCGGCGTGTCGAGGAGCGGTAGCGACAGGCAATGGGGAAGGGCGGCGATGGCTCGGGCGTCCAGGCCCAGGGCGTGAAGATCCGTCAGCAGGGTGGGAGTTTTGCGACGCAGCACCTGATCAAACCCCACGGGGATCAAGCCGCTGTCGTTCAGCGTCGTTTCCAGAGGGTTGTAGAACCCGTAATAGGCCTGGAGCAGGCGTTTATACCGAGTGTGATCCAGCTGCGGGGAGAAAAACGGCAAGCGCTTTTCCAGGGCGACGTGCAGTAAAGCGGTACCCGAGCGCAGGGCTTCAAGTACAGGGGGCGCACCAACGTCATGGGCCTGTGAATGCATTCAGTAAACTCGAACTGGGGGCCTGCTGGCCATGTAAGGTTGCTTAATAACTGACCGCAGGAGTCGCCGTGAAGTTCGCCTTGGCTGATATCGCGATGCTATCAGTGCATGGGCGAACCCTGCACCAGGGCCGACTGCACGCAGTCGATCAGGCGCTTGGTGGTCCACGGCTTGGGCAGGAACCGCACGGTGCTGCCCAACTGCGAGGCCATTGCGGTGTTGCCCGAGGTCAGCACCACCGGCAGCGTCGGCCAGCGATGGGCGACTACTTTGCTCAAGTCGTAGCCATTGAGCAGGCCGGGCATCTGGATATCGCTGACAATCAAGTCTACCGGATCACTGGCTCGTTCAAGAAAAATCATTCCTTCGTCTGCGGACGGGAACGAGGTCACCACCGCGCCGAAATCCTCCAGTACATCTACCATCAACGAGCGAATGATTTCGTCGTCTTCCAGCACCAATATCGATGGCTGAGCCATGATCCTTACTCCACCATCCGGGTTAAGTAAGGTGGAGTGGGGCGCCGTCGATTAGGTTCGATTGGATGTTTTTTTTGCGATGGGTGGTCATTTGGTTGTCTTTGAATTGCGTCAGGGCAGGGCGCTCCACTGGCGAAACCTGCTAGAAGCGTTCATCCAGCAGCGCCGGCAACGTCAGCTCCTTGACGAAACTGGCGCCGGACAGGCTCAAGACCATACGCACCACCTGCACCACGTCATGCACCGGAATCAATTGGCCCTCACCGCGCTGTTCGGCCTGGGTGCGTGAGGTGCTCAAGGAATCTTCGGTATTCAGATAGCCCAGGTTCAGGCAAGTGACGCCCAGGCGCTGCTGGCGATAGCCTTCACGCAGCGCATCGGCGATGCCGCGCAAGGCGAATTTCGAGGCGCCGAACGCCACTTCGGGCCGGCCGCTCTGGGGCAGTCCCGAGGTCGAGCCTGTGAGGATGATGCGCGGCTGTGGGCTCTTCAATAACACCGGCAGCAGCCGCTTGATCAACAACAGCGGTGCGGTGATGTTGCAACTGACGATGGCTTCCAGTTGCGTGTCCTCGTCGGTGAGATAGCTGTACGCCGGATCAAACGCCCGCGCCTCCCAGATGCCCAGGTTATAGATCAGTGTGTCCAGCCCGCCTGCCTCCACCGCCTGCTCGATGACGTGCGCCGCTTGGCCAGGCACGCCAAGGTCTGCTTCCACCCAGCGCACCTCGGCGCCAGTGCTGCACATCAAGGGATCAGGGCGACTGCGGGACACCCCGATCAGCGTATCCCCAACCCCGCCCAGCCCTTCCATCAAGGCCCTGCCCAATCCTTTGCTTGCACCGACCACCATGGTTTTCATCGCTTGTCTCCTGAACCGCTGTGCCGAGAGGAGCGGGCATGCAAGCAGAGTGGTGGGGTGATATCAATTGAGTGGCTGTTTCCAGATGTTAATCTCAGGTGTTTCAACGATCCCGGGTTGCCTCATGCTCACTGTTATCCGACTTGCCGCCGCACCCGACGCAGTGTGTTTACCTGCAATAGAGCGCAGTGCGGCCCAGTCCTTTCGTGCGATCGAATCCTTGAGCTGGCTGGCCGATGCCGAGGTCATGAGTGTTGAACGTCATCTGCAGTTGATCGCGTGGGGTACGTGTTGGGTGGCGGTGGATGCTGCTGGCCAGGTCCAGGGTTTTCTCAGTGCACAGATGTTTGATGACGACCTGCACATCCATGAACTGTCGGTGGCGCAGGTCATGCAGGGCCGTGGCGCAGGGCGGCAATTGCTTGAGGCCGTGATGAATGAGGCAAGTTTGCGCCTGTTGCGGGCCGTCACCCTCACCACGTTTCGCGATGTGCCCTGGAATGCCCCGTTCTACCAGCGGCTGGGATTTCAGCCAGAGCGCTCGCTGGCGCCGGATCATCGTTTGGCAGAGGCTCTGCGCGAGGAGTATCGTCACGGTTTTGCGCCGGGCAGTCGCTGTGCCATGTCATGGCAAGTCCCCAGCTGAACCGGCACAACGGATGGAAAGTTACCCATGAAGTACGTCGTATTATTCAGCCTCGCCCTGATTGCCGGTCTCGTCAGCCTGCCGGCAGCGGCGGCGGGAGACGCCGAAGCCGGTGGAAAGTTATTCAGCAAAACCTGCGGCGGTTGCCATAGCGTCGGCGAAAATGCCCGGGGCGGTTTCGGGCCGCAGCTCAACGGCATCATTGGCCGCCCGGCCGGCACGACCACTGATTACCAGTATTCAGATGCGATGAAGAATTCAGGCGTGGTCTGGACGCGGGACAAGCTGGCCGCCTACATCGAGGCACCGAAAAAGGTCGTGAGCGGCACCCGGATGATTTTCTGGGGGATCAGCGATCAGGAGAAAATCGACAACTTGCTGGCGTACCTTGCGACATTTCAGGCGCAATAAACACCGATCCCAAGACAAGGATTTCACTCCATGGTCGCACCGCGTATCCGGGCGCTTGCCCTTTGTATCTTTCACCGCAACGGTCGAATTCTGGTTCACGAATTCCAGGATGCGGTGAAACAGCAGACAGTCTTTCGCCCCATCGGTGGCGGCATCGAATTCGGTGAACACAGCGCCGAGGCCATCGTGCGAGAAGTCCAGGAGGAACTGGCGCAGCCGATTCACAGCCTGCGCCTGCTCGGCACGCTTGAAAGCATCTTTACCTACGACGGCCACCCCGGACACGAGATCGTCCAGGTCTACGATGGTCAATTTGCGGATCAGAGCCTATACGAGCAGCCGTATCTTGACGGTGCTGAAAGCAACGGTTTTGCGTTCAAGGTGAGTTGGAAGGGCAGCTCAAGCTTCACCGCGCAGTCGCCACTGGTACCGGAAGGGCTTTACGCGCTGCTCAAGGGCGCCGCGCTACTGGATTGACGGCACGCGTCCCGATAATGCCTCGGGGCCTTTCCTGTCACTCGCTTGAAGGCGTTGCTGAACGCACTTTCAGAACCGTACCCCAACGACTGCGCTAACACGCCCACTGACAGATTCCCCTCGCGCAACGCTCGTTGCGCAAGGCGCATGCGCCACTCGGTCAGGTACGCCAACGGTGGTACCCCGGCAACGCTCTTGAAGTAGTGCGAAAAGGTGGTGCGCGACATCGCAGCCGCCGTAGCCAGGTCTTCCAGTGTCCAGGCACGCTCCGGCTCGCTGTGCATCAAGCGCAGCGCGGGGGCCAGGCGCTTGTCGCTGACCGTGCGCAGCCAGCCTTCGGGTAATACGCCCGAGGTCTCGACATAGGCCCGCAGGATCTGGATAAACATCAACTGCGCCAGTTGCGCCGACGCCAAGCTTGCCCCGAGCAAATTGGCTTGCCCCTCATGTGCCAACTGGCCGAGTAGCCATTGCACGATTGTCGCTTGCGGCGACGTGGCCCGCACGTGGATCAGGGGCGGCAGCGCGTTGGCCAGCAGGCCGCCACTCTCCGGGTCCAGTTGCACGTAGCCGCCGATTTGCACACAGCCCTGGCCGTCACCGATTTGCGGGAAGCGGCCGGCGTCAGCGAATAATTGCCGCGCTTCCAAAGGCGCGACCGACACATCGCCTGCAAGCACAAACGAGCGTTGCGCACACAGCAGGAACACATCGCCCGCCTCAATCAACACCGGCGCCAGTTCGCCATCCATCCACAACCAGCACTGCCCCTTCACCACCCCGAAAAACTTGATCTTGTCCGGCGCGGGAAAACGCAGGGCCCAGGCGCCGCCCGCGCTGAATCCGCCGGTCATCACCGATTGGGCATTCACGAACGTGAGAATCTCGGAAAACGGGTCGCTGGGCATATTCGTACTTTTACGCATGTAAACGGGATGTTCGAGTATTCAGAGTACGGCTTTCGAGGGGTAGCGTGTTAACCACACGTCCAATGGAGACTCTGTCATGCCCACAGTACAAAAACCGATCCACAGCGGCTATGGAGCAGCAACCACCGCCGCCGAAGTCATCCGGGGCGTCGATCTCTCGGGCAAGGTGGCGATTGTCACGGGCGGCTACTCCGGCATTGGCCTGGTCACCGCCCGTACCCTGGCTGCCGCGGGCGCCCGCGTGATCATCCCGGCCCGTGACCTGGCCAAGGCACGCGCCGCACTCAAACCTTACCCACAGCTGCAACTTGAACCCCTGGACTTGATGGACGCCCAGTCCATCGAACAGTTTGCCGAGCGCTTTCTGGCGAGAGGCTGCCCGCTGCACCTGCTGATCAATAACGCGGGCATCATGGCGCCGCCGCTGAGCCGCAATGCCCTTGGCTACGAATCTCAGTTTGCGACCAACCATCTCGGGCATTTCCTGCTTACCCAGCGCCTGTGGCCGGCCTTGCAGCGCGCCGAAGGTGCACGGGTGGTGACGCTGTCCTCACGGGGGCATGTGCACGGCGCCGTCGACTTTGACGACTGGAATTTCGAGCGCCAGGCCTACGATCCATGGAGGGCCTACGGTCAGTCCAAGACTGCCAATGCGCTGTTCGCCGTGCATCTGGATACGCTCGGTGCGGCGAGTGGGGTACGGGCTTTTGCGGTGCATCCCGGTGGAATCATTACCGATCTGGTGCGGCACATGAAGCCTGAAGTCTTGCAGGCATCAGGCTATGTCGACGAGCACGGGAAACCGGTGATCGACCCTGAGCGGAACATGAAAACCCCGGAGCAAGGCGCGGCCACCAGTGTGTGGTGCGCGGTGAGTGGGCAGTTGGCGGGAATGGGCGGGGTCTATTGCGAGAACTGTGATGTGGCGGCGGCAGTGAGTGCGGAATCGGAAGAGCAGTTGGGTGTCAGGCCGTGGGCGGTGGATACCGGGTTGGCGCAGCGGCTGTGGATACTTAGCGAGCAGCTTGTCGCAGGGCGATAGGCCGCAGTGTGGGGTCAGCTCACTGACCCCATCGGCCCATCAAAAACCCTGCGGCGTTTCTCCGCGCGCCAAACGCGCATTGATATCGTCGATCACCGCCGGCAGTTCGACGATGGTGTCGATCAGGTAATGCGGCCGCGAGCCCTCGAACATCTGTGTAATGCGCGCACGCTCCAGCGCCAGCTCAGCAGCAGGCAGCGCCTTGTATTGCTCGTAGGTCAAACCCAGTGCGTTGCCGGAACAGGTCAACGCCACCGTCCACATGCCGGCGCTACGGCCTTCCAGGATCCCCGGCCAGGTGTCGTCGACCTTCACGCACGCGGCCACATCGCTGACCCCCAGGGCAATCACGTTGGCCAGTGCCTGCGCCGGATGCGGGCGCCCGTTGGGCACTTCGTCGGTCGCCACCACATGGTCGGCGACGTAGCCGTTCTGTCGCGCCAGCTCGACCACCTTGGCCATCACCACCGCCGGGTACCCGGAGCAGGAGCCAATCTTCAAGCCCTGCCCGCGCAGGGTGTTGATCGCCTCAAGGGCGCCGGGAATGACCGCCGAATGCAGCGCGATTTTCTCGATCTGCAACGGCATGAAGCGTTCATACAGTGCGGTGACATCCTCGTCAGTCGGCAAGCGATCAAATACCGCCCGATAACGCTCGGCAATCTGTGGCAGGTTGCACAAGGTGCGGATGTGATCCCACTTGCCCATGCCCATCGGGCCGCGGGCTTCCTCCAGGGAAACGGCGACGCCGAACTCGCCGAACGCCTCGACAAAAATCTGCGTGGGGGCGAAGGAACCGAAGTCGACGACGGTGCCGGCCCAGTCCAGGACCACGGCTTGCAGCTTGGAAGGTTGTTGGTAGTGCATGGCAAGTCTCCATTTTCAGGTGTGAGCAGGCCGTCCCTCTCTCAAAGAAGAGGTAAGCGCCTGGTGAGGGTTTAAACGGTCAAGACGATCAGGTGGCCGGGATCGGGCTGGCCTCGAATAGCTCGGCGATCATCGGTCGGTTGCGGCGGATGCCCAGGCAACACAAGTGGTAGTCGATGAAAAACGGATGGTCGACGAAGGTGATCGGCGTGGTGCCCGGGGTTTCGGCGTATTCCACGGCAGACACAAAGCCGATGCCGATGCCCTTGGTGATCGCGTGCACAATGGCTTCGCGACTGTTCAGCTGCATCACGCAGTTCACGGCGATGCCCTGGCGCTTGCAGCTTTCTTCCACCAGTTGCCGGGTGCGTGAGCTTTTCTCGCGCATCACCCACTTTTCGCGGCTGATCTGTTCCACGTGCACCTCTTTCTGCCGGGCCCACGGGTGGTCATCGCGCACCACCGCAATAATCGGATAGCGCCGGTACAGCTGGGTATCGAAGCGCTGGTCGAACTCCGAAAGGGCCAGGATCGCCACGTCGATATCGAAGTTGAAGAGCCGGTCCAGGGTTTCCTTTTCCGGGGAAAACGAGGTTTCCAGTTCGATGTCCGGGTGGCGCTGCATCAGCTCGTAGGTCAGGTTCATCGCGATCGGCGGCGACACCGCGCCCAGGCGCAGCAGTCCGGTCTTGCGCTGCTTGAAACTCTGCAACAGTTGCATGGCTTCATCCTCCTGGCCGAACAGCCCCTGGGTGATCCCGTAAAGGGTGTGCCCGGCGGCACTCATCTCGATAAACCGCCCGCGACGGTGGAACAGCTCCACCGAGAACTGCTTCTCCAGCCCGTTGACCTGCTCGCTGACCGTCGGCTGGCCGACGCTCAGGTATTCGGCGGCGAGGGTGAAACTGCCGGTCTTCGCCACCGCATGAAACGAGCGCAGCCACTTGTGGTACTGGTACATAACGAGTCCTGTTCCTGAGGTCCGCCGGGCCGGTCATCAACGTCGGATAAACAACGCCACCGCTGCGCTGCACAGGCAGGCCGAGGTCACGACGATGAAGATCAGCGAGGTATTGCCGGTACTGTCGAGCATACTGCCGATCAGCGGTTCCGCCAGGCCGGCGAACAGATAGGATGAGAAATTCATCACGCCCGTGGCCGTACCCGCACGCTTGGCGCCGACCAGGTCCGGGCACAGCGCCCAGAAACTCGACGCCGGGCCATACACGAAGAACCCGCAGAGGAACAACGCTACCAGGCCGATTGCGCTGTGGGGCGGCAAACTCCACATCCACAGGCTGGTGGCGGCGCCGAGGAACATGTAGAGCATGATCGCCAGGTAGCGTTTGGAGCCGAACAGCTTGTCCGAGACCCAGCCGTTGCTCAGGGCGCCGATGGCCATGCCCACCGGCAGGGCCACGGTGATCCACTTGGGGTCGATCATGCTGTCGCCGCTTTTCCAGTTGGCCCCGAGGAAGTGCACCGGCACCCAGACGATCAGGCCGTAGCGGGCGGCGTTCTGGAAACCCAGGGAGATCGCGGCGATGATCAGCCGCGGATTTTTCAGCACCGCCTTGTAGCGCTGCGCCGAGGATTCGACTTCGCCGTGGGCCACTTCATGATTCTTGTCTTCGGCATTCGCCACGCCAGTATCGGCCAGGGGCTCGAAGCCCATGTCTTGAGGCCGCTCGCGGGCCACCAGGTAGAAAATAATGCCGCCCGCCAACATCAACAGCACCGGCAGGCGGAAGATCCAGCGCCATTCCAGTTGGAACACTTCCAGCACCACGATGGAGGTGACGTACGACAGGACCGAGGCGCACCCGGCCGCGAACACATAAAAGCCATACACCTTGCCGCGCTCGCCGGCGCTCCACCAATTGGAAATCAGCCGGCTGCCGGGTGCCCAGCCGAGGGCCTGGAAGTAACCGTTGATGCCCCACGGCAGGATCAGCCCGGCAAAGCCGCTGGCGAAACTGGTGACCCAGTTGGCCGCGCAGGACAGCACCGCGCCCAGGGTCATGATGCGGCGGCCGCCGAACTTGTCGGCGAGGTTGCCGTTGATTGCCTGGCCAATCGCGTAGGCCCAAAGCATCGCCGCGGAGGCCCAGCCGAGGGTTTCCTTGGTCAGGCCGAACTCGGCCTGGATCCCGGGGATGGCAAAGCCGAAGGTCTGGCGGCCGGTGTAGAAAAACAGATAACAAAACATCGCCGCCAGCAGCATGCGCCACTGGGCTACGCGAAACGATGAGGTACGGACGGCAGGAACAGGCAGCACGTGTGCACGATTCATGATGTTTTCCTTATTGTTATTCGCCCCGGCGACCGCAGCCGCTGGGGGGCACTCTTGATAGGTGCAACAGGAAACGACCGAATTACGGTGAGTCTAGGCCGCTTGCGCGCCGATGAAATTCTTGCCGCGTGCGCCTTGCAGGGCGAAGCGGATCATCGCCTCGGCCTCGGTGGCATTCACGCCGTAGTCGGCAAATTCGGTCTTCACGTCCAGGCTGTGGAGGAAGTCGCGCAACTGCGCCTGGGCCTGCTGCAGGTCGGTGCCGAATACCCGTTGCAGAGTGCGGTCCCGCGCGGCGTCGTGCCCCCATGCCAGGCCCAGTACCAGCGGCAAAGTGAAGGAACAGGCGATGCCATGGGGCAGGCCGTGGTGCAGAGTCATCTCATAAGAGATGGAGTGGGCGAGGGCGGTCTTGGTGTTGGAAAAAGCCAGGCCGGCTTTCAGCGCCGCCAAGGCCATGCGCGAGCGCAATTCCTGGTTGCCGAGGTCACGCCGCAAGCGCGGCAGGCATTCCAGGATGTCTTCGATGGCGGAGATGGCGAAGGTGTCCGAGACCGGGTTGGCGTTGACGTTCCAGATCGATTCCAGCGCATGGGACAAGGCATCCAGCCCGGTGGACACCGTGACCCCGGCCGGCACCGTCAGCATCAACTGCGGGTCGATGATCGCCACTGTCGGCCAGGTGCAGTCCAGGTGCAGCGAATACTTCTTGAGGCTGGCGGAGTCCCAGATCGTCGCCCATGGCGTGACTTCGCTGCCGGTGCCGGCGGTGGTCGGTGCGGCAATCAACAGCTTGTGGCGGGCCGGCGCGAAAGGTTTACCGGTGGCCAGCAACGCCAGCAGCTCGTCGAAATCCCCGGAATCTGTGCCGACGATCAAGGCCTTTGCCGTATCAATTGCACTGCCACCGCCGACGGCGACCACCACCTGGCAGTCACCGGCCTGCAGCCAGAAACGCTCGTAGGTGTCGCGCAGTTGGGCCACGTCAGGGTTGGGCTGTACGTCTTCAATGACGTACACCAGGCGTTCGCCCAGCAGGGCCTGGATGCGGTCTACCAAACCGAGCCCGCGGGCTTCGGGAAAGGTCACGAGGGCGACGCTCTGGCCTTCGGTAAGAGCGGCGAGTTCTTGCAGGCAGCCCCAGCCGAAGCGGGTGTCTACCGGGTTGTGGAAGCGGGCAGTCATGGCGGGTTCCTGGTTTTTGTTATTGGAAGTGCCGCCATAGTCGGGGAGGGTGAGGTGGACCTCAAATCGATAGATTGTGGGGATGGATTGGCTGGGCCGATAGTACAGCCCGACCGTCAGGTGACTTCAGCGCACGTTCCGGAACAACATCAATCGCGCACTCTCATGCAGGCCACGGGTCAGCCCCTGCAACCGCTCAAACTCCTCGGGATACTGCTGAGCCACATTGTCCCTCGGCGTTTGCGACGCCAGGTCATGCAGGGTCGGCGAGCTGCCGTCGTGCTCCATTTGCAGCAGGAAGTCCTTGGTCACGCCGCCGATCAGCGGGAACGTGCCCTCGCGCAATACCAGCGGCACCACGCGCTCGCCTTCCGGCGCAGGTTGCTGGATATCCCGGCCCATCGCGCCATTGCGGAACGGTATGCCCGCCATGCCGGCCACGGTCGGCAGCAGGTCCGCCAGGCCGACGGCTTCTTCGATCACCCGGGGTTGCAGGCCGGGCGCGTGGATCATCATCGGCACGTTGTTGCTTTCCAGCCCAAGCTGCTCGAATGCCGGCGCCATGTGCGGAATCTGGCTGATTCGGGTGTTGTGGTCGCCGAAAAACACGAAGATGGTGTTGTCGTAGTAACCGCCAGCCTTGGCGATTTCCATCAGGCGGCCGATGTTGAAGTCCAGCAGGCGCACGGCGTTGTACTGCTCGACGCTGCGGCTGCCTGCGGCCTGCACTTGTTCCACGGTGAGGTCATGCACCTTGAAGCCATCGTTGGTCTTGGGGATGGTAAACGGTCGGTGGTTGCCGGAGGTTTGCAGGTAGGCGAAGAACGGTTGGTCCTTGGGGATGGCCCGCAGCAGTTCGTCGCCTTCCTTGAACAGGTCCAGATCCGAAACGCCCCACACGTCCACCCGTGGCGAGCGCCAGTGGCTTTCGTCATACAGCTTCACGCCGTCGATGCTCTGGCGGATCAAGGCGTTGATATTCGCCCAGCCGGCATTGCCGCCGATCATGTAGAGCTTCTGGTAGTCCTCGAACGCATTGATCAAGGTGTGTTGCCGGGTGATCAGCGGGTTGCGGGTTGCCGTCTCCTGGCGGGTAACGTCGGGCACGCCGGTGATGCTCGCCCACACGGTTTTGGCGGTGCCGGTGACGGGCACGTAGAAGTGTTTGAAGAACCAGCTTTCCTTCGCCAGCTTGTCGAGGTTCGGCGTGGGGTTCAGCGGGTTGCCATAGGCGCCCACGGCGCTGGTGCCGAGGGACTCGAGCATCACGAAGATCACGTTCGGCGGGCGCTCGCCCTTGAGCCGATAAGGCTGCACGGCTTGTTCACGGGCGAAGTTCAACTGCTCGGGGTCGGGCTGGCTGACCCCCAGATAATTCGCGACTTGCGGGTAATGCTCTCGCACCCGCGCCTCATCGAATTGCGACTGGCCGACCTTGAGGGTGTCGTACAGAAACAGCACCGGGTTGAGGCCCACGGCGGCGATCTGGTTGTTGCCGGAAAAGAACGCGTCGCTCCAGCGCAGAGGCACCGGGTTTTCGATATTGAGGTTGGCGACGCGGCCGAGCAGGGCCAGCAATACCGCGATCACGCCGACGGTGGCCACGGATGCGATGGCCAACTTGCCAATGGGTTTGCGTTCGCCATCCAGGGTGATGCGTTCAAGGCGAACCAGGGCGTAGGTCCATAGGCCGACGGCGGCAAGCCAGCTCAAGGTTATCCACAGCACCGGGTAGGTTTCCCACACCATCTGTTGTGAAATCTGCGCGTCTTCCAGGTAACGCAGCACCGTGGCGTTGATGCGCACACCGAGGTAGGCGTAGTGGCCGAAGTCGATGATGTACACCAGCCCGACGATGGCCAGCGCCAGCAGCAGATAACCCCGTGCCAGCCAGCGCAGGGCGGGGACAGTCACCAGGTTCCAGCGTGGCAGCCAGGCGAGCAGTGCCAGGGGCAACAGGATCAGCACCGCCAGGCGCAGGTCGAAACGCAGGCCGATGCCCACGGTTTCCAGCAGTGCGGGCTCCCTCAGGTCGACCCCGGAAAATCCCCATACAAACACCAGCCGCAGTGCCGCCAGCAACGCAAATACCAAACCGATCGCGCCCACGCCGTAGCGCAGGCGGCGCGAGTGCAACCATCCCATCATTGACCTCTGTGCAATTTTAAAAGAGGGCGCCAGGCAGCCATCGCCAGCATCCACAACCCGGCCACCAGGCAGTAGCCCGTCAGCAGTGGGTCGATCAGATAGTCCCAGTAGTTTTCCGAGGCCTTGAGCCGTAGTGCGAACGCCAGGGTGCCCGCCGCGAGCATCCACACCGCCAGCGTATTACGCAGCCAGAGCATCAACAGTGCTGCCGCGCCTATCAGCACGATCATCGGCCGAGGGTTGAAACCCCAGCGGTAGGGGTCGAAATACGTCAGGCCCATCGTCGCCGGGTACAGCACCAGGCTCAGGATGCCAAACAGCAGCAGCACCTGGACCTTCTGCGGGCGCTGGAGCGGCTGCACCACGCCCAACCGGCACAGGCTGACCCACGCCAGCAACACCAGGGTGCTGATGGCCAGGTCATCGGTGAAGCTGCGCACATACGCCGCCAACGGCAGTTCGTTGACCGGGATAAAACTCACCACCACCAACACCGGCAGCAGCCAGGGGCGCCAGGGTGTTGTGACGCGCAACAGGCTGAGCAGCACAAAACCCAACAGCACAAAACTCAAATGTGCTTGCCATACAGAAACCATCACAGGCGCTCCGACAGCCAGGCTTCGTTGAAGCTGACATGTTTGATAAAGGTGTTATTCCACGAGTACACCAGGTGGTACATGCCGTCCGGGCTGCGGCTGAAGTATGGGTACTCGTATTCGAAATCGCAGCCACGGGGCTTGCACACCCGGTAGTCCAGGTTGCTGAGGAAGCGTTGTTCCAGCGGCAGGCGCAGGGCGCCGCTGGAGGCGCGGAAGCCTTCGCCGATGATTTCCTTGTAGGCCTCGGGGGAGAACGGTTGGCCCAAGGGGTCGGGGGATTGATCCAGTTCCACCACGGTGCGCCACTGATTGAGCTTGGCATCGGTGCCGTACAGGCTGAGCTTGAAGCGGCCGTCCTGCAGGTCGTTGAGGGCCACGAGCAAACCGTCGCCTTCAGTGCTGACGGCTGCCAGCGAGGAGTTGGGATTGGACGGTTCCAATGGGTAAGGCTCGCTCCAGGTTTGGCCGGCGTCTTCGGTGCGACTGGCGAGGACTCGGTGATGGGTTTCGCCGGCGTAACGCAACATGGCGATGGCGCGTTGGCCGTCCTGCGGGACGATGGTCGGCTGCAGCGAGTTCTTCCCACGGCTGATACGGAATTTGTCGACCACCGCACCGTCGGGGCTCAAGTACAGGTACTCGGCGAATTTGCCCATGAACTCGTGGTACACCGGCAGGCCGATGGAACCGTCGGCGTGGAATACCGGTGCGGCGCGCACCAGCGTGCTGATATTGAAGAAAGGCGAGGTGATCAGTTGCCGAGGGGCCGACCAGTTCGTCCCCAGGTCATCCGAGACCATCACGTTGATCGCGCTGGTGGCCCAGCCGCCTACCGACACCGAAACGTAGAACATCCACAGGCGATTGTCCGGTGCCAGGGCGATCACCGGGTTGCCCAGTTTACGGATGTAGCGGTGCGTGCCGTCGCGGGTGCTTTCACGGGTGGCCAATACTTGCTCCGGGCCCCACTCGGCGCTTTTCGCGTCAAAGCGCGCGGTGCGCACCTGCACATCGGCGGCGCCCTCGCGGGACCCGGCAAACCACACGGCCATCAGGTCGCCGCCGGGCAGGGCGGTGACCGAGGAGGAATGCACAAAGTCATTGAGCTGCGAGGAGACAAAGCGGCTGCTGTATTGCGGGGCGGCCGCTGCAGGGGACGTGTCCTTGCCAGCTTGGGCAAACGGCGCCAGCACGTGGGGCGGGTGACTGGTCCAGGCAACTAGAAACACCAGTAGCAGACTGCAGATCGTTAAAGGCGCGCGTATCGAAAACGTGTCGAAAAAAGGCTTGTTGCGCACAGAAACACTCTCAACAGGCATAGGAGGTTTCACTGTGCAAAACCAACCTTAGCGAAAGCTTAGTTGGCAACGGCCCGTAACATCTTTCCCGAAATAGCCTCGACGGTTACACGGCATCATGCCGCCGGTTACTCCAGAGAATCAGTTATGCGCCTGCTCCTTGTCGAAGATGATCGTGCCCTTGGCCAAGGGATCCGCGTGGCCCTGGGCGCCGAAGGCTACACCCTGGACTGGTTGCAGGATGGCGTCAGCGCCTTGCACGCGTTGCGCACCGAAAGCTTCGACCTGCTGCTGCTCGATCTCGGCCTGCCGCGCCTCGACGGCCTCACACTCCTGCAAACCCTGCGTGCCGAGCAATACGACCTGCCGGTGCTGATCCTCACCGCCCGCGACGGCACCGCCGAACGCATTGCCGGCCTGGATGCCGGCGCCGACGACTACCTGGTCAAACCCTTCGATGTCGAAGAGTTCAAGGCCCGCGTCCGCGCCCTGTTGCGCCGCAGCCAGGGCCGGGCGCAGCCATTGCTGGAACATGCGGGCGTGAGCCTGGACCCGGTGACCCAACAGGTCAGTTATCAAGGCGAGGACGTTGTGGTCACGCCGATGGAATACCAACTGCTGCACCAACTGATGGTGCGCCCCGGCAAAGTCGTCACCCGCGAACGTCTGTCCCGCGCGCTGTACGGCTGGCAGGACCGCGTCGAAAGCAACACCCTCGAAGTCCTTATCCACAACCTGCGCAAAAAACTCTCCACCGAACTGATCCGCACCGTACGCGGCGTGGGCTACATGGTGGAACTCAAGCCATGAACTCGGTCCGCGCGCGCATCCTCATTCCGGTGCTGGTGCTGATCCTGCTGGGTGATGGCCTGATCAGTTGGCTGGTGCTGCGGGACAGCCACCACGAAATCGAAGAAGTCTACGACGCTCAACTCGCCCAAAGTGCCCGCTTGCTGCAAGGCGTACTGCGCCAGCGCGACCCCGGCGATGCCGATTGGGACCGCCTGTACCAGGCTTTCGATCAAGCCATGAGCCGCGTCGGCGAAGACGGCGCCGCGCACCCCTACGAAACCCGCCTGACCTTTCAGGTATGGCGCACCGACGGCCAACTGCTGGTGCGCTCCACCGACGCGCCGATCCTCAACGCACCGCCCACCACCCTCGGGCCTCACGACCTGATGGAAAACGGCAACGACTGGTGCGCGTTCATGCTCGCCGACATGCAACAAGGCCTGCTGATCTGGGTGGGCGAGCGCGACGACATTCGCCAGGACGTGATCCAGCGCATCATCCGCCACACCCTCTGGCCCATCCTGATTGGCGTGCCGCTGCTGGCGTTGTTGATCTGGCTGACCATCGGCTGGGGCCTCAAGCCCCTGCGCGCCATGGCCCAGGCCATTCGCGGGCGGGACAGCAATACGTTGCGACCGCTGCAGCTTGAGCCATTGCCCACGGACCTGGAACCGATGCAAACCGCGCTGAACCGGTTGTTGGTGCAGGTGGATGACCTGCTGGAGCGGGAGCGTCGGTTTATCGCTGACGCGGCGCATGAACTGCGCACGCCGTTGGCGATATTGCGCATTCACGCGCAGAACGCCCAGAGCGCGGGTACCGGGGAGGAGCGGCGAGAGGCGTTGGACTTCCTGGTAAATGGCGTGGACCGGGCGACGCGCATTGGCAGCCAACTGCTGACCATGGCGCGCATCGAGCCGCAGTTGAACAACACCGTACGAGTGCGTGTGCCGTTGACGGAGTTGGTGCGCGAAGAACTTGCGGAACTGACGCCCCTGGCGATGGAGAAAGGCGTTGAGTTGGTGCTGGAAGGGGATGAGGAATGCTGGATTGAAACGGACCCGATAGCGTTGGCGATTGCGCTGCAGAACCTGGTGACCAATGCGCTGAATTTCTCGCCGGCGGGGAGTGAGGTGAGGGTGATGGTGCGGGGGACGGATTCAGGAGGGGTGCAGCTTTGTGTGGAGGATGCGGGGCCGGGGATTGATGAGGGGGAGATTGGGCGGTTGTTCGAGCGGTTTTATAGCCGTGGGAATGCAAATGGGGCGGGGTTGGGGTTGGCGATTGTGCAGATGATCGTGGGGAAGATTGGGGGGCGGTTGGAGTTGTATAACCGGGAGGTGGGTGGGTTGTGTGCGCGGTTGAGTTTTAGCGAGGGGGCTGCTTGAAAAGGCCGTCGTTATAAGCACGGCTTTCATCGCAAGGCTACGGTGCTGTGCTGAATAAATGCGGATGTTCTGCCTGAAATGCTTTGAAAGTCTTGTACTTCCAGCGGTCGCCGCCCGGGTCTTCATCCGATGAACTGACCTCGCCGAAATACCAATGCTCTGACTCGAACTGTTCTCCGTCCTCATCTTCGTGGATGAAGTGAAAACCCACCTCGTGTAGGCCTGGGGGGATGATCAACCCCCATTCGTTTGCAAGGCTTCTGCCCGTTATTCGGGTTTGGCGAAAGTAGTCGTGGTCGAAGGGCAGAATAGCGCCGAGGTAGCGGCTTTTATCGATGTAGACGCAGACTTCGCTTGAGAACATGTCGGGCACAAGAATGGCTGCTACGATCCAGCATTCAGGTGTTTCATCGGGCCGGGCTTGAATCAGGTGCGCGGCCGCGTTGATCAATTGCTGAGCGCAGTGTGCCTGGATCGCCGGGGTTGTTTGCTTGCCTTCGACCAAGGTTTCTATGACGGGGATTTTGAAGTTTTCAAATCCTCGCCTCACTGGGAAGTCTTCTAAAAACCAGCCTTCGAAACTATCTGCCCATCGGCTTATTTCGCGCAAGCGCCTGGGGATGTTGCGGAGTTTTTTGTCTGAAAGTGCAAGACGACGCATAGGGTATGAATACTCTTGGTTTGCTTCTGTTTGTGAGGCCCGGGCTTATTCTTGATCACCAGGACTTTCTATAATCGAGAGCGAGAAAGTAGTCACTTTCCGACGAAATAATTTTGTGGCTGAAGAGCGGCTGTATAGTTAATAGCCATTCTTCACGCAGCTGGAACATTCCGTTGTTAATGTCGTCTTCAACGGACAGTCTGAGCGAGTCGACAACGGTATAGTCCTCGCCCAAGTCTGCGGAGCGCTCTATTCCTAAACCAAGCTCTGTCGACTTATCGAACCATTCCAGTCTTAATTTCAGTCCCATATGCCCTCACAAAAATTTTTTGATATTTCGTTTTTTCTTAGGCTTTTTCAGCCGTTCACCAGTTATGTGGTTGAACGCCCCCAAGTGACTGCCATCGCTTGCTCTATACGCCTCTAGTTCGCCGTGCTGCGAGTCCCACTCGTAAATTATCCGTCCTTTGTCATCAATCCAGCGCTCTCTAAGCCCTGCCCCACCTTGCTTTGGGGTCTTGGGTTTTGCCTTGCTCAGGTTTAGGAAACCGGTGATTTCGTCTGTGCCGGGAGCGGAATGGTATTTGTGATCGCCCGCCCTAACGCTAACCACCACATACAGCGGCCGAACCCCCGACTCCACCGGAAACACCAGAATAAAATCCCGATACTCCGGCGGATAAATCGGGTTAACCAGAATCTGCTCGGCAGCCTCCGTCGGCGGATAAATCCACATCACCGGAGCTTGCGGTGCAGCTTCCAATGCCGGAATGCCAAGGGTGTCGCCAGGATCAATGGCCGGCGTCCAAATCAGCTCCACACCCTCGCCAAGATCCGCCACGAACTGACTGTCACGACTCTGAAACTGCACCACATCGATCATCTGCCAGTCGGTATTTTTACCGGTGTAAAACCCATATCCCTTCAGCGTCCCATCGGCGCGTTGCTCGATATGCAACCGCATCCGCGAACGGGCTTTTTGCAGGTGACGAAGCTGCTCTTCGCTATAGAGCGCACTGTCGCCAAGCTCCGACGGCCAGGCCAGCGCCACCAGCCCTGCAAGCAAACCCCCAGCGGCGGCACCGACCGCCGCAGCCGCGGACTTCAACGCGGATGTACGCAGCACAAGCTGGCCAAGCCCAACGGGTAGGGCACTACCGCTGATTTTCCTGAGGGATACGCCGCCTTGGCTGTCCACTTCCCGTCCGCCTAACAGCGTGAAGTGGCCGTAATCCTTGATCAGCTCAAGCGGCACATAACCGGTGGGGTTGTTGTAGCTGATGATCCCGTCGGGCAGTTGGCACGACTTGGCGAATACATGACCTGGAATTCTCGCGGGTTCAGGCGTGGGCGCGGGAGGGGCTTCATACAAATCAATGAACGGTGAATACGGAATCTGCTTAGGCTGCGGCGTCAGGATTCGCCGCTTCAGCTGCTCTTCTTCGGTAATGGGATACGCGCGCTCTGTCATGGCTGCTCACTTCCCTGTGCAAGGAAGCGAGCCTATGAGAGCGGAGAAGAACCTGAAATTCTCGTTGTTCGATGGGAGGTGTGGGAAAAGTCACTTTAGCAATCGCTACATTGATTCAAGCACGTTTACTCTGCCTGAGAGCGCTGTATCTGCGCGCCCAACTGCGCGGCTTTATTACGTAACCCGTCCAACCGGTCGTTCAACTCCTTGTATCCAGGCTTCCAGAAAAAAACGCCGCCTTCGCTGCTTTGTCCAAGAACGAGGTCATTGAACGAGCCCATTCCGCCGTATGCAGAGCGCAAATAGGTGATTCCGGAGTAATCGGATGCTTGCAATAAGGTTTTGGCCTTACGCATCCATCGGCTCCAGTGATTGTCCCCATCGCTTTCCAGCAGGATGGCAAGTTCCTCAAGCACATCGATTAGCTCTGCGGTTTTTGGGCCCATAGTGGGAAATCCTTAAAAGCGGAGTTTTCGTAACGGTTCAAAGCACATGCCTGGAAATCACCCTCGATATCTCAACAATCGACGTCTTTCCCGTGAATTCAAACTTCACTTTCCCCACCGCCGAAAAGTAAATCTCCAGCTCCGAATCCAGATCGAACGTCCCGGAGGTTTCCACCGAATACGCGACGATGTTTTTGTACGGCAGGGACGTGAAGTCTTTTTTGCTGCCGGTAATCCCTTGCACGTTCACGGCGATGATGCGCTTGGTGGTGAACACCACCCCATCGCGCATGGCCTTATAGGAATCGATGACCTGCTCATCATCCAGCAGCAATGACGAAACGCGCTCGGCGTATTCGTTGTTCTGCTTGAGCTTGAAGAAGCCTTTGTTGTTGAAGTCGATCATGTGCCTTTCCTTGGGTGAGTGGTGCAGCAGATGCCGGTACCGGTGTATGACGTTTTGCTCGCGGATCTGTATCTAACGGTGTTCCTTTTATCGACCTACCATGGCGCCAACAACCCGCCGGCCATCACAAGGTTTTACGTCGTCAAGGAGCCACACCATGCCCGAACTCTCCAGCCTGCTTGCCTACGGCCTGATCTCGCTCGGCATGGTACTGACGCCCGGCCCGAACATGATTTACCTCATTTCGCGGTCGATCTGCCAGGGGCGAGTGGCCGGGCTGATTTCCCTGGGCGGCGTTGCGATGGGTTTTGTCGTCTATATGTTCTGCGCGGCATTGGGTATCACCGCGTTGGTGATGGCGGTTCCCTATGCCTACGACGCGCTGCGGCTCGGCGGGGCGCTGTATCTGGTTTACCTGGCCTGGCAGGCGGTGAAGCCGGGTGGCCGGTCGCCCTTCCAGGTGCGGGACTTGCCCAAGGACAGCCCGCGCAAGCTGTTCATGATGGGCTTTGTCACCAACCTGCTGAATCCCAAAGTGGCAGTGATGTATCTGTCGTTGCTGCCCCAGTTTATCGACCCCAACGGGCACGCCAGTGTGCTGTCGCAATCGCTGGTACTGGGCTTTACGCAGATCATGATCAGCGTGAGCGTCAACGGGCTGATCGCTCTGATGGCGGGCTCGATCGCGGGGTTCTTCATCCGCAAACCGGTCTGGCAAACCGTACAGCGCTGGTTGATGGGCTCGGTGCTGATGGGCCTGGCTGTACGCATGGCGGTCGAAGGCAGGCGTTAAAGGATCGCCTTCAGGTAATCCTTGAGTGCGTTGAGCGGGGCATTGAGTTCTTCGAGTGTCGTCGCTTGGCGCGCATCCACCGCAAGCCGTTGCAGCTCGCGGCCCATCACGGTGTGTGCACCGCCCAGGGATTCGAGGGCCAATGCCAGGCACTCGTCGATCTTATGCTGGATGGCATTGATATCGCCCTTGCGCACCAGCAAGCCAAACACCTCCCGCTCATAGCCGTCCATGACCAGGTCGTCCCGCAGAATCGGGCTCGCGCCTTCGGTCTCATGCACCAGCTTGAGCGCAAAAAGCGCTACAGCTTCCAGCGTCTGTTCCATGGCCAAGGTTCCTCTTTTCTCGCGTTCGCCCGCCCATCATCACTTTCCTGCAGGCGAAAAAAAGACCTTGGACTTCAAGGTCTTTTTAAGATGGTCGCCTCATTGGGAGGGCCAAGCTATTCAGCAACCTTGAGGGCCATAGGTGTTTCAAGTTCGTCCATACACGTGACCATAGAGGGAGGTTTGTGTGACGACGTTTTGTTGCAACTGTTGCCCTGTGAAGATGGCGGGCCGCGACAAGTATACTTACGCAGTGTGCTTACTGTCTGCCTTTGAGGTTGATCCAAACATTGGCCGAGATTTGAAGGGGAGGCAGGGTCGTACGATCAATGTCCAGTAGGCGCATCATATCCTTGGTCGGGCGCGCCGCTCAGTCCAGGGCAACGCTGGTCACTGCGCTTGGCGCTACGGCAGGCTTATCGAATCGAGCGCTCATGTGGTGTCAGAATTTAGGGGGGCTGAGAAAATCCCTACACATTTCTTTACTTTTGTACTGTTTATATGTACAGTTGTTTCTCGCCAGGAAGGCGAGACGATTTAATTTAAGGAATAAGGTAACCAATGTATCAAGATACTCCATATGTGTTTATGCCAAGCGCATCGCTCGATAACGGGCCACAGCTAAGATCAATCATTCAGGCTGGATATCGTTGGATTCAAATCAATCGGGACGTATGCCCGATCAAGACCCCCGTATCTCTCAATAAGTTGGATTTAACTCCGGCTCATGGCCTCATCATCGAGCCAGCACCGGGGATTGAAAAGGTACGAATTGATTCAAGCGGAATCGGCCGCAACCCCAACTCCCCTACCGATCCAAGTTATGCTGCGTTTGATTACCAAGGAAAGGTACGCCCGGCAAGTTATCTTGTTCGCGCAGCAGGTCTGAATCAAACTGAAATTTTCGTCGCTGACGCGACAAAGTATGTGGCGGGGGATTGGATTGTAATTTCGGATGCATCGACTAATTTTGCAAGTATGCCTCTGCCACTCGACGGACCGATGGAGGTTCGCCAAGTTCTCCGCGTGCTTGGTGGCTCCTTGGTAATTAATAACGCCTTGAAGACGGCACATCCTAACGGCGCTATCGTGGCAACTTGTGTGCCGATTCGTAACGTCTTTATTCGAGGTCTTGAATTTACGGGGAACTCCGCCGTAGGCGTGCATTTACATTACGCTCAGCATTGTACAGTGCAGAACATCACGTCGGTTAATTGGAAAGGACGAGCGCTTGTTCTTATTGATAATGGCGGCAATAACAACTCTGTGATCGACTGTTATTGCACCGGCACTGTGCCAGGCGGTGGGCCAGAGCAGAATGCTTGGGGTGTTGTGATGGAAGGGCAGGACTCATCCCGCATGATAAATAGCGGCGGCGAGCTTTGTGGGAATGGCAGTGCAATGAATTACTGCATTGACAGCGTGTCGGTCGACGCAAGGGCTCGTCGCAATAATGTTAACGTTGGAGTCTACACTCAATCGCTGAGAAGTGGCTTTCTTCGCCCGAGGACCGACATGCCTCTCATCCTTGATCGTTACGAAAGCCCGGAAAACACTGAATGCTATATTTCTAATATGCAAAGTTTTTCTTAAGCGAGTGGCGCATTGTGTTGAGGGGTACTATTGTAATTTAGTCTTCAACTGTAAGCCTTGAAGCTCTCGAGTTGAGATAGTCATTCTGCGCCATTGATGAAACCGCCCCGCCCAAAAAAGCGGGGTGGTTGCTATTTGTTTGGGATAAAGATTTCTGCAGATCCGCTAATGACTTTCTTGCCTTTTACGCTACAGATAGTATCGAAAAAAACTCGGCGTTTTTCCAAGTCTACTTTAGTTACTGTAACTTCGGCAACGATAGTGTCGTCAATATAGACGGGGCGTAAAAAATTCAGGCTCTGCGATACATACACACAACCAGGCCCCGGGATTTTTGTGCCGAATATGGCAGAGAAAAACCCAGCAGACATTAATCCATGTGCGATACGCTTGCCAAACCTTGAAGCCTCAGCATATTCTCTGTCGATGTGTACAGGGTTGTGGTCGCCACTAATACCTGCAAATGCCTTGATATCAGCGTCCGTTATAGTTTGAGAGTAGCTTGCCTTCATTCCAACTGTAATTTCAGCAATGGGAACGGACCCCATGGTAAAGTCTCTCATCAGCTGCCCAGTCCCTTTCGAAGTGGTTTGGCCGGGTTTCCGACAACTACGGTGCCCGGTGCAACGCTCTTGGTCACTACGGCTCCCATCCCAACAACAGCCCCTTCACCAATGACAATTGGTTTTTCTGGTGTTCCCTGCTTAATAATGGCACCTGTTCCTATATAGGCATGATCTTCTATGGTGACGTTACCGTTACATTTTACGCTTGGTGCGAAAGTTACGAAGTCACCTATCGTGCAATCATGTGCGACATAAGAGTACAGGTTGGCGTGAAAGTATTTCCCGATTTTTGTATTGGATGTAATGGTTGTGAATGGGCATAAAATTGCGCCCTCACCTATTACGTTGCAGGCTAAACTTACACTGTTATTGATGGAGTGTATTGTGAATGGCAGCGCTCCCGAAGAAATCATTTCGGCGGCAATTCGCTCGCGAATCCTGCTATTACCTATGGCGATGTTGAAGAATTTTTCGCCTGATGACAATGCATTGAATTCAGCGGTGGTCATCACTGCTACGCCGTTAATCTCTGCCGCTTGCGATCCATCATCGACAAATACAATCTGAAATTTTTCCTCGCTGAGCACGCCGAGTTTCTCTCTTACGAGTGGCAGCACTTCTCGGCCAAATCCCCCAGCTCCAACAATTGCATAAGTATTCATGTTGACTCCTTTTAACGAATTTGGGCAGCTGTCAAGTCACGGCCGGCCCCGAATGAAATTGCTTCGTCACCGACGAGTTGTTGTGTGCCTGCCTTTTGTCATCGTGCCTGGGCTATACCGTCAAAACGATGCGCTGCATGACGATGTTCCTTGTGATTGTCTATCGTCTTGTAAAGAGGCGGCGGTTCTAAAGGGGTTGATTGTACTGTGTTCTGTTGTAATGAGCTTCTACCGGGTGCTCACCTTCGTGCTGAGCTCTGGCCTGAAGCGGCCGGTCAGGGCGTCGCCTGACGCGTCCTTGGCTCGCACATGGATCATGTTCCGCAGTGACTGGCAGGCTTGCTTGCGGCGCACGGAAGTAAGTACGAGCGACGTCATAGGTCTCACAGCACTGCTTGGCTTCGGGTTCAAGTGATAACAGGACTGTGTCAGCGAGAAGGGCGCGCTTGATGCCGGACCGCTTCAATTTTCATGGAGCCAAGTTCGTATTTTTGGCGAACATACATCAACGCCGAATAAGACAACAAGGAACATACTGGAAAAAGAAGGGATAAGCAGAAACAAGAAAGCCGGCGCAGTGGCCGGCTTTGCTGTGTATCAGCAGCATGTCAGAACAACATGAAACCTTTAGATGGTGCCCCGAGGGAGACTCGAACTCCCACTCCTTTCGAAAACGGATTTTGAATCCGCCGCGTCTACCAATTCCGCCATCAGGGCTCAATGGCGGCGAAGTATAGAGATGAGATTACCGTTGGTCAATCACGTTTCATGGTCAATTTTCACTATTTCCGCTAGACTTCCCGGCCCTGCTAGACGAACCCCATCATGCGCGTTGCTGACTTTACTTTTGAGCTCCCTGATTCGCTGATCGCTCGCCATCCTTTGGCCGAGCGTCGCGCCAGTCGACTGCTGACCCTGGACGGGGTCAGCGGTGCCCTCGCACACCGTCAATTCACTGATTTGCTTGAGCATTTACGCCCAGGCGACTTGATGGTTTTCAACAATACCCGGGTGATTCCGGCTCGCCTTTTTGGCCAGAAAGCATCCGGCGGCAAGCTGGAAATTCTGGTGGAGCGGGTGCTGGACAGCCATCGCGTGCTGGCCCATGTGCGCTCCAGCAAGTCGCCGAAACCGGGTTCGAAGATCCTTATCGATGGCGGTGGCGAAGCAGAAATGCTGGCCCGTCATGATGCGTTGTTCGAGCTTGGGTTTGCCGAGGAAGTGTTGCCGCTGCTGGAACGCGTCGGCCATATGCCGTTGCCTCCTTATATAGACCGCCCGGATGAAGACTCGGACCGCGAGCGTTATCAGACGGTGTATTCCCAGCGACTGGGCGCGGTGGCTGCACCGACGGCGGGGCTGCATTTCGACCAGCCGCTGCTGGATGCGATTGCCGCCAAAGGCGTTGAAACGGCCTATGTGACCCTGCACGTGGGGGCCGGCACGTTTCAGCCGGTGCGTGTGGATAACATCGAAGACCACCATATGCACAGCGAGTGGCTGGAAGTCAGCCAGGACGTCGTGGATGCGGTTGACGCGTGCAAGGCGCGCGGCGGGCGGGTGGTGGCGGTCGGTACGACCAGCGTGCGCTCGCTGGAAAGCGCGGCGCGCGATGGCGTGCTCAAGCCGTTCAGTGGCGACACAGACATCTTTATCTACCCGGGCCGGCCGTTTCATGTGGTCGATGCTCTGGTGACCAATTTCCATTTGCCGGAATCCACGCTGTTGATGCTGGTGTCGGCATTTGCCGGTTATCCCGAGACCATGGCCGCTTATCAAGCCGCCATCGATAACGGATACCGTTTTTTCAGCTACGGTGATGCGATGTTTATCACCCGTAATCCGGCGCCGCGCGGCCCAGAGGAACAATCATGAGTCGTATGTCGTTTGAATTGCTGGCCACGGATGGTAAAGCTCGCCGCGGCCGTTTGACTTTCCCTCGCGGTACCGTCGAGACCCCGGCTTTTATGCCGGTCGGTACCTACGGCACGGTAAAAGGCATGCTGCCGCGTGACATCGTCGCCACGGGCGCCGAGATCATCCTCGGCAACACCTTCCACCTGTGGCTGCGCCCGGGCACCGAAGTGATCAAGAAGCATGGCGACCTGCATGACTTCATGAAGTGGCAAGGCCCGATCCTCACTGACTCCGGTGGTTTCCAGGTGTTCAGCCTGGGCGCCATGCGCAAGATCAAGGAGGAGGGCGTGACCTTCGCGTCCCCGGTGGACGGCGCCAAAGTGTTCATGGGCCCGGAAGAGTCGATGCAGGTGCAACGTGACCTGGGCTCCGACATCGTGATGATTTTCGACGAGTGCACGCCGTACCCGGCCGATGAAGACGTCGCGCGGATTTCCATGGAACTGTCGTTGCGTTGGGCCCAGCGCTCGAAAAACGCCCATGGCGATAACACCGCTGCCCTGTTCGGTATTGTGCAGGGCGGCATGCATGAAAGCTTGCGCAAGCGCTCGCTCGAAGGCCTGGACAAGATCGGCTTCGACGGCCTGGCCATCGGCGGCCTGTCAGTGGGCGAGCCCAAGCACGAGATGATCAAGGTGCTGGATTACCTGCCGGGCCTGATGCCGGCTGACAAACCTCGTTACCTTATGGGCGTTGGCAAACCGGAGGATCTCGTAGAGGGTGTGCGCCGCGGTG
>NZ_JBIUVK010000027.1:0-78184 GCF_044742865.1 Pseudomonas sp. NPDC087814 | reverse complement strand
CGGTCCTGCGGGTAGGTTGGGTCGAGCGGCACATAAGCGCCGCCGGCCTTGAGGATCGCCAGCAGGCCGACGATCATCTCGATACCCCGCTCCGCAGCCAGGCCCACCAGCACGTCCGGCCCCACGCCGTGAGCGATCAACTGATGCGCACGGCGGTTGGCCTGAGCATTCAGTTCAGCGTAGGTCAGCGTCTGGCCGTTGCAACGCAGGGCCACGGCGTCAGGCCGTTGACGGGCCTGCTCGGCGATCAGTTGATGGGCGCAGGTGTCGCTTGGGAAGCTGCGCGGGCCGGGGTTCCACTGGGCGATGTTGTGCTGTTGCTCGGTCGCGTCCAGCAGCGGCAATTCCCCGATGCGCCGTTGCGGATCGGCGACGATGCCTTGCAGCAAGTTCAGCCAGTGAGCGGCCAGGCGTTCGATGGTGCCAGTGTCGAATAAATCAGTGGCATAGGTGAATGTGGCGGCCAATGCGCCCTGGGTCTCGTGCGTGCCAAGGGTCAGATCGAATTGCGCCGTGTGCGAGCTCCAATCCAGGCTCTCGACATGCAAGCCTGGCAGTTGCAACGCTTGGGCGGCATCGCCGCTCTGGTGATTGAACATCACCTGGAACAACGGACTGTGACTCATGTGTCGGTCCGGTGCGAGGGCTTGCACCAATTGCTCGAACGGCAAATCCTGGTGAGCCTGGGCGCCCAACGAAGCCTGCTTGACCTGCGCCAGCAATTGATCGAAAGGCATTGCCCCCTGAATCCGCGCATCCAGCACCTGGGTATTGACGAAGAAACCAATCAGGCCTTCGGTTTCAAGACGGTTGCGGTTGGCCACCGGCACGCCCACGCGGATGTCCGACTGGCCGCTGTAACGGTGCAGCAATACCTGGAATGAGGCGAGCAACAGCATGAACAAGGTGCAGCCTTCGCGCTGGGCCACGCGCTTGAGGCGTTCGGTCAGCCCGGCATCGATGGCGAGGTCCAGCCGCGCACCGCGATAACTCTGCACCGCCGGACGGGCGCGGTCAGCAGGCAAAGGCAGCACTTCACCGCCATCACCCAGGCGTTCGGTCCAGTAACCCAATTGCCGCGCAAGCTCGCCGGCTTCCATCCATTTGCGCTGCCAGATCGCATAGTCGGCGTATTGAATCGGCAGCGCCTGCAGGTCCGGCGCCTGGCCGGTGCTGTGGGCAGCATAGAGTTTGACCAGGTCGTGAACCATGATCTGCGCCGATGCGCCGTCACAAATGATGTGGTGCTGGGTGAGCACCAGCACGTGGTCGTCCGGTGCCAGTTGCAACAGCTTGACCCGCAACAGCGGGCCCTGCTGCAAGTCGAACAGCGCAGTGATTTCAGTGTCAATCAACGCCTTGAGCGCTGCGGCGTCCGGCACCGCTTCCAGCACCACCGTCGTGACCGGCAGGCTCAGGCATGCGTGCGCAACCTGCAGCGGCCCTTCCGGCCCGTCGACAAACACCGTACGCAGCACCTCATGGCGCTCCAGCAATGCATCGAAGCTGCGCTGCAACGCCGGCACGTCCAGTGCACCGCGCAACCGCAGCGCCGTCGGCACATGGTAGGCCGCGCTGTGAGGGTCCAATTGCCAGAGGAACCACTGGCGCTCCTGGGCGTAGGACAGGCCGATATGCTCGAACTCGTCACGCATCGCCGGAATCGGCAACGCGGCAAAACTCATGTTTTTGCTGTGCAGCTTTTGCAGGAACGCTTGCCGTTGGGCGAGCGGCAAACGGATGAATCGCTGAACCAGAGACAGGTTATCGAGCTGAGTCATTTTCAAAGGGTCTCCAGGTCTGCCAGGAAATCATGCATCTCACTCAAGTCTTCGCTGGAGTGAGGTGTCAGGTGCACCGCCAGTTGCGCGGCGTACTCCGACAGCGATGGGGTTCGAAATAAAAGGTCCAGGGGCACGGCTGCGCCTTGCTCCATTTGCAGGCGGGCTGTCGCTTGGGTCGCCAGCAAGGAATGCCCGCCCAATTCAAAGAAGTTGTCGTCGCGCCCTACCCGCGCAAGCTTGAGCACCTCTTGCCAGATCTGTGCGACGCTCTGCTCAAGCGCCCCTTGCGGCGCCACATAGGCCCGCAGCAACTGATTGGCGTCGGGCAGCGGCAAGGCTTTGCGGTCCAGCTTGCCGTTGGGCGTCAGCGGGAAGCGCTCAAGCAGCATCCAGTGCGCCGGAATCATGTAGTCCGGCAGGTCGCAGGCGAGCCGCGCCTTCAGCTCGTCGCGCAGCGCCACCAACGACTGCGCCTCGGCCGCCTCAGTACCGGCCGCAATCAGGTAGGCCACCAACTGCGTGCCACCCGGCCCTTGCTGAGGCACCACCACCGCCTCGCGGATCGCGTCCTGCGCCAACAGGCACGCTTCGATCTCTCCCAACTCGATGCGAAAGCCACGAATTTTCACCTGGTGGTCTGCCCGGCCGATGTACTCGATCACACCGTCGACGCGATGTCGCGCAAGGTCACCGGTGCGGTACAGCCGTGTGCCATTACCAAATGGATCCGGCAGGAAGCGTTCGGCGGTGAGCGCCGGCCGCTCGTGGTACCCGCGCGCCAGGCCATCACCGCCAATCAGCAATTCACCGATCAACCCGACAGGGTTCGGCGCGAAGTGCTCGCCGACGATGTACAGCGAGGTGTTGGCAATCGGCCGGCCGAGGTAAGGCAAGCGCTTGTCTGTGGTCAGTGGATAAGCCGCCGACCAGATCGTGGTTTCCGTGGGCCCATAGAGGTTCCAGACCGGGCCTGCGACCGCCAGCAAGCGCTCGGCCAGGTCCTCGGCCAATGCCTCGCCGCCACACAGGCATGTGCGTCCGGCAAGACGCTCGGCCATGGGATGCTCAAGCAACATGCGCCACGTCGATGGCGTGGCCTGCACGATACTGACCTGCTGCTGTTCGATAATCCCCAGCAATGCTTCAGGGTCGTGGGCGCTCTGTTTGTCCACCAGCACCACGGCCGCACCGCTGAACAGCGCGCCGTACAGTTCCAGGCCGAAAATATCGAACGAGAAGGTGGTCAGCGACAGCAGGCGGTCACTTGCCTCGATGCCTGGTTCGCGGGCCATGCTGGCAACGAAATTCACCAGGGCACCATGGCGTACCATCACACCCTTGGGCTTGCCGGTAGAGCCCGAGGTATAAATGGCGTAGCACAGGTTATCGCCGTCCACCGACACCTGCGGATTGGCCGCCTGTTCAGGGCTGACCGATTCATCCATTGCACTCGCCAAGACGGTGTGCACCCCTGCCGGAATCGGCAACTGGCGCAGCAACGATGCCTGGGTCAGAAGCAACTGCAACCCACTGTCTTCAATCATGTGGGCCAGGCGATCCACCGGATAGTGCGGATCGAGCGGCACGTAGGCGCCACCGGCCTTGAGGATCGCCAGCAGCCCGACGATCATGTCCACCCCACGCTCAAGGGCGATACCCACCGGTTGGTCAGCGCCGACACCGAGTTCAATCAAACGATGTGCCAGGCGATTGGCCTGGGTATTGAGTTGAGCGTAGGTCAGCGCCTGATCAGCAAACAGCAGCGCCGTGGCATCCGGCGTCTGCCGTGCCCGCGCCTCAAACAGACGATGAATGCAGTGCTCGCCCGGGTAGACGCTTGCGGTGGCGTTCCAGTCCTGCAATTGCTGGCGGGTTTCACTCGGGTCCAACAGCGTGAGGTCACCCAGTGGGCGTGCGGCATCGCTGCTCATTTGCAGCAGAAGACGCTTGAGGTGCACGCCGATCTGCTCCACCGACACAGGTGTGAAGCTCGCACATTGATAGCTGAACTGCACGGTCAGCTCGGCGCCCAGGCCCACCAGCAGGGTCAGCGGGTAGTTGGTTTGCTCCAGATTGCCCACGGCACCAAAGCGCAGACCCTGAGGCGAACCTTTCTCCAGGGCTTCTGAAATCGGATAGTTCTCAAACACCAGGATGTTGTCGAACAGCGCTTCACCACCCTGCCCCGCCCAGCGCTGGATATCGAACAACGCGGTGTGCTCGAAGTCCCGCAACGCCAGGTTCTGCGCCTGGACGCTGTGCAGCCAATCCCCCAGGCTCTGCTCGGAGCGCGGGCTGGCAATGACCGGCAAGGTGTTGATGAACAGGCCAATCTGTTGCTCGACGCCTGCCAGGTCCGCCGGGCGCCCCGACACGGTTGCGCCGAATGCGACGCAGGACTTTGCGCTGTAACGCTGTAACAGCAACAGCCACGCAGCCTGGACCACAGTGTTGACGGTGACTTTCGCCTCTCGGGCAAAGTCGCCCAGACGGCGCGTTTGCTGCTCATCGAGGTGCAGGTGGTGGTGAGCGTAAAGGTGGGTGGCGATGGCCTGCGCCGGACGGGCAAACATCTGCGCCAGGCGAATCGGTTCATCCAGGGCGTGCAACTGCTCCTTCCAGAACGCTTCGCCGAGCGATGCGTCCTGCCGCTTCAGCCACGCGATGTAATCACGATACCGGCCAACGGGTCGTGCCACGGTTTCTGCGCTGTAGTGCTGTAACACTTCGCCGAGCAACTGCGCGCTGCTCCAGCCATCCATCAGGATGTGATGGTTGGTGTAGATCAGGTGATGACGATCAGTTGCCGTGCGTACCAGTACCAGGCGCATCAAGGGCGCGCAGTTCAGGTCCAGGCCTTGGGCGCGCTCTTCATCGGCAAGGGTTTGCAGTGCCGCATCCCGATCGGCGTGACCGCTCCAGTCGAGCACACGGAACGGCACCTGCACTTGACGCTGTACCACCTGCACCGGTTGTTCAAGATTGCCTTGCCAGATGAACCCGGTACGCAGGATGTCATGGGCATCCACCACGGCTTGCCAGGCCGCGCGGAAGCGTTGCGGATCGACGCCATCGATATCCAGGCGCATCTGGTTGATGTAATCGCCATTCCCCTGTTCGAGCAAGGTGTGGAACAGCATGCCCTGCTGCATCGGTGACAACGGGTAGATGTCGTCGATGCCTTGAGGTTCTAGCACCAGCGCATCGAGTTGGGCCTGAGACAGTTGCGCCAACGGGAAATCCGACGGCGTCACTCCCCGGTTGGCGTTGTCACAGCAATGGCCGATCAGCGCCGTCAGTTCTTGCACATAGTCGTCGGCCAGGCGCTGGATGGTCGCGGCATCGAACATCGCGCCGCTGTAGGTCCAGCTCAGGTCCAGTTCACCACCGAAGACTTTGCTGTTGAGCGCCAGCGGGTTGCCGAGCGGCCCCTGCAGGTTGACTTCTTCACCGCCGGATTCGCCGGTCGGCACAAACAGGGCGTCGGCGGCGGCATCGAAGCTGGCGTCGAACTGACCGAGATAGTTGAAGGTCAGGCACGGTAGAGGCAAGGCTTGCAGAGACTCCCGTGTCTGTTCATCGCCCAGGTACGCCAGTGCGCCGAAGCCGATGCCCCTATGCGGAATTGCCCGCAGCTGCTCCTTGATCTGCTTGAGCGACCCAGCGAGATCCGCAACCGGCGACAGCCGCGCCGGGAACACGCTGGTGAACCAGCCCACGGTACGGGTCAGGTCGATGTACTCGAACACGTCTTCGCGACCGTGCCCCTCAAGCAACACCAACGCATTGTCGTCACCGGTCCAGCGCGTTATCACCCGCGCCAGCGCGGTCAGCAATACATCGTTGACCTGGGTGCGATACGCCGCCGGCGCATCCTGCAACAGCTGGCGGGTCAGGGCCCGGTCCAGCTTGCTACGAAAGGTCAGGGCCTGATCATGTTGCTGCCCGCCGTTCGGACGGTCATACGGCAAGGCTGGCGAAGCGCCCTGCAACTGTTGTTGCCAGAAACCCAGCTCGGCCTGCAGCGCAGGGGTTGTGGCGTAGCCCTGCAATGCCGCCGCCCAGGCCTTGACCGCACTGGTCCTGGCCGGCAACTGCACACCTGCGCCTGAAAGGATTTGCCGGTAGGCGTTCTGCAGATCCTCGAACAGAATCCGCCACGACACGCCATCGACCACCAGGTGATGGATAATCAGCAACAGCCGTTGAGTGCCGTCCGCCAGGTTCGCCAGCACCGCGCGTATCAGCGAGCCACCGTTCAATTGCAGGCTGCGCTGGGCTTCGTCACCCAGAGCCTCAAGGGCTGCGAGGTCCGCGACCTCCACTGGCCACAGAAGCGTTTGATCCGTGTGCGCCGCGACGTCACGGTAGTGTGCCGACCAGCCGTCAGCCCGTTCGACGAAATCCAGGCGCAAGCTGTCGTGATGCGCCACCAAAGCCTCCAGCGCCTGCTCCAGTGCGTGTGCATCCAGTGCCTGCGCCGGCTTGAGCATCACCGACTGGTTCCAGTGGTGACGATCGGGTATTTCCTGAGCGAAGAATTGCTGATGAATCGGTAACAGCACCGTGGTGCCGGTTGCCGGTCGCTGATCGATCGACGACAGCGTCTCACCGGTCTGTGCGACCACGGCCAGCGCCTGGATGCTCTGGTGCTGGAACAGGTCTTTGGGGCTGAAGCGAATCCCCGCCTGCCGCGCACGGCTGACCACCTGGATCGAAATGATCGAATCGCCACCCAGTTCGAAGAAGTTGTCGCTGATGCCCACCTGCCCAAGCTTGAGCACGTCTTGCCAGATCGTCGCCAGTTGCTGCTCCAGCGCGTTGCGCGGAGCGACGTAGGCTTGTTGCAGTTGACTGACATCCGGTTTGGGCAGGTTCTTGCGATCCAGCTTGCCGTTCGGTGTCAGCGGCATGCGTTCCAGAGACAAGACATACGCCGGCACCATATGCGCCGGCAATGAAGCCTGGAGCTGCGCACGCAGGTCTTCGCTGAAACCGGCACGGGTTGAATCGCCGACAACGTAAGCCACCAGGCGCTTGCCGCTACCGGCGCTGCCTTCCTGGGCCACGACCACCGCTTCGCGCACACCCTGAAGGGCTTGCAGCGCCGCTTCGACCTCACCCAGCTCGATGCGGAAGCCGCGAATCTTCACCTGATTGTCGATACGATCCAGATAGTCGAACGTGCCGTCGGCGCGCTGGCGCACCAGGTCGCCTGTGCGGTAAAGCAGGCCGCCAGCGGCGCTGAACGGGTCAGCGACAAAACGCTCGGCGGTCAGCCCCGGTCGGTTGAGGTACCCACGGGCCAGGCCGGTGCCCCCCAGATACAGCTCACCGGCCATGCCTTGGGGCAACAGGTTCAGGTCGGTGTCGAGCACATAGGCGCTGCGGTCACCGATGCGGCTGCCGATCGGCGCGTAGGCAGCACCGCACGGCACCTCGCGACCGGCCTTCCAGATCAGCGGGGTGACCACGGTTTCGGTCGGGCCGTAGCCGTTGATGATGTAGTCCGGATCGAGCGCACGCTTGACCCGCTCGAAACTGGCGTTCGGCACCGCGTCACCGCCAAAGCAATAGATGCGCACCTTCGGTGGATTGCCGACGCGCTCGGCATGTTCGGCCAGTTGTTGCAGGTACACCGGCGGGAACGCGACCACGGTCACGCCGTGTTCGATCATGGCGTTGTAGGTCTGCTCCGGCGTCCACAGCGTGTCGTCGCGAATCAGCAGCGAAGCCCCGTGAGTCAGGCTGGTCAGCCAGCGCTCGTGGGCACCGTCGAAGGCGAACGACATGAAGTGGAACTCACAGTCGCTGTCGCGCATTTCATAGCGCTGGCCGATGGCCTGGCAATGCATGGCCAATGGACCGTGGGCAACGCTGACGCCTTTCGGATTGCCAGTGGAGCCGGAGGTGTAGATCACATACGCAAGGTTGTGCGGGTCGAGCTGCACCGAGGGTGCCTTGATCGACTGCTCACGCAGATCAAGACGGTCCAGCTCCAGCAAGGGTACCGATTCGGCAACCGGCAACTGCGCCGACACCGACGAATCGCTGATCAGCAGCGCCAGCCCCGAATCCTCGATCAGGTAGGCCAGGCGCTCGCGCGGGTAGAGGGTGTCCAGCGGCACATAAGCGCCGCCGGCCTTGAGCACCGCCAGCAACGCCACAATTACCGACTCGCTGCGCGGCAACGCCACACCCACACGGGTTTCAGCGCCAACGCCGCGGGCGATCAGCGCGTGGGCCAGTTGGTTGGCGCGCTGGTCGATTTCACCGTAGCTGAACTGCCGATCGTTGAAAATCACCGCTGTGCGTTGCGGGCGCTCGGCCGCCAGGGTGGCAATGCGCTGATGCACGCCGATGTCCACCGGGTACGGCTGTGGATGGTTCTGCGCTTGCTGGCGGGCCTGTTCGTCGCGGCTTGCCAGGGCGATTTCACCCAGGTTGCGTTCTGCCGACTCGGCAAACTGCTCAAGCAGTTGCAGCAAATGCGCACTGATGCCTTCGACCACCTCGCTCGCGAATTGGCCGCGGTCGAAGCTGTAATGCAACGCCAGCTGCCGGCCGAGGGTCACCGCCACGCTCAGCGCGTAGTGCGTCTGCTCCAGGTTGCCCACATCGCCGAACACCAGCCCCTGCCCGGCCTGGCTCAGCGCCTGGGCTACCGGATAGTTTTCGAACACCAGGATATTGTCGAACAGCGCTTCACCGCCCTGCCCGGCCCAACGTTGGATGTCCGCCAGCGGCGTGTGTTCGAAGTCACGCAGGCTGAGATTCTGCGCCTGCACCGTTTGCAACCATTGGCCGACGCTTTGATCGGGACGCGGTGCGCCGATCACCGGGAGGGTGTTGATGAACAGGCCGACCTGTTGCTCGATGCCGGGCAAGTCTGCCGGACGTCCAGCCACGGTCGCGCCGAACGCCACCGCTTCGTGCCCGGTATAGCGTTGCAGCAACAGCAGCCACGCGGCTTGCACGAGGGTGTTGACGGTGATTTTCTGCTGGCGGGCAAACGCTTCCAGCGCCTGGGTGCGTTGCTCGTCCAGCGTCAGGTAATGATCGTCGTGACCGCGATGGCGCTCGCCAGCGGTGGCCGCGCGGGCCAGCCGGGTCGGCGCTTGCAGCGCGGCCAGTTGTTCGCTCCAGAAGTCCTGGCTCAACTGGCCGTCCTGACGTTGCAGCCAGGCGATGTAGTCGCGATAACGGCCGCCGGCATTCGCCGGTGTGCGGCCGCTATAGCGCTGCAATACTTCGCCGAGCAACTGCGAGTTGCTCCAGCCGTCCATCAGGATGTGGTGATGGGTGTAAATCAGGTGCCATTGGTCACTGCCGGTCTGCACCAGTACCAGGCGCAGCAGGGGTGCACAGGGCAAGTCAAACCCTTGCGCTCGTTCGGCATCGGCCAGCGCCGCGAGGGCCGCCGGCTGATCGTCGCGGGCCCGCCAATCCAGGGTGGCGAACGGCAGTTGCACCTGCTTGTGCACGATCTGCAGCGGTTGCACCAGCTCGCCCTGCCAGACGAAACCGCTGCGCAGGATGTCTTGCGCATCGACGGTGGCCTGCCAAGCGGCGCGGAAACGCTCGGGATCCAGGCCCTGCACGTCGACGCGCAACTGGTTGATGTACTCACCCGCCGCCTGTTCGTACAGGGTATGGAACAGCAACCCTTGCTGCATGGGCGACAGCGGATAGAGATCGTCGAGCTGACCGGCCGGCACCGGCAGCGCATCCAGTTGCGCCTGGGTCACCCGCGCCAGCGGGAAGTCCGATGGCGTGGCTTGCGCGGCCGGCAAGGTGCAGCAGTGTTCGATCAGTGCATGCAGCTCGCTGGCATAGCGGTCCACCAGTTGCTGCACGGTCGCGCTGTCGAACATCTCGCGGCTGAAGCCCCAGCTCATCGACAGTTCGCCGCCATAGACCTGGCCTTCAACCGTCAGCCAGTTGGCCAATGGCGCCGCCAGGTCCTGTGCCACACCGCTGGTTTCGGCAGACGGCACAAACAAGGCCGCGTCGTCGAACTGACGGTCGAACTGGCCCAGGTAGTTGAAGGTGATCCGCGGTGGCGCCAGTGCCACCAGCTCGGCGCGTACTGCCGGGGACGCCAGATGACGCAGCACGCCATAGCCCAGGCCTTTGTCCGGCACCGCGCGCAGTTGCTCCTTGATCGACTTGATCGAACCGTCGAGGTCATCGCGGGCGGTGAGGTTGACGGCGAACAGGCTGGTGAACCAACCCACGGTGCGACTCAGGTCGATGTCATCGAACAGGTCTTCGCGGCCATGGCCTTCAAGCTCGATCAGCGTGCCTGCCTGACCGCTCCAGCGACTGATGGTGCGGGCCAACGCGGTGAGCAGCAGGTCATTGACCTGCGTGCGGTACGCGGCGGGCGCCTGTTGCAGCAACTGACGGGTCCGTGCGGCGTCGAGTCGCCACTCGATTTTTTCACCCTGCGCATTTTGCAGGCTGGCGTCAGGTCGGTCGCACGGCAGATCCTTCGCATCCTGATGCTGGGTTTTCCAGTACATCAGTTGTTCATCGAAGCGCTGCGCTTGCTGTTCGAGCCGCGCAGTCCAGTCCTGGAATGCACTGGTTTTCGGCGGCAGCTCAATGCCGCCGCCTGCCGCCAATTGTTCGTAAGCCTGCTGCAGATCTTCCAGTAATACGCGCCAGGACACACCGTCGACCACCAGGTGGTGAACGATCAGCGCCAGGCGCTGGCTGCCATCGGCCAGCGTGACCAGCAAGGCTCGCAACAGCGGGCCGTTTTGCAGGTCAAGGCTGCGCTGCGCCTCGTTGCACAAGGTATTCAGGTGTTCCGCCGACTCGGCATCGCGTAGCCACAGATCAGCGCTGGCCACTGGAGCATCGTGTTTTTGCTGCCAGCCCTCGGTGCTTTCGGTAAAACGCAGGCGCAAGGCATCGTGGTGATTGATGATGTGCGTCAGCGCTGTATCGAGCCACTGCGCATTCAAGGCCTCACGGGGAGTCAGCAGCAGCGATTGGTTCCAGTGTTCGCGCACCGGCATCCCGCGGCTGAAGAAATGCTGCTGGATCGGCCCGAGCACGGCATCACCGCTCACCGGCCCCTGATCCACCGCCGAGCGTTTATCGAGGGTGGCGACCAGTGCCAGGCTGCGCACGGTCTGGTACTGGAACAGGTCACGCGGGCTGACGCGGATGCCGGCCTGCCGCGCACGGCTGACCACCTGGATGGAGATGATCGAATCGCCGCCCAGCTCGAAGAAGTTGTCTTCGAGGCCGACGCGCTCAAGACCGAGCACATCCTCCCAGATCGCCGCCAGGGCTTTTTGCAATGCATCCTGTGGCGCCACGAACGCTTGCTGCGGCGCAGCGTCCGGCAACGGCAAGGCCTTGCGGTCGAGCTTGCCGTTGGCGGTCACCGGCAATTTCACCAGCGGCATCAGGTGGGTGGGCACCATGTATTCCGGCAGGCTGTTCAACAGCCACGCTTTCAACTCCGGTTGCCATGGGGTCATTGGCTCGTCGCCTTCCAGCACCAGGTACGCCACCAACTGTTTACCCCCCTGCACCAGCACCACGGCCTCGCGCACCAGCGGGTGTTGCATCAGGCGGGTCTCGATTTCACCCAGCTCGATACGCAGGCCGCGCAGCTTGACCTGATGATCGAGGCGGCCGAGGTATTCGATCACACCGTCGGCGCGCTGGCGCACCCGGTCGCCGGTCCGGTACAGCCGCGCACCGTCATTGAACGGGCACGGCACAAAACGCTCGGCGGTCAACGCCGGGCGCCGGTGGTAACTGCGGGCCAGCCCGGTGCCACCGAGGTAAAGCTCACCGCTGACACCTGCCGGCACAAGGTTGAGTTGCGCGTCGAGGATGTAGGTTCCCAGATTGGCAATGGGACGGCCGATGGGCACGCTGTCGGCACCTTCGTCGATGCAGGTCCAATAGGTGACGTCGATGGCCGCTTCAGTCGGGCCGTAGAGGTTGTACAACCCGGCGCCCGGAAGCTTGGCGAACACCTGCAACTGCGCATCCAGCGCCAGCGCTTCACCACTGCATACGATGCGCTTGAGGCTGGCGCAGGCCTGCACGCCCGGCTCGTGGATAAATGCCTGCAGCATCGACGGTACAAAGTGCAGCGTGGTGATAGCGTGCTCGCCAATGGTCTCGATCAGGCGAGCCGGCTCGCGATGCTCGCCGGGTGCTGCGACCACCAGCCGTGCGCCGCTCATCAATGGCCAGAAGAACTCCCACACCGACACGTCAAAGCTGAACGGGGTTTTCTGCAACACTGCGTCGCTGGCATCCAGGCCATAAGCCTGCTGCATCCAGCACAGGCGGTTGACCAGCGCACGATGGCTGTTGCCTGCGCCCTTGGGCTTGCCGGTGGAGCCGGAGGTGTAGATCACATAGGCGAGGTTCAGCGCGTGCACGTTGACGGCCAGAGGCTCGCAGCCGTAATCGTCGAGCCAGCCTTGTGCCTGGTCGAGTGCGATGACGTTGATGCCGTCGACCGGCAAGGTCGACAGCAGGCTCTGCTGGCTGAGCAGCAGCCCGATGCCGCTGTCTTCGATCATGTAAGCCAGGCGTTCGCGGGGGTATTCAGGGTCCAGCGGGACGTAGGCGCCGCCGGCCTTGAGAATCGCCAGCAGGCCGACCACCATTTCGATGGAGCGCTCGATGCAGATCCCCACCAGTACGTCCGGGCCAACACCCTGCTCGCGCAGGGCATGGGCCAACTGGTTGGCGCGCGCGTCGAGCTGCGCGTAGGTCAACTGCGTCGCGCCGAACACCAGGGCAACGGCGTGCGGAGTGCGTTGTACCTGGTCTTCGATCAGGTGGTGGATGCCACGTTCGGTCGGGTACGCCTCGGCCGTCTGGTTCCAGTCATGCACCAGCACGTGCTGCTCTGCGGCGGCGAGCATCGGCAGTTCACCGATGCGCTGGCTGCCATCGGCGACCATCGCCTGCAACAGGCTGAGCCAGTGCCGGGCCATGCGCTCGATGGTGGCGGCGTCGAACAGGTCATTGGCATAGGTCAGCGCGGCGTGCAGGGTGCCGGACTTCTCGTAGGTGTCCAGGCTCAGGTCAAACTGGGTGGTACGGCCTTGCCATTGCACCAGGGACAGTTCAAGCCCGGAGGCGGTGTTGACCGCGGCGATGTCCGCCACTTGCGGCTGATGGTTGTACATCACCTGGAACAGCGGCGTGTGGCTCAGGCTGCGCTCGACTTTCAAGGCTTCTACCAGGCGTTCGAACGGCAATTCCTGATGGGCCTGGGCGCCCAGCGCGTGTTCCTTGATGCCTTGCAGCAACTCGTCGACGCGGGTTTGCCCGGTCAGTTCGGTGCGCAACACCTGGGTATTGACGAAGAAACCGATCAGCCCTTCGACTTCGCTGCGGTTGCGGTTGGCAATCGGCACGCCAACCCGAATGTCGCCCTGCCCGGTGTAGCGATGCAGCAGCACGTTGAACGCGCCGAGCAGCAACATGAACAAGGTCACATTGTGTTTTTGCGCGCAACTGCGCAACTGCGCAGCCAGCGCCGGATCAATCGCAAAGTCATGCCGGGTGCCCTGGTAGCTGGGCATCGCCGGGCGTGGATGGTCGATGGGCAGTTCCAGTACCGGGTGCTCATCTCCCAGGCGTGCCTGCCAGTATTCCAGCTGACGAGCCTGCTCGCCGGCCTCCAGCCAGCGGCGCTGCCACAGGGCGTAGTCGCTGTACTGGATCGGCAGGGCCGGCAGTTGCGGCGGCTCGTTGCGCTCATGGGCGTCGTAGCAGCGAATGAACTCGTCGATCAGCACGTTCATCGACCAGCCGTCGGACACGATGTGGTGCAAGGTCAGCAGCAGCACGTGTTCCTGCTCGGCCAGCTTGAGCAATTGCACCCGCAGCAGCGGGCCGTTGGCCAGGTCGAAGGGCAACAGCGACTGACGGGTAGCGGCCTGCATCACCGCCTGCTCACGCTCGGCGGGTGCCAGGGCGCTGAAGTCCAACTGTTCGACAACCAGCGGCGACTGCGCGGCCACTTGCAACAGACGATCATCCGCCTGGCGCTGGAACACCGTGCGCAACGTCTCATGGCGGGCCACCAGGCTGGCGAACGCCTGCTCGATCGCCGGCAGGCTCAAGGCGCCCTTGAGCCGTACCGCGCCGGGCAGGTTATAGGCGCCACTGGCCGGATCCAGTTGCCACAGAAACCACATCCGCTGCTGCGCATAGGACAGCGCCTGCCGGTCCTCGGCCTCCACCCCTGCCGGGATCGGAAACCGGGAAAAATCCACCCCTTCCTTGTGTAGCGCCTGGAGGAACATCTGGCGTTTTTCCAGGGGCAACCCGATAAACCGGCGAGCAAGTTTCAAGGAGTCTTCAGCGTTCATTTCTTGGGATCCGGGGCAATAGGCAGGAAGCACAAAGGCACGTCGTCCCTATAAAACGAATCCGGAAGGGAAAAATTAGCGGGGGATTGGGGGCGCAGACCACGGTGTCATCAAGGGTTACATCAAACACCGAGAGGCTCGGCGCGGCTGTCCTATCATTGACGCAACCCATCAATTGCAACTACATTTAGTTACAGGCAAGGATCGCCGTGTCGAAAAATGAAAAGCTGCTGGCCAAACTGCTCAATGAGCAATCGGCCTTTACCTGGCCCGAACTCGTCACGCTGCTGCGGCGCCTGGGATACACGCAAATCGAAGGGGCGGGTAGCCGGGTCAGGTTCGACATAGGCGACCCCAGTGCAATGATCACCCTGCACAAGCCTCACCCCGGCAACGAACTGAAACACTACATTCGGCGCCAGATCATCGAACAATTGAAATCAGGAGAACTGATTCAGTGAACAACCAGCTGAAACACAAAGGCTACATCGGCTCCATCGAAGCCAGCATCGAAGACAACTGCCTGTTCGGAAAGCTGCTTTTCATCAAGGCCCTGGTCAGCTACGAGGGCAAAACCGTCGCCGAACTGGACGCCGCCTTTTGCACCGCCGTGGACGACTACATCGAGACCTGCCAGGCCCTTGGGCAAGCACCGGAAAAGCCCTGCAAGGGTTCGTTCAACGTCCGTGTCGGCCATGACCTCCATCTGGCCGCCGCGCTTGCCGCGACCCGGCAAAAAGTCACGTTGAACGATCTCACGCGCCAGGCGCTGAACGAATTCCTGCAACATCGCGGCGCACTGGTGACCGGGTAATCACCCCAGCCGCCGATACCCCAGCACCGCCGCCCCAAGCACCACCGCACCCGCCGCCAGCGCCACCCAGAACCCGCTGGGTGCGCCGAAGCGGTCGATCATCCAGCCGGAGCTGGCAGCACCAATGGCCACGCCGATGCTCAGGCCGGTGATCAGCCAGGTCATGCCTTCGGTCAAGCGGCTGGGCGGAACGATTTGTTCCACCAGGGCCATGGACACGATCAGGGTCGGGGCGAAGAACAGGCCGGAGATGAAGATCGCGGCCGCCAACCCCGGAATATTCGTCACCAGCAACAACGGCAGCGTGGTCACGGCGGTGGCCACGCCGCAGTACAAGAACTGGCGCGGCAGCGGTGCTTTCAACTTGAGCGCACCAAACGCCAGCCCGGCCAGGCACGAACCGATGGCGTATACCGACAATACAATGCTCGCCGCGGCGGGCTGGCCCTGATGCTGGGCGAACGCGACACTGACCACATCCACCACCCCAACGATGATGCCCATGGCCATCAACAGCACCATCAGGATCAACACCGAGGGCGAGGCTATCAGCCAACGGCCGTGCTCGGCGTGATGTTCATGCACCGGTGGCTCGGTCTGGCGTTGCAGCACAAAGGCGGTCACGCCCACTGCCAGAAACAGCGCGGCAATCAACGGCCCCGCTTCGGGGAACAGCAGCACGCACAGACCCACCGAGACCGGCGGGCCAATAATGAACACCACCTCGTCGAGCACCGACTCCAGGGCAAACGCCGTTTGCAGTTTGGGCTGGCCGCGATACAGCTCGGTCCAGCGCGCCCGCACCATGGCCGACATGTTGGGCATGCAGCCGGCCAGGGCGGCAAAGACGAACAGCGTCCACGTCGGCGCCTGCACCCGGGTGCAGAGCAACAGCAGCAACAGCGCGCCGCCGCCGATGGACGCGGCCACCGGCAACACCCGGCCCTGGCCATAACGGTCCACCAACCGTGAGACCTGGGGCGCGCAAAACGCGGTGGCCAGGGCGAAGGTAGCGGTCACCGCACCGGCCAAACCGTAACCGCCGTGCACTTGCGACAGCATGGTGATCAAGCCGATCCCGGTCATGGAGATCGGCATGCGGGCCAGCATGCCCGCCAATACAAAAGCCCTGGAACCTGGCGCCTGGAACAGCTCGGCGTAGGGGTTTGCCATGGTGTGTAACCTCTTCCTGAGCGCCCTGAAACTTGCTATTCGAGGTTTTCGGGGCAAAATACATACGGTGCGTATGTGACAAATCATGCGTAACATACGCGTCGTATGTCAATCACCTATTGTGAGCCTTACCCATGAGCCGAGCCCGTGCCGACATGATCGAAGACACCCGCGCCCGCCTGATCGCCAGCGCCCGCCAGGCCTTCGCCACACAAGGCTACGCCCAGACGTCGATGGACGATTTCACCGCTCGCGCCGGCCTGACCCGGGGTGCGTTGTACCATCATTTTGGCGACAAGAAAGGCTTGCTCGCGGCAGTGGCTGCGCAGCTCGACGGTGAAATGGACGCGAGCCTGCAGCGTATCTCGGAGCAGGCGGTTGATCCTTGGGAAGGGTTTTGCGAGCGCTGCCGGGTTTATTTGCGCATGGCTCAGGATCCCGAGGTCCAGCGCATCGTATTGCAGGATGCCCCGGCGGTGCTGGGCGCAACTGACCAGCAGCAATGCGTGGACTCGCTGCGCCAGCTGCTCGATGACTTGATGCAAGCGGGCCTCATCGAGCAGGCGTGCAGTCAGGCGCTGGCGAGGCTGATCAATGGCAGCCTGGTAAGCGCATCGCTGTGGATCGCTCAGGATGAACACCCGGGGGCGCGGCTGGAAGAAGCCTTGCAAGGGCTGGAGTTGTTGTTGCGCGGGTTGAAGCCCAATGTCGTTCGCTGAAATGGCTTGCGATTCGACACGGTTGCTCACCCGCGCCGGGCTGAATGAGACAGTCAGATCAAGATCAAAAGCAGCGCTGCTTTTCTGTAGGAGCCGGCTTGCCGGCGAAAAACGGGAGGCCGCCGCGTTCATTCAGGACGCCAACGTCATCGTTAACGTCCTTCGCGAGCAAGCCCGCTCCCACATTTTTGACCGTGCCCCACTCAAGCCGGCCGGGAGGCCGCTGTGTTCTTGACCTTAAGCGTCCCGTTAAACCACGCTGGCCGAACGCCGGAAAGTCACCCACAGCACTGCCCCTAGATACGCCGCAACATCAACGCCGCCACCCCACACGCCGCCAACGCCACGCACGCCAGAAAGAACGCATCACTGTAAGCCATCAAAAACGCCTGATGACGAACACTCTGGTCCAGCAGGTTCAGCACCACCTGATGTTCCGGCAATTGATCCTGCAGCACTCCGCCACCGGGAAGCTGCTGTTGCAAGGCCGGGTCAAACAGCGTCACCGACTCGCCAATACGCGCCGAATGCACCCGCTCGCGCACCACCACCAATTGCGCCAGCAGCGCCGTGCCAACCGCGCCCCCCAGGTTGCGCAGCATCGAGAACACCGCCGACGCCGACCCCGCCTGCGCCTTGGCCAGGCCGTGCACCGCCAGCACCGACAACGCCACCATGATCAGCGGCTGGCCCATGCCGCGCACCACGATCGAGGGCACGATCACATTGCTGGCGCTGTCCGCCGACAAGTGCGCACCCATCCAGCAGCCCAAAGCCATGATCGCGAACCCAGAGGCCACCAGCATTTTGGCGCTGACCCACTTCATCAGGCGCGGCAAAAACGGCGCCATGATCAGTTGCACCAGACCATACGCGATCAAGCTCACGCCAATTTCGCTGGCGTTGTAGTGCTGCAATTGCGACAGGTAGTTGGGCACCAGGAACACCAGGCCATAGGTACTGGCGCCGAAGATAAACATCGCCACGCTGGCCACCCCAAAGTTGTAGTGGCCCAACAGTCGCAGGTTGATAAAGGCGTGCGCGCCCCATAATTGCCGGGCAACGAAGCCGATCAGGCCCACCACCGCCAGCAGTGTCATCCACACGATAAAGGGCGAGCCGAACCAGTCCTTGCGCCCGCCCTCCTCCAGCACGATCTGCAACGCACCCAGGCCCAGCACCATGCAGCCGATACCCAGCCAGTCGCCCTGGCGCAGCAGGCGCAGCTGCATCGGCTGGCGGTCAATGGACCAGGCCACCGCCGCCAGCAACGCGATCCCCGGGAACAGTTGCAGGTAGAAGATCCAGCGCCAGGAATACGCATCGGTCAGCCAGCCGCCAATCGACGGCCCGGCGGCCTGGGCCACACTGTTGGCCAGGCTGAACAAGGCCATGCCCAGCGGGATCTTGCTGGGCGGCAGCTCGGTGATGATCAGTTGGAATGACAAGGGAATCAGCACCGCCCCGGCCGCGCCCTGCACCACCCGGATCAGGATCATCACTTGCAGGTTGGGCGACAGCGAACACGCCACCGAGGCCACCAGGAATATCCCCGAGCCCCACAGCATCACCCGGCGCAGGGAAAACACCTGCACCAGCCACGCGGTGAGGGGAATCATGATGATCTCCGCCACCAGGTAAGCGGTGGAAATCCACGAACCCTCCTCAAACGTCGCGCCCAGTGCACCTTCGATTTCCGGCAGTGCGGCGCTGGTGACGTGCACGTTCATCCCGGCCATGAAGCAGCCGAACAGCCCGCCGATCACCGCGACCCAGGCGCGAAACGGCACACGCCCTTCAGCCTCCATGGACGTGCTCCTGGCTGGCGGCAGGGCGGGTGTCAACCGTGGCAATCACCGACATGCCCGGCAGTACCCGCGACTCACCGGGTTCCAGGCGAATCTTTACCGGAAACCGCTGGACGATCTTGGTGAAGTTGCCGGTGGCGTTGTCCGGCGGCAACAGCGCGAACACCGCACCGGAGCCGGGGGCGATGCTTTCCACTTTGCCGTGCCAATGTGCGCCGGCAAAACTGTCCACCGCGATTTCCACCGACTGTCCCGGCGCCATGTGCTGCAACTGGGTTTCCTTGTAGTTGGCAATCACATAGGCCTGCTCCACCGGCACCACAGCCAACAGCGGCAGGCCGGGCATCACGTATTGCTGGCGCCGGACCTTGCGCTGGCCCACCACGCCGTCAAAAGGCGCGCGGATCTCGGTGTCCTTCAACGCATTGCGGGCCAGCGCGAGGTTGGCCTGGGCCTCGCCGATGCGTGCCTGATGCTCGACGATTTGCGCCTGCACCTGTTGCCGGCGTGCCTGCAAGACCTGCAACTGCGCCTGCTGCCGCGCGACTTGGGCGCTGGCCTGGGCCAGGGCCGCCTGGGCCTTGGCCTGGCTGGCGCTGACGGTTTCCAGGTGCTGGGCGCTGGCCACCTGTTGCGCGACCAATTCACGATAACGCTGGTAATCGAGCCGCGCGCGCCGGGCTTCGGCCTCGCCACTGCTCAGTTCCGCCCGGGCCTGGGCGATGCGTTGCTGTTGCTCGGCCATTTGCGCGTCGAGGGTTTGCACCGATGCCTGCTGTGCGCTCGCTGCTGCTTGCGCCTGTTGCAGTTGCGCCTGGGCGCTGTTCAGACGCTCGGTGAAATCCCGGTCGTCGATACGCACCAGTACATCGCCGGCCTTGACCGGCTGGTTATCTTCCACCAGCACCTGGGCTACATACCCGGCAATTCGCGGGCTGATAGCGACCCAATCAGCGCGCACATAGGCATCGTCGGTTTCTTCAAGAAAACGCCCCCATTGCCACCAGTACCCGGCAAAGGTTGCCAGCCCCACCAGCGTCGCGAGGGAAGCCGTGGTCACCAGGGCGCGACGATGACGTTGCATAACGGTCAGGCGAATGGGTTCAACAGCCTGGTTCATGGTTTGGCTCCATTGACAGCGACAGATAAGGGGGCGGTTGGATCGTCACGCTGCCAGCCGCCACCGAGGGCCTGGAACAGGTCGATCTGGCGGTTGATCAAGCGCAGGTCGGACTCGGCCACGCGGGCTTCAAGGCCCACCAGGCTGCGTTCGCTGTCCAGCAGTTGCAGGGCATCCAGCGCGCCGGAATGGTAGCCGCGGGAGGCCAGGTCGAAGGCGCGGCGGTTGTTGTCCAGGGCGGCGGCCAGGGCCTGCCCACGCTGCTGTTCGCCCTGGTACAGGGCCATGGCCTGCTCCACCTGCTTCAGTGCGTTGAGCACCGTACCGTCAAACCGTGCCAGGGCCTGGCGCGCTTCGGCCTGGCTCTGCCTGACCCGCGCCTGGGCGACCTGCCGGTTGGGAAAGCGCCAGGACACCAGCGGCCCGACGGAATACACCGTGGCGTAGCGGTCCCCGAGTTTGCCCAGGCTGCTGGCGGACGAACCGAGCATCGCGCCGAAGGTGATCCGCGGGTAAAGCTCGGCGCGGGACAGGCCCACCGTCAAGGTGGCTGCGCGCAATTGCCCTTCGGCGCGGCGGATGTCCGGCCGCCGTTGCAGCAGTGCCCAACCCTCGCCCACCGGCAAAGGCGCCTGCAACTGCGGGGCCTGGGTACAGCTGCGTGGCGTGACCAGCTCCGGCGGCAACCCGCTGAGCACGGCCAACTCATACAGCGCGCTGCTGCGCCGGGCCGTGAACATCGGCAACGGTGCCCGGGTTTCTTCCAGCAACCCTTGCAGGCGCGCCAGGTCGAGTTGCGTGGCCGCGCCGGCCTTTTGCAGCTTCTGCGTGACCGCGACGCTCTGCTCCAGCAGCTGCACCGAGTGCGCCTGCACCTGTTCGCGCACACCATAGACGCAGGCCTGGGCATAGGCGCGGGCCGTCTGCGCGGCCACCGTCACCCGCAGCTCATCCTCCAGCGCCCGCGCCACCTGGGCATCCGCCCGTGCCGCAGCGATGCGATAACGCACCTCGCCCCACAAATCGAGGGTGTAGCTCAGGGAAAACTCAGGGGTGTGGCTCCATTCGGCACCGGCATGACGGTTAGTCGCCTGGGCCAGCGTCTGGTCATCGCGGCTGCGACCGTAGGCCAGGCCATAGTCCAGGGAAGTCGACGGCAGGCGCTCGCCGTCTGCCTGTTCCAGCTGCGCCAGCAACGCATCGACATGGGCGGCGGCGGCTTCGAGGTCTTTGTTCTGGTGCAGGGCCCGCGCCACCAGGGCGTCCAGTTGCGGGTCGCGGTACAGCTGCCACCAACGGGCGGGCAACGCCTCGGCCGACTCGGCGGAGAGCCGCGGTGCAGGCTGCGCCGTGACGGTCGACGGTTGACCGGGCACACCAGTGCACCCGGCCAGCACACTCAACAGGGCGATGGGCATCCATGGGTGAAAAGAAGGGCTGTGCATCACAAGGCTCGCTCAAGAAGGAGCCTTGCAGATTAGGCAGATGGCCTGTCCGATTCGCCCGCGTCAGGGCCATGTATCGTCGCTAAACGGACAATAGCGTTACCTGACGCAACACTAAACTCCGGGCCGAAAATGACTTGGCGGATAACCCAGCGACTTGCGAAACATCGCGCTGAACGCACTCGGGCTCTGGTAACCATGCTCCAGCGCCACCTCCAGGATCGACACGCCCTGGGCCAGCAACTTCAAGCTCAGGGCCAACCGCGCACGCTTGCGCCATTCACCGAAACTCATGCCCAACTCCCGCTGGAACACCCGGCTCAGGGTGCGGGCGCTCATGTTCAGGCTGTCGGCCCAGGATTCCAGGCTGCTGTCGTCAGAAGGGTTGCGGATGAAATGCGTGCACAGCCTGGCCAGCCGTGCTTCGCCGGGCACCGGCACGTGCATCGCCACAACCGGCGCGGCGAGCAGTTCCATGCGGATCAACTCGATCATGGCCTGCAGACGCGGGCTGTGGTGCCCGGCAATCTGCGTGGCGGCGACGATCAGCTCCCGCAGCAATGCCGACACTTCAATCACCTGGCAGGTGCGCCCCAGCCCCGGCTCGGCCTCGGGCATGAGGAACAGCGTGCGCATATGCACTTCGCCGGCCATACGGATCTCGTGCGGGGTTCCGGCCGGCACCCACAGCGCATGCCCGGACGGCACCAGCCAACTGCCCTGGGCGGTGCTGACCACCATCACCCCGGACACACCGTGGATCAATTGCGCCTGGGCGTGGCAATGGGGATGCACCACGTCATCGTTGCGGTAGTTGTCGGCGTAGGCTTCAAGCCACGGGCGGGGTGGGCAGTTCATCGGCTGAGGTCTCGCATCAATCAAGCGTCGATTCTAGCGAAAAGTCCTGTGGCAAAAACGATAGATATAGACAGCCATCGTCGCATTCCAGACAGCCGGTGAACTTGTGGGCCGCCCCGTCAGTCAGCTAGTTGGGCACTCTGAAAAAGGTTGGGTGGGCAATGCGCATTTCGTTGGAGCAACAAGTGGCGCTGGTGACTGGCGCCAGTTCCGGAATCGGCGCGGGGGCCGCCAAGGCCCTGGCCGAGGCCGGAGCCGCCGTGGTACTGAACTACAACGCCCAGGCGGCGTCGGCTGAAGCACTGGCGGCGCAGATCAACGCCAACGGCGGCCGGGCCATTGCGATTGGCGCCGACGTGTCGAAAGAGGCCGATGTGGAGCGCCTGTTTGCCCAGACCCTTGATGCCTTCGGGCACCTGGACATCCTGGTGGCCAACTCGGGCATGCAGAAAGACGCGGCTGCCGTGGACATGACCCTCGACGACTGGAACACCGTGATCGGCGTCAACCTCACCGGCCAGTTCCTCTGCGCCCGCGCCGCGTTGCGCATCTTCAACCGCCAGGGCATCCGCGAAGGTGTTTCCCGGGCCGCCGGGAAGATTATCCACATGAGTTCGGTGCACCAGGTGATTCCCTGGGCCGGGCACGTGAACTACGCCGCGTCCAAGGGCGGCGTGGAAATGCTGATGCGCACCCTGGCCCAGGAAGTCAGCCAGCAGCGCATCCGCATCAACGGCGTTGCGCCGGGAGCGATCCGCACGGCCATCAACCGCGCCGCCACCGAAGGCGCGGCCGAAGTGGAACTGCTCAAGTTGATTCCCTATGGCCGCGTGGGTGACGTCGAAGACGTGGCCAACGCGGTGGTGTGGCTGGCCAGTGATGCCTCCGACTACGTGGTGGGCAGCACCCTGTTCATTGATGGCGGCATGAGCCTTTATCCGGAGTTTCGTGGCAATGGTTGATCTGAAAAACGAACCACAAAGTGCCATTGATGCCCACGGCATCATCGGCGACATGCGCAGTGCAGCGCTGGTGAACGACAAAGGCAGCATCGATTTTTTCTGCTGGCCGGAGTTCGACAGCCCCTCCATCTTTTGCTCATTGCTGGACTCCCCCGCCGCCGGCATCTTCCAGCTCACGCCGGACCTGCCCGACGCCCGCCGCGAGCAGATCTACCTGCCCGACACCAACGTGCTGCAAACCCGCTGGTTGAGTAATGACGCGGTGGTGGAAATTACCGATTTCTTGACCGTCAGTGAAGAAGTTGACGACCTGCCGATCCTGATTCGGCGGGTGCGGGTGGTCAGCGGCAAAGCGAGCATCCATATGCGCTGCGCAGTGCGTCATGACTACGCCCGCGCCCAGACCCGGGCCACTCAAGATGACGGCGACGTGTTGTTTGAGGCCGCAGACCAACCCGGCCTGCGCCTGACCAGCAGCCACACCCTGCAGTTGGATGGCGACGCTGCCGTAGCATCCTTTGAACTCGGCCAGGAAGAAGGCGCCGAGTTTGTCCTCGGCGGGCTGGACGATGCCCGAGTCAAAAACGACTGCACCGACCTGTGCCTGGAGCGCACCCTGAAGTTCTGGCGCGGCTGGATTTCCCAATCCAACTACCGTGGGCGCTGGCGCGAGATGGTCAATCGTTCGGCCCTGGCCTTGAAGCTTTTGACCTCGCGCAAACACGGTGCAATCCTCGCCGCCGCCACCTTCGGCCTGCCGGAAACACCCGGCGGCGAGCGCAACTGGGACTACCGCTACACCTGGATCCGCGACGCCTCGTTCACCGTCTACGCGTTCATGCGCCTGGGGTTTATCGAGGAAGCCAACGGCTACATGCGCTGGTTGAAAGGCCGGGTGGGTGACTGCTGCGATCAGCCGATGAAAATCAACATCCTGTACGGCATCGACGGCCGCCAGGAACTGCCGGAAACCGAGCTGAGCCACCTCAGCGGCCACGGCGGCGCGCAACCGGTGCGCATCGGCAACGAGGCGTACGACCAGGTGCAACTGGATATCTACGGCGAGTTGATGGACGCGGTATACCTGGTCAACAAATACGGTGAGGCCATCTCCCACGAGGGCTGGAAACACACGGTGGAAGTGGCCGACCAGGTCTGCGAAACCTGGAACCACAAAGACGTCGGCATCTGGGAAATGCGCGGTGAGCAGCATCACTTCCTGCACTCAAGGCTGATGTGCTGGGTGGCCCTGGACCGGGCGATCCGCCTGGCGTCCAAGCGCTCGCTACCGGCGCCGTTTGCCCGTTGGGACCAGACCCGCCAGGCGATTTACGCCGATATCTGGAGCAACTTCTGGAACGAAGAACGCGGCCACTTCGTGCAGCATATCGGCAGCACCGCGCTGGATGGCTCGATGCTGTTGATGCCTCTGGTGCGCTTCGTTGCGGCGACAGACCCGCGCTGGTTGTCGACACTGGAGGCGATCCAGAAAAGCCTGGTGCGCGATGGGATGGTTTATCGCTATCGCAACGACGACAGCCAGATTGATGGGCTACAAGGCACCGAGGGCGCGTTTGCAGCGTGCTCGTTCTGGTACGTGGAATGCCTGGCCCGGGCCGGGCAAGTGGAGAAGGCGCATCTGGAGTTTGAACAGTTGCTGCGCTATGCCAACCCGCTGGGGTTGTATGCCGAAGAGTTTGATAACCAGGCACGGCATTTGGGGAATACGCCGCAGGCGTTGAGCCATTTGGCGCTGATCAGCGCGGCAACGTTCCTGGACCGGAAGTTGAGTGGGGTGAAGACGGTTTGGCAGCCTTGAGCCCGAGCACAATTTGAAGGCAATTGAGTAACCTTGTGGGAGCTGGCTTGCCTGCTCCCACATGACCGCGCCAGACTTGGAGACGAGGTGTACCCGGTGCACAATGCGTGGTCCTTCGATCTATACCAGGATGCCAATGCGCCAAGTCCTACTGATCATCGATGTACAACCCTCCTTCGCCCCGCCCGACTGGCTGGTAATCGGTATCAACGCCTTGCTGGGTCGCATGCCGTCAGTGGCCACCGTAGAGCGCCACGACGAAAGCATCACCCCGTTCGCCCGCCAACTCGGCTGGCAGCCGGCGCCCGACGACGATAGCCTGATCGCCGCTGACCATATCTTCATCAAACACGGCTACGCGCCCACGCCCGAGACCATCAGCCACCTGAAAAGCCTCGCGCCAGACCGGGTGTTGGTGTGTGGCATCCAGACTGACACCTGTGTGCTGGCGGCCGGGTTTGCGTTGTTTGATGCCGGATTACAGCCCACGCTGATCAGCGATTTGACCGTGGGTTCGTCGCTGGATCGCTCGGGGAAACTGGGCGCGGATTTGTGGCGGCATCACTTTAAACACGTCATCACCCACGCAGAGATTTAAGTCAGCCCCTCACTGTGGCGAGGGAGCTTGCTCCCGCTGGGGCGCGAAGCGGCCCCAAAAGCTCAACGCCATCTAACTCAAAGAACACATTCAACAAAACCTGGGGCTGCTGCGCAGCCCAACGGGAGCAAGCTCCCTCGCCACAGGTTATTTGGCAAACATCACAACATGTGTGTATATCGGTTTCACCATCAACGCGAAACCTTCGGCCCATGCTGAGCTGGACCGAGACCTGGCAAAGCACTGACTTAAGGAGCATGGACGCATGACCGATCTTCATCAGGAATTCGAACGCAGTCACCTCTTCCACAAGGCGCGTATTGATCGGCGCTCTGCCGACGCATTACTCGGCGTCACTGCCGGCCTGGTCGCCGACGGAAACATCAATCAGATGGAAGCAGCGTTTCTAAAGACCTGGATAGAAACCCATCTGCTCCAGTTGGAAGACCCGGTGGTAAACATTCTTTATCAGCGCCTTGCCAGCATGTTGAGTGACGGTGTTCTCGACGCGGAAGAGTCCGCAGAACTGTTGGAAATGCTGCATCAGTTTTCCGGTATCTCGGTGGGGTCACCTCAACGCCCCTCTGCTGTCAGCAGCCTGCCGCTGAACAATCCGGCTCCGACACTGGAGTGGCAGGACCGGACTTTTTTGTTTACCGGTGTCATGGCGTACGGGCCTCGCAAAGAATGTGAGTTACTTGTCGTAGAACGCGGCGGCCTTATCGGTAACTCGGTGAGCAAGAAGGTTCATTTTCTCGTGGTCGGGAGCGTTGGTAATGAACAATGGCTCCATAGCTCATATGGAACGAAGATCAAAAAAGCCGTCGAGTTAAGAAATAGCGGTATTCCGATCGCTATCATCAGTGAAACCCATTGGCAGCAGGTGTTGTTCGGTTGATGCCCATTATCTCCATCCTGATTCACGTCCCCGACTGGCGTGCCGCCACGGAGTGGTACGCCGCGGCCTTCCCTACCGCCACGCGCATCTACCATGAGCCCGACGATTTCGGTCACTTGGACGTGGACGGCGTTGCCCTCGAAATCGTGAATGCAGACAACAAGGTCGCAAGCGGCGCGGCCGGGTCGGTGGTGTATTGGCGGGTGACGGACCTGCTTCACGAGGTACAGCGACTGGTCACGTTAGGCGCCACGTTGTATCGCGGGCCAATGGAAGTCGAGGGCGGCGAGTGGATGTGCCAGGTGCGCGACCCTTGGGGTAATTGCATCGGCTTGCGCCAGGCCGGTCTAGACAAGTCAAGCAATTGCAGCCTTTCGAACCACACTCGGTAACCCGCTTGGTCTACAGTTCCAACACTTTCCCTCCACCCTCGGAGCCTCCATGCCCACCCTCCAAATCCGCACGCCCATGCTCGATATCGCTTACGAAACCCATGGCCCGGAAGGCGGCGAGGTGGTGATCCTGCTGCATGGCTTCCCCTACGACCCTCGCGGCTATGACGAGATCGCCCCGGTGGTCGCCGCACGTGGCTACCGGGTATTGGTGCCATACCTGCGCGGCTATGGCCCGACGCGCTTTATCAACGATCAGGTGATGCGCTCCGGCCAACAAGCAGCGCTGGCCAAGGATTTGCTGGATTTCATGGATGCCCTGTCCATCGAAAAAGCCACGCTGGTGGGCTATGACTGGGGCGGACGCGCGGCGTGTATCGTTGCGGCGCTTTGGCCTGAACGGGTGCGCGGCCTGGTGACGGGCGATGGCTACAACATTCAGGATATCGCTGCGTCGACCAAGCCTCGGGCGCCGGAAACAGAGCATCGGCTGTGGTATCAGTTTTACCTTCATACCCAACGCGGCGTCGACGGCTTGACCGCCAATCGTCGCGAGTTCTGCCAGTTGCTCTGGGCGCTCTGGTCGCCGTCCTGGGCCGAAGGGCCGAGCCTGTATGGCAAGACAGCGCCTTCGTTTGATAACCCGGATTTTGTCGAGGTGGTGGTCCATTCCTACCGGCACCGCTTCATGTACGCACCGGGTGACCCGGCGCTGGAAAGCATCGAGCAGGCCCTGGTGCAGCCACCGCCGATTTCAGTACCGAGCATCTCGTTGTGCGGCGCCGATGACGGCGTAGGTCCGGCCCCGGTCGAAGATGACGACCTGGAAAATTTCAGCGGGTTTTATCGGCGCGAGGTGTTGGCCGGCGTGGGCCACAACATTCCCCAGGAGGCGCCCCAGGCAACCCTTGAGGCGATCTTCGAGCTGCTGAGCCTCAGCCCCCAGCCGAAATCCTGAAGCTGAACACGCTGCCCTGCCCCACCACGCTTTCAGCCCACAGGGTGCCGCCGTGGGCTTCGACGATGCCGTGGGAGATGTACAACCCCAGCCCGCTGCCGGTGGGGTTGCCCTCGCGTGAGGTCCAGTAGCGGTCGAAGATATACGGCAGTTGCGCCGGGTCGATGCCGATGCCGTTGTCGCATACCCGAAACAGCACTTCGTCCCCCGCCGCCTCGGCAATCACCTCGATCACTCCGCCCACCGGGGTGAATTTCAGGGCGTTGCCCAGCAGGTTGGAAAACACCTGGAACAAGCGCTCCGGGTCGGCCTGGGCACTCAGCCCGTCCACTGAGCGCCAAGTCAGGTCCACACCCTTGGCAGCCGCCAGCGGTTGCCACATCGAACAGATCTGGTCCAGGGTTGCCGCCACATCGAGCCGTTGCAGCGAAACGCTGTAGCGCCCGGCCTCGATGCGCGAAATATCGATCAGGTCTTCCAGCAGCGTGTTCATGCGGGCGGTGGCGTTTTGCATGGTTTCAATCGCGGTGGAGAGGCGCCGGTTCGCCTTGTTGTCCTCGGCGGGCACCATGCTGCGCATCATGCCGCATTGCATCAGCAGGATGGTCAGCGGGCTGCGCAGGTCATGGGATACCACCGCCACCAGCTCGTCACGCGCCCGCACCGCAGCATGTTCGCGTTGCACCTGGCGCGCCAGGTCATGCTCCAGGGCATTGCGCCGCAGGCTCTCCACCGCCTGTAGCTCCGACAGCGACCAATACAGCGCCTTGCCGTCGACCTGCTGCTTCCACAACTCAAACGACAGGCGCGGGCTCAAGGTCGTGCTGCCCGGTTCCTGATGTTTGACCGGCTGGCCGCTCCACTCCACCGAGGACTGGACCTCCGGGCGAAACCACATCACCGCGTTGTCCACCGGCTTGGGCAGGCAGAACGCCAACAGGCCGCTGGCATGGGCCTGGTAGGCCGCCGCCGGGGGAAAGTCCACCGACAATTGATGGCTGTGCACCACGCCTTTGCCCTGTCCGCGCACCCACTGGTACAAGGCGTGGATTTCAGCACGTGCAGGGCAAACGCCGAACACATGCAGGCGCTCTTCCACCCGTATCGCCAGGCCACCGGCGGCGGTCAGGTTCAGCAGCGTTTGCGCATAGGGCAACAGGCTTTCCATCACATCGCACTGGTCCGCGGTCATGGCGGCGACCAACTCTTCGACCATGGCGGCCTTGTCACGTTGTTGGCGGCGCTCCTGCTGCTCCTGGAGCAACGTGATCTGCATCGACAACAACTGGCCGATGCTGGTGCACGCCGTGCGCAGTTCATGGGGCACGCGCAACGGCTCACGGTGACCACAGGTGATCAGGCCCCAGAGCTGGTCGTCCTTGAGCAGCGAAATGCTCATGGAGGAACGCACGCCCATGTTCTTCAAATAATGGCAGTGCACCGGGGACACGCTGCGCAACACGGCGAAGCTGAGGTCCAGGGGCTGGCCGTTGTCGGGGCGCAGGGCCGGCAGGATCGGCACCGGCTGATACTCGGCGTCGGGAATCGCGCGGATCCAGTTCAGCCGGTACAGCTCGCGGGCCTGGGGCGGGATGTCCGACGCGGGAAAACATAATCCCAGGTACGGCTGCATGCCGTCGCTGAGGGCCTCGCCAATCACTTTGCCGTGGCCCTCCTGCTCGAAGCGGTACAAGGTGACCCGGTCATAACCGGTGAGGCTACGAATCTCGGTCACGCTGATCTGGTACAAGCTGTCGAGCGTCTTGGCCGACTGCAAGCGGCGCAGCGTTCGGGACAGCTGCTTCACAGCGCTGTGCTCAAGCGTGAGGCTCCGCTCCAGTTCGAGAAACAGCAGGCCTTGATGGCGATGCAGCAGGATGTCGTAGGCGTAGCCATCCAGCGTCAGTTGATGCACGTCCTCCTCAAAGGCGTCCAGGTCTGCCAGGGCACGACTCACCTGTACTGCCGCTTCGCTGCCCAGCACACTGGCCAGCGCCTGGCCCGACAGGCGTTGCGCGTCCAGGCCCAGCGCGACGCTCAGGTTGCTGCTGGCTTGCAGCACCTCAAGCGCCGGTTCGCTCAGCGTCAACAACAACCCGTGAGGCTGGATCGAGCCGGGGATATGGATGGGCTCGCTGGCGCAATCGTCGATCAGCGTATCGACCGTGGTCATCGCAGCACCCCGCAGCGGTCCAGCCACTGCTCGAAACACAGGAAGGTCGACTCGGCGACCTTCACCGCCTCCACGCGCTCGTACGCGGTTCGCAGCGGGTAAAGGCACGCCATAAAACGCTGCCACAGGGCGCTGGTCTCGGCCCCGTACACATTCATGAACGCGCCGCCATTGGTGGAGCCCACGCCAATCTTGATCTCGATCAGGTCGCGCAACACCTGGCCGCCGAGGGTGGCGCCTTCCAGCACATAGAGGGCGCCCAAGGCCTGGGCCACGTTGGTGATGGCGGGCAGTTCGGGGCATATCGGCAAGGCATCGATCTGCAGGTTTTCCAGGCCCAGCGCCCGCAAATCCGCCTGCAAGTACGGAGTTTTGCTGCGCCGCCCCCACTCCAGGTCCGGGATGATCTCGCCCCACGGCGCCAGGGCGCGCTCCAGCGGCTGATAGAAGCCGTAGTAGGCGCTCATCAACTCGCGGTACAACGCCAGGTCCATGCGGGAAAAAGGCAGCCGAGTGTCGAGGCGTCGATGCAGCGCAGCGGTCGCCGCGCGTAGTTCGACAAGGACAGGAGGTAGTGAATTCATGAGCTGTGCGCACGCCGGGAAGGTTCAAAACCGCGACGTAGAGGCCTGGGATCAAGACACTGCGCAATGGACTGTGAGTAACATAGCACCTTGATACAAAAACGTACCTATTCGTTCAAACAGGCTCGACCTCAACCGGGTGAGGAAAACCGTTCACGGTAGGCCTGGGGTGTGATCGATACCGCCCGCAGGAAGCTGCGGCGCATGGTTTCTTCGCAGCCAAAGCCGCAGTGCACGGCGATGCGCTTGATCGACGCGCTGCTGTCCGCCAATTGCCGGCGGGCGGTCTCGACGCGAATCAACTCGACCGCCCGCGCGGGGGTCTGGCCGGTCTCGCTGCGGTAGTGGCGCACGAAACTGCGCTCGCTCATGCCCGCCTGGGCGGCCAGTGTGGCGATATTCAACTCCAGGGTCAGGTGTTCGGCGATCCAGGCGTGCAACTCCGCAAAACGGTTACCGCCTTTCTGCAGGGACAACGTCACGCTGAACTGCGATTGCCCACCGGGGCGCTTGAGAAACACCACCAGGTGCCGCGCCACTTCCAGGGCCACGGCGCGGCCCAGGTCCTCTTCCACCAGTGCCAGGCACAAGTCGATACCGGCGGTCACGCCGGCGGAGGTCCACAGGTTGCCCTGCTGGATGAAAATCGGATTGGCCTCCACCGTCAGCTGTGGGTACTTGCGCGCGAGTTCTTCGCAGCGCGTCCAGTGGGTCACCACGCGGCGGCCGTCGAGCAAACCGCTGGCGGCCAGCAGAAAGGCGCCGGTACACACCGAAGTCATGCGTCGGGCCTGGGTGGCTTTTTGCCGAACCCAGTCCACCAGCGCCGGGTCTTCGGCGGCGCCGTACACCCCCCAGCCGCCGGCAATCACCAGTGTGTCGCACGGAGCATCGGCAGGCGGCAGTGGCTCGGCCACCAGGGCCAGGCCCGCCGAGGTCATCACCGGCTCGGCCTGCGCGGCGATCACACTGACCGCATAGGGCAACGGCAAGTCCTGCTGGCGCGCCAGGTCATTGGCCGAGGCAAATACTTGCAAGGGCCCGGTGACGTCGAGCACCTGCACATTGGGAAAGGCGAGCACGTTGATGATTCTGGGCATGTTGGCGTAATTCGTGGGCTCAATGGCGTATGCGCCAAAGCCTAGGTGACTAGAGTGAAGCCGTCCATCCCTTTATCAGGAGCAGTCCCCATGACCTTGCAGATCGGCTTTTTGTTGTTCCCCGGCATCCAGCAACTGGACCTCACCGGGCCCTACGACGTGTTGGGATCGCTGCCGGATGTGAAGCTGCATCTGGTGTGGAAGGACCTCGCGCCGGTCACCTCCAGCACCGGCTTGGTATTTACCCCCAGCACCACTTATGACGAGTGCCCGACGCTGGATGTGATTTGCGTGCCCGGCGGTTCTGGCGTCGGGGCATTGATGGAGGATGAGCAGACCCTGGCGTTTCTCAAGACACAGGCCCAGACCGCGCGCTATGTGACATCGGTGTGCACCGGCTCCCTGGTGCTGGGTGCCGCGGGCTTGCTGCGCGGGCGTCGCGCGACCACTCACTGGGCCTACCACGACCTGCTCGCACCGCTCGGTGCGATCCCGGTGCAGGAGCGCGTGGTGCGTGACGGCAACCTGTTGACCGGTGGCGGGATTACCGCCGGGATCGACTTTGCCCTGACCCTGGCCGCCGAGCTGTACAGCGAGGCGGCAGCGCAACTGGTGCAGTTGCAGATTGAGTACGCCCCGGCGCCGCCGTTCAATGCTGGCCGGCCGGAAACCGCACCGCCGCATGTACTGGAAGAAGCCCGCAAGCGCACCGCCGAGTCGCGCAAGACCCGGGGTGAAATCGTGGCACGGGCGGCGGCCAGGTTGGGTTAAGCGTTCGCCCGCCCGTGGCGGTCGGCGGGCACCAGATGCCCGATCGTGCCGTCCCCATACGCCCGTTCCACTTTGGAAATCACCACGTGATAACCGCCGTACCAGCGGCGGTATAGGCGCTTGGCTTCCAGGTGGGTCGGGTGGCTGGCAAAGGCGCGAATGGAGGCCTCGTCACGCCAGTAATAACTGGCGTTGATCAACCCGCCATCCGCCGAACGCCACGACTCGGCCCCCACGTATCCCGGCAGCCTTGCTGCCAGTGCGTCGATCAGATTCGTGAGGCGCTGGAACTCGTCATCCCGTTCGCCGGGCTTGTAGATAAAGGCTGCGATGTACATGGGTAACGTCCTTTTATGAGTGATGTTTCACGTCGGGCGAGACATCAATGCCAAGCGCACGGCCAGCACCATCAGCACGGTTGCCAGGCCCCATTTCTGTAAGCCTGCGCTCCCCGGTTTGCCGGCAAAAAACCGGCTAACCGCCCCGCCAAAAATCCCCAGCACGGCATGAAACACACCGCTGATCAGCGTCAGGATGATCCCCAGTTGCACCAGTTGCAGCGCGATGGGGCCCGCCTCGGGGCTGACGAATTGCGGCAGGAATACCATGAAAAACAGCAGCGCCTTGGGGTTGAGCAAACTGTTGAGCATGGCCCGCGCAAACACCCGGCCCAGCGGCACGCGGCTGACGTGGGCCGTGTCCAGGGCGGGCGTTTTCTGCAGGGTCTTGAACACCAGCCACAGCAGGTACAACACCCCGGCGTAGCGAATCAGGTCGAAGGCCGGCGGCCAGCTGGCGACCAGAGCGGTCACGCCGGTTGCGGTCAGTGCCGTGAGCAGCAGGTCCGCCACGCTGATGCCCAACCCGGATGCCACCCCGCCACGCCAGCCATAGGTCACACCGTGGCTGATGACGAAGGTCATGTTCGGGCCCGGGGATAACAACAGCAGCAGGACTGCGCCAGAGAACACAGCCAGGGTTGCGAGGTCGATCATGCTCAAGCCATCCACCGGGAAAGCCTGTAGATTAATCAGCCCACCTGATACAAACAAAAAATTGATCTAGATACACTTTGCACAGGAACGCACCATGGCTCAGGTTCGCTACAAACTGATCGTCGATGAACTGGCCACGCGGATTCGCGCCGGCCAGTTGCCGCCGGGCACCCAGTTGCCGACCCTGCGTAGCCTGATGAACAGCCATCGCATCGCCCTCGCCACTGCCTTGCGGGTGTACAGCGAACTGGAGGCCAGCGGCCTGGTGGTGGGTGAACCGGGACGCGGGACGTTTGTGCGCGACACCACGTTGCTGCGGGGCATGGGCCTGGTGCAACAACCGCTGCAACCGGGCACCGTGGACCTGAGCCTCAACTACCCCTCGTTGCCGGGCCAGGCCGAGATGCTGCGCGACGGTTTGCGTGCCATTGCCGCCTCGGGCGACCTCGATGCGCTGCTGCATTCCGCCCCGCAGGGTGGCCGCGCCCATGAACGACAGACCGCCGCGCGGCACCTGCGCAATCGGCAGATTCGCGTGAGTGGCGAGCAAGTGCTGATTGTCAACGGTGCGCAACAAGGCCTCGCCGTCAGCCTGATGGCGCTGCTGCAACCGGGGGATGTATTGGCGGTGGATGCGCTGACGTATCCCGGGTTGAAAACCCTGGCCCAGTCCCAGCGCATCGACCTGGAGCCGCTGCCGCAACCGGCTGGGCATACGGATCTGGATGCGCTGGAGGCTTTGTGCAAACGGCGCCCGGTGCGGGCTTTTTATTGCATGCCCACGTTGCACAATCCGCTGGGCACAGTGATGGGTGAAGCCGACCGGGAGCGCCTTGCAGCGTTGGCTGAACGCTACGATTTTCTACTGATCGAAGACGGCGCCTACGCCTTTCTCGCCGAGCCCGCACCGAAGCCGTTGTTTACTTATGCGCCGCTGCGCACGGTGTATGTGTCTGGCCTTTCGAAGAGTGTGGCGTCGGGGTTGCGGGTGGGGTTTATCGTCGCGCCCAAGGCGTGGGTGCCGGCGCTGGAGCAAGCGATCCGTGTCTCGACCTGGAGCACGCCGACGCTCACGGTGAACCTGGCGTGCCGCTGGATAGAATCCGGCGCAGTGGATGCACTGGAAGAGCACAAGCGCCAGGATGCGCGCCAACGCCAGGCGCTGGCCCGGGAGGTCTTGCGAGGGTGTGAGGTGATTGCGCATCCGGCGTCGTATTACCTGTGGCTGGTGTTGCCGGAAGGTCTGCGGGCGGATGCAGTGGTGGCTGCGCTTGAGGGCCAGGGTGTGCGGGTCACCAGTGCCGAGCCGTTTGCCTGTACGGCCCATGTGCCGCATGCGTTGCGGGTGGCGCTGGGGTCGATTGACTTGGCGACGTTGAGAATAGCCTTGGGGAAAATTCGCGAGGCAATTCGGATATGAATAAAGGGCCAGCAGGGTAAATCCCTTTGATTTGCGGGACATTTCCGAGACAATCTTTCGGCCTTGTGCCTGCCGGAACCGATGGCTAGTCTTCGCCCCGTCACTGCTCATCAGTGATCGGGTTTAGTCGCCCGGATCCGAAAAGGCGCATGTCCCATCATGAGGTTTTATGGTGGCTGTGCGCAGGGCACCTTCGGGTGCGCCGGTTTTTCCTTTTCGGCCGGTCGACTAACCTGCGTACAGCCGCCACCCTACGTTTAGTCGCGAAGGGGTCGGTTCCTTAACCGAAAAGGAGTTACACCATGAATAAACCCGTCCCCGACCCACCCATCGACCTGCTCAAAAACCGCGCTGCCTTCAATCGCGCCCTCGAACATTACCTGCCCTCCCAGGGCTTCCATACCGTCAACGAAGACCTGAGCTTCGAAGACTCCCTGCTCTACACCGCCAGCCTGCTCAGCAGCGCCTCGGCCACCGCCCTCGACTGCGGCGAACTGCTGCAAAGCCCCGAGCGGGCAAAGTTGCTGGCGGTGTGGCATTTGCTGGAAATTGCCAAGACCACCGTCGACCGCTCGATTGAGTGTTTGCACCTGCGCAAGGCTTAGCCACAACCCCGTCAAGCCTGTGTGGGTTTGTGCATCCGGCCAAATCCACACGGCAACGATTGCCCAATCCTCTGGCCAACGCATAGAATGCGAACCGTTATCAATTAAGACGCCCGCGCCAGGATGCCCATGTCGAGCGACCACCCACTGGATCATGCCGCCATCGGCCAGCTCTACCATGCCCATCATTCCTGGCTGCGCGGCTGGTTGAGCCGGCGTACGGGCTGCCGTGAGCACGCCGCCGACCTGGCGCAGGAAACCTTCGTGCGCCTGCTCAATGCGCGCAAGCAGCAAGCCTTGCTGCAACCCCGGGCCTACCTGAGCAGCATCGCCCGCAGCCTGATGATCGACCAGTATCGCCGCCGCGAACTGGAGCGTGCCTATCTGGAGAGTCTCGCGCATTTCCCGCAAGTCGAGGTGCCGTCGGAAGAAACCCGCCTGCTGATCCTCGACAGCCTGGAGCGCATCGACCGCCTGCTGGACCAACTCAAGCCACGGGTGCGCGAAGCGTTTTTGCTGGCGCAACTGGACGGCTTGACCTGCCAACAGATCGCCCAGCGCCTGGGGGTGTCCAAGGCCACCGTGGAGCGCGACCTGGCCAAGGCACTGCATGCCTGTTATCGGTTGCGTTATGCCGAAGGCTAATCCGCCATTGGTGGACCAGGCGATCCAGTGGATGATCAAGCTGCGGTTCAATATTGCCGATGACGCCACCACCGCTGCCTTCGAACGCTGGCTTGAAACCAGTGGCGATCACCAGCAGGCCTGGCAACGGGTCTCGTCGATGAGTGACGAGTTTGCGCAGCTGCCGGCACAGGTCGGCCGCCATGCCTTGCAAGGTGCCCGCCAACGCATCAGCCGCCGTGAAGGGTTGAAGTTGCTCGGGCTGTTCGCCGGTGCCGCAGGGCTGACATGGTTCGGCCGCGACTACACGCCATTGCCCGGCCTGCTGGCCGACTACCGCACCGCCACCGGAGAGCGGCGTTGGGTCGCCCTCGACGATGGCAGCCGTATCCAGCTCAACAGTGCCAGCGCCATCGACACAGTCTTCAACACCGAAAGACGTCTGGTGCAGTTGCGCCAAGGTGAAATCCTGATCGACATGGGCGCCGACGGTAGCGCGCCACGGCCCTTCTGGGTGCAAACCCGCGACGGTTATCTGCGCGCTTTGGGCACCCGGTTCATGGTGCGCGAGGAGCTCCACGGCACCTTGCTCGCCGTGCAAAAAGGCAGCGTCGCGGTATTCGCCGACAGCCATCAGGCCAGCGCACGTGGGGTGATACAGCCCGGCGAGCAGATGCTGTTTGATCGAAACGGCTTGCGTCCACCCGCCACCACGGGCCTGGATCCCTGGGCCTGGAGCGACGGTGTGATCAGCGCTCACAACATGCGTCTGGACGATTTCCTCGCGGAGCTGAGCCGTTACCGCACTGGGCTGGTGCGCTGCAGCGAAGCGGTCGCCAGCCTGCGTGTGTCCGGGACTTACCAGTTGGACGATACCGATCAGGTCCTGACCCTGGTGGCACAGACACTGTCGGTGAACATCACCTATCGCAGCCGTTATTGGGTGACCGTCGCCGCTCGTGCATGACCTTCCGAAAATAAATGAGGTGAATTCTCATCTTCGCTCGACCTGTAAGGAAAGGCCGATCAACAGGCCGATTCTGTCCACTTCCTTCAGGAGCATTCCGCGGTCATGCAAGCGTTCCCCTCCAAGCGTTCTCCCCTCAAGCATGCGGTGCACGCCGCCCTGCTCGGTGCCTGCCTGAACGGCAGCGCCCTGCCCCTGGCGGTCATGGCGCAAACGCCTGTCAGCGACACCCAGGCCCGTGACTGGAACATTGCACCCGGCCCATTGGCCACGGTGCTCGACCAGTTTGCGCGCCAGGCGAGTATCAGCCTGTCCTATGACGCCACCAGCGTCGCCGGCAAGACCAGCCCCGGCCTCAACGGCGCACTGGACAGCCAACAGGCCTTGAGCCAATTGATCCAGGGCCAGGGTTTGCAAGCCCAACGCCAGAGCAACAACACCTGGCTGCTGTTGCCGCAAGTCGCGGACACCGGCGCGCTGAACCTGGGCGCCACCACCGTGACCGGCGAACACCTCGGCGTCACCACTGACGGCAGCGGTTCCTACACCACCGGCGCGGTGACCATCGGCAAGGGCGCCCACAGCCTGCGGGAAACACCGCAATCGGTCAGCGTCATGACCCGCAAGCTGATCGACGACCAGAACATCACCACCATCGATCAATTACTGGAACACACCCCGGGCATCACCACCTACGACTCACCTATGGGTGGCAAGTATTTCTATTCCCGTGGTTTCAAGATGCTCGGCCAATACCAGTTCGACGGTGTGCCGTTGGACATCGGCAAAGACTACGTACAGGCCGACAGCTTCACCGCCAACATGGCGATCTATGACCGGGTGGAAGTGCTCAAGGGTGCGGCCGGCATGCTAAAGGGCGCCGGCACCGCCAGTGGTGCGGTGAACTTCGTGCGCAAGCGGCCACAAGACAAACCCACCACCAGCCTGTCGCTGTCTGCCGGCACCTGGGACAACTACCGCGCCGACGTCGATACCGGCGGCCCGCTCAATGACAGCGGCACCGTACGCGGCCGCGCCGTGGTCAGCCAACAGAACCGTGGCTCGTACATGGACGTCTCCAAGCGCCAGGACCAAGCTGTTTACCTCGCACTGGATGTTGACCTCTCGCCCGACACCACCCTGGGCATCGGTGCCAGCTACGAAGATGTCGATGCAACGCCCTGCTGGGGCGGCGTGCCGCGCTACAGCGACGGCAAGAGCATCGGCCTGAGCCGTTCCACCTGCCTGGGCCAGGCCTGGAACGACTGGCAGAGCCAACGCACTACGCTGTTTGCCGACCTCACCCACCACTTCAACGACGACTGGCAACTCAAGGTCACGGCGGTGAACAGCCGCAACCTGCAAGACATCAAATACGCCGCCAGCCAAGGCACCGTGAAGTACGGTGACCCGGCGCCAACCGCCGAGATGTACGCCGCGCTGTTTGACTACGACCACCGGGATTTCGGACTGGATGCCTACCTGGACGGTAAGTTCGAAGCGTTCGGTTTGCAGCATGAACTCATCATCGGCGCCAATGGCAGCCGTGGCACCCAGGACGATGTCTACGCGATCCGGAGCCTGCCCGACCGGCAAAGTATCTTCCTGCCCAACCACCACTTCCCGCAGCCCGCCAACGATACCTTCTGGCCCAACATGTACCGGGGCGGCACCGTCAAGGAAACCGCCACCCAGTACGGTACCTACGCCACTTTGCGCCTGAGGCTGGCCGAGCCATTGATGGTGGTGCTCGGCAGTCGCGTCAGTTGGTTCGAAAACCGCCGCCAGTCGAATAACCTCGCCTGGGGCGAATGGGCCCTGCAGGATGCACGCACCAAGGAAACCGGTGAAGTCACGCCGTTCGCCGCGGTGATCTATGACCTCGACGACAACCTTTCGGTGTACGCCAGCTACGCCGATATCTTCCAGCCACAAAGCTCCAACGCCACGGTGACCGGCGCTGCCCTCAAGCCCAAAATCGGCGAAAACTACGAGCTGGGCATCAAGGGCGAATGGTTTGAGGGGCGCCTCAACAGCTCGCTGGCATTGTTCCGCGCTATCGAGAAAAACGCCGCCGAAACCGACTACACCACCCAATGCGGTACCTCGGCAGACGGCTATTGCTACACCGACACTGGCAAGGTTCGCGCACAAGGTGTCGAAGCCGAGTTGAGTGGCGAGTTGCTGGAACGCTTGCAAGTGGCGGGCGGCTACACCTACACCCAGACCAAGAATCTCAACAACATCAACAGCGCCGCCATTGGCGCGGTCGCAAACAGCTACGTGCCGCGACACATGCTGCGCTTGTGGGGCGATTATCAGTTGGACGGCACACTGTCGAAATGGAGCGTCGGCACCGGCGTCAACGCCCAGAGCAGCAACTACCGAATTCAAGGCATCAAACTGGAACAAGCCGGTTATGCGGTATGGAATGCGCGGTTGGCGTACCGGGTTGATGACACATGGACGGTGGCGCTGAACGGTAACAATCTCTTCGACAAAAATTACTATCAGACGGTGGGAACGGCCGACTGGGGTAATTTCTACGGCGAACCGCGCAACTTTACCGTCAGTTTGAAAGGCAATTTTTAAGGTTAGTACCGCCTCAATGTGGTGACGGACTCACGTCCTCACCACTCGTCTCTTGTCCCCGAAAAACCCCGCATCCGACCTCCGTCAAAAAAAGGTTTTCCTCAGCCGCAGGAAATTTCCCAAATTTGTTCCTACACTCCAAAACGCCAGCATTTTGTTCCGGGAAAACCCGGAAATCCGACCAAGACAGTCAACAAACTGTCACGCGGAAGAGCACCTGACGTGTCTAGACCGAAGGTCTTATAAAAAAGTCAAAACCTTGACGAGCGACGAAAAGGGAACCATCATTTAGCCATTACCCCGCAAATTCCCTGCAGATAGATAGGTAATTGCGTATTACCCAGCGAAGTAACCGTTCGTCTGGCGCCACTTATAAAGCAAGCCCTGCCTTTATGGATGAGCAGCCGAACAAGGAAGCCCTGGTGTGCAATGAGGGATGTTTTTATGCGCGAGAAGTCGTCAGTCGACAGCCTGTTTTTGACCCGGGCCGGTTTCATTGAGTTCTTTGTTGTTTTCGTAAAATTGATGCACGGCCTCACCGCCGTTTTTCCAGCACTGATCCTGCTGTTTTATCCAGACCCGATGGCCCCCGAACTGCGCGCGCACTTTCTCGGCTTGCTGCTGTTTTTCGCGATCCTGACGATCATTCTGTTCCAGGCCATGGGGGTTTACTCCGAGGAGCTGTTCAGCAACCGCCTGCGGTTTCGCACCATGCTGGTGGCCTGGTCCGCGGCCTTTTGCATCCTGCTGTTCATGTACCAGATTCTGCTGATGTTCCCGCAGTTGAGCCCGCGCAACCTGGCGTTCTGGTTTATCACCAGCCTTGCGTTGTTCGGGCTGGAGCGGATCGTGATGCTGCGCCTGTTCCGCAACCTGATGGCCAGCGGCAAATACCTGCAACGCACGGTGATCCTCGGCTTCACCGACACCGCCGTGCACGTGGCCGACCACTTGCAGCGCAACGGCGATATCCGTTCCGGCCTGATCGGTTTTATCGACGACCGCACCGAGCGCATCCCCAAGGAACTGAGCAACCTGCCGCTGCTGGGCAACACACGCGACCTGGAAAAGCTGATCCGCTCCGAGCAGGTCAACCAGGTGATGATTACCCTGCCCTGGGCCGCCGAACAGCGGATCAACGGGCTGGTAAAGCGCCTGCGGCAGATGTCGGTCAACGTCATGCTGGTGCCTGACATGGCGGCCCTGCGCTATGGCCACAGCCGTATCACCGATGTGGGCGGCATCCTGATGTTCAACACCTCCCACGTGCCGCTGCGGGGCTGGTCGCCGTTTATCAAGCGCTGTGAAGACCTGATCCTGGCAACCCTGGGCCTGGTGGCACTCTCGCCGATCATGCTGATCACGGCGATTGCCATCAAGCTCGACTCCAAGGGCCCGGTGCTGTTTCGCCAGAACCGGTTTGGCTACAACGACAACGTGATCCGGGTGTTCAAGTTCCGCTCGATGTACGCCGAGATGAGCGACTTCAACGCCGACCGCCAGACCACCCGCGGCGACCCGCGCATCACCCGCGTGGGCCGGATCATTCGCAAGACCAGCATCGATGAGCTGCCGCAGCTGTTCAACGTGCTGCTGGGCAACATGTCGATGGTCGGCCCGCGGCCCCATGCCACCGCGACCAAGGCCGCCGGCGTGCCCTACGAAGTTGCCGTGAGCGAGTACAGCTCGCGCCACCGGGTAAAACCGGGCATCACTGGCTGGGCGCAAATCAACGGCTATCGTGGTGAAACCGACACCCTGTTCAAGATCCAGAAACGCGTTGAGTACGACCTGGAGTACATCTCGAAGTGGTCGGTGTGGTTCGACTTGTACATCGTTTTCATGACGGTCCCGGCCGTCCTTTCGACCAAGGAAGTCTATTGATGAACACCCTCAACGGCTTGATTCCCTGCATCATTTCCGGTGGTTCGGGCACCCGGCTGTGGCCGGTGTCGCGGCAAAACATGCCCAAGCCTTTCATGCGCATGCGTGATGACCAGAGCCTGCTGCAGAAGACGTTCCTGCGGGCCAGTCACCTGCCGGGTGTGGAAAGCGTGCTGACGGTGACCAACCGCGACCTGCTGTTTCGCACCCTCGATGACTACCGCGTGGTCAACAAGGCCCATCTGGCCCTTGACCTGTTGCTGGAGCCGTTCGGGCGCAACACCGCCGCCGCCATCGCCGTGGCCGCCCTGCATGTACAGGAAAACTTCGGCAGCGAGGCGCAGTTGCTGATCCTGCCCGCCGACCATCTGATTCTTGATGAAAGCGCCTTCGCCGATGCCGTCACCCAGGCCCGCGAACTGGCGGAGGCCGGCTACCTGGTGACGTTCGGCATCCAGCCCGACCACCCGGAAACCGGCTTCGGCTATATCGAACAAGGCGAGGCGCTGGGCCAGGGGTTCCGGGTCAAGCGCTTCGTCGAGAAGCCCGACCTGGCCACCGCCCAGGGCTACCTGGACGGCGGCAAGCACCTGTGGAATGCCGGGATGTTCTGCTTCAAGGCCGGTACATTGCTGGAGGAACTGGCGCTGCACGCCCCCGCCGTGCTGGACGCCGCCAAGGCCGCCCTCGAGCACGGCCACAGCCTGAACAACAACAGTTGCCGTCAGCGCGAGCTGAACGCTGAAGGTTTCGGCGCGGCGCCCGACATCTCGATCGACGTGGCGCTGATGGAAAAATCCGCGCAAGTGGCGGTGGTGCCCTGCGACATCGGCTGGAGTGATATCGGTTCCTGGGACGCGGTGCGCCAACTCACCCCCAGCGACGCCAACGGCAACCAGGTCAATGGCCAGGCGATCCTGCATGACGTGCACAACTGCTACATCGACTCGCCCAAGCGCGTGTTGGGCGCAGTGGGCGTGCGCGACCTGATCGTCGTCGACACCCCGGATGCGATCCTGATTGCCGACGCCAAGCGCAGCCAGGACGTGCGCTACATCGTCGCCGAGCTCAAGCGCCAGGACCATCCGGCATTCAGCCTGCACCGCACTGTCACCCGGCCGTGGGGCACCTACACCGTGCTGGAAGAAAGCAGCCGCTTCAAGATCAAGCGCATCGTGGTCAAGCCCCAGGCCTCGCTGTCCCTGCAAATGCACCATCACCGCAGCGAGCACTGGGTGGTGGTCAGCGGCGCGGCGATGATTACCAACGGCGACCGTGAATTCCTGATCAACGCCAACGAGTCCACCTACATTCCGGCCGGGCACAAGCACCGCCTGACCAACCCCGGCATCATCGACCTGGTGATGATCGAGGTGCAGAGCGGCGAGTACCTGGGCGAAGACGACATTGTGCGTTTTGACGACATCTACGGCCGGGCTCCGGCCGAAGTGAAGAAGTGATGCGTACCGCCCTGATCATCCCGACCCGCAACGCTTCCAGCCACCTCGACCGGCTGCTGCCGGCGCTGCGCATGCAAACCCTGCAACCCGACGAAACCCTGGTGGTCGACAGCGCTTCCAGCGATGACACCGTGGCGCGTTTTCGCGAGTTCGGCGCACGGGTCGAAGTGATCGATGCCAAGGACTTCAACCATGGCGGCACCCGCCGCTGGGCCAGCGAGCAAGTCGACGGCGACGCGCTGATCGTCATGACCCAGGACGCGATCCCCGCCGAACCCGAGACGTTCGCCAACCTGGTGGGCGAACTGGAACTGGACCCGCTCAACGGCGTCGCTTACGGCCGCCAGTTGCCGCACCCGGATGCCGGCGTGCTGGGCGCCCAGTCACGCCACTTCAATTACCCGCCGCAAAGCCGCAGCAAAAGCCTGGCTGATGCGCCGGAGCTGGGGATCAAGACCTGCTTCAGCTCGGATTCGTTTTCGGTGTACCGGCGCAGCGCCCTGCAAGCCGTCGGTGGCTTCCCCGCGGATGTGATCGGCAGCGAGGACGCCTACGTCGCCGCCCGCATGCTGCTGGAAGGCTACAAGGTGCGCTACGCCGCCACCGCCCTGGTCTATCACTCCCACGATTACCGTCTCATGGATGAGTTTCACCGCTACTTCGACATTGGCGTTTTCTACGGCCGCGAGCCGTGGATCCGCCAGGCTTTTGGCGATGCCGGCGGTGAAGGTAAACGCTATGTACTGGCCGAGCTTCGAGCGTTACGCGAAGCCGGTGCATTGCACCGCGTACCCGAAGTACTGGTGCGCAGCGCGTTCAAATTGCTCGGCTACCGGCTGGGCCATCTGGAGCGCCAGCTCCCCCTCGCCCTCAAGCGGCGCATCAGCATGTTCCCCGGTTATTGGAGGTGAGCATCATGACCTACAGGAAGACCCCTTTGATGAAACGAACCTTGCTCGTCCTGGCCATGATGGCATTGGCCGCCTGCAATACGCCCGCGCGGATCGTCGCGCCCGATGGCAAGACGGTGGACGAGGGCAAGCAGGCCCTCGATCGCATGGCCCAACTGCCACCGGCGGTGGAGCGGATCCGCATCGGCGACCAGTTGCGGATTGTCCGCGATGCCGGGGAAATGCCAACCCTGTCGGCGTTCAACGTCAGCACGATTTACGAGCTGACGCTGTACACCGTGCAGAACGACGGCAAGATCAACTATCCCTTCCTGGGGCCGATCCAGGTGGCGCGGCGCACGCCGGCGGAAGTCGCCGCCGAGCTGAGCCAGAAACTCGCACCGGTGTATCGCGAGCCTCGGGTGACGGTGAACATCAACCAGGCGCCGGGCAACACGGTGATCGTCGGCGGCGCGGTATTAAACCCGTCGGCTATCTCCATCGCCACGGCCCCGACCATGGAGCAGGCGATTCTCGGTGCCGGCGGCGTGAGCTCGGTGGGCAACGCGAGCATGGTCGCCCTGCTGCGTGAAGATGGCCAAGGCGTCTACCACGCCTACTTCCTCGATTTCAGCCAGTACCTGAAAAACGGCGCACTGGGCCGCAAGCCCGTGGCGCTGCAACGCGGTGACGTGGTGTTTGTACCCAAGTCCAACGTCGGCGAACGGATCCAAGGCGTGGACACTTACCTGAACCAGCTGATTCCCTTCACCAAATCCATTGGTGTGGGCTACAGCTACACCACGAACCACTAAAGGAGCGACATCCCATGATCGAGATCCGTTCTTTTCGTGATCTTCTGCGTCTGTTCTTCATCTTCAAGCACGAGTTCAAACTGGCGGCGATTGCCGCGCTGGTGATCATTTTGCTGGGGGCGTTCCTGCTGCCGGCCAAGTATGAATCCACCGCGCGATTGCTGGTAAAACCAGGGCGTGACTCGACGATGCCGATCGAGGTCGACAACCGTCAGCCAATCGTCATGCCGAGCACCCAGCGCGACCCGATTGTCGACGAAGAGCGCCTGCTGACCGGCCGCCCTATCGTGCGTGCAGTGGCCGAGCATTACCTCGACGTGATGGACAAGATGCAGCCGCCGGAAGGCGTGTGGAAGCGCACCAAGTGGTACGTCAAGAAAGGCATCAGTGCCGTGTTTGACGGTGTGCGAGTGGTGCTGGAAACCGTTGGCATCGTCGAAGAAACCACCCCGGTGGAGCGCCTGGCGAAAAGCCTGGAGAAAAACTTCGAAGTGACCCACGCCATCGGCTCTACGGTGATGGACATCAGCTTCCGCTGGGATGACCCGCAAATCGCCCAGGCGGTGGTCAAGGATTGGGTCGAGACCTACATCGACGAGCGCACCCAGGCGTTGGGCCGCAAGAGCCTGTATGCGTTCTATGAAGGCCAGGTGTCTTCCAGCGCTGCGCAGATCAAGAGCTACAAGGAGCAGATCCTCGCGCACTTGAACGACATCGGCGCCTCGAGCATCACCGATCGCCTGGAAGACTTGTCCGAGCGGATCAACGTGCTGCGTGGCGAGGTGTTCAACTCCACTCGGCTGATCGCTTCCTCCGACGTGGCGTTGCAGAGCACCCGTGACCAACTCAAGGGCCAGCCCAAAGAGGTGACCACGGTTCGCCAGATCGCGTTGAACCCGCAGCAACAAGACTTGCGTCGCCTGCTGAACCAGAAGCTCCTGGAAAAAGCCGACATGATGCGTACCTATACGGATAACGCGCCGCCGGTCAAAGCCCTGGACGCTTCGATCCGTGCCATGCAGGCCCAGGTCGCCGGTGAAAGCGACACGGTGCAAAGCTCCGAGAACCGCGCGCCGAACACCCTGGAAATCCACCTGCAACGGGTACTGCTGGATGAGACCAGCCGCAACCAGTCGCTGCGTACACAGTTGGTGCAACAGCAGAAGCAGCTGACTGAACTGGAAGCCCAGCGCAAGGACGCCCTGGCCATCGAGCCGGAACTGGCGCGCCTGGCCCGTGAGTTGAACGGCACCGAGAAAAACTACGCGCTGTATGTCGACAGCCTGGAAAAATCGCGGATCGACCGTGAACTGGACAAGAGCCAGATCAGTAACATCGCGGTGATCGAAGAAGCTACCCTGAACCCTGGGCGCGTCTTCCCGAAAACCCTGCTGATGCTGCTGCTGGCGATCCCGTTCTCCATCGTGGTCGGCCTGCTGGTGATCTACCTGTGCTACCTGCTGGATCAACGGATCCACGACGGCGGCCTGGTGGAAGGCAAATTCGGCCTGCCGCTGTGGACCACGCTGCCGGAGTTGGACACCAGCACCGCGCAAAGCACCAACGCCTTCAACGCGAGCATCTATCGCCTGTATGGGTTGCTGCCGCTGGAGCGTATTGCCGAACAGGGCCTGACCCTGGGGCTGACCTCGGCAAGGCACGGTGAAGGCGTGAGCTTTATCGTCGAGCAGTTGCGCCAGTTGCTGGAAGAGAACGGCGTGCGGGTGCGGATCGGCGGGGTTGAGCCGGCGATTCCGGGCCAGGTGGTACTGCTGGATGCTTCGGCGCTGCTGGACAATCGTGATGCGTTCATCAACCTGCGCCGTGCCGACCTGATTGCGCTGGTAGTGGAAGCGCAAAAAAGCACGGTACCGGTGGTGGAACACGCACTGTCGATCCTCACCACGGCGTTCGGCAAGGTCGATGGCATTATCATCAACCGCCGCAAGTTCGAGGTACCGGTCAAGGTGCTGAAAACCATCGCCAAATACCGGGGTTCGTTCTGATGCGCATCGCCCTGCTCGCTCCCCTGCCGCCGGAAAAGAACGGGATCGCCGACTACGCGAACCACTTCAAGACGGCACTGGAGCAACTGGGCGTCGAGGTGGCTACGCCCTTGACGGGCGTGGTCGGCAGCACGGCGGCGATCAAGCAAGCCATTGCCGGTTTCGACTGGCAGGGTGTTGACCTGGTCCACGCCGAGCTGGGCGGTGGGCGGCTGGGGGAGTTCCTGGCCCTGCGCGAATTGCGCAAGGCCTACCCCGCCCTGCCGTTGACCGCCACGGTGCATGACCCGGAACGCATGGTCTGGCGGCGCGAGCAATTGCCCTTTCCGCTGAACCTGCTGGAATCCTTGCCCAGCCCATTGCCCCAGGCGGCAGTGGTGCTGGCCGATCCCTTGACCCTGCGCGAAGAACGTCACGTCGCCCAGGGCCTGACCCGGCTGGTGACCCTCACCCGCCTGGGCGCCGACTGCCTGACGGCGCGCATGCAATTGCCCGCCGGCAAGGTGGCGGTGATCAACCACGCCAACCTGGATATCCCGCCGGTGGCCTTGCCGCCGCTGGACACGCTGCACCTGTTGTATTTCGGTTTTATCTACCGTGGCAAAGGCATCGAAGACCTGTTGCAGGCCCTGGCCGCCGCCTTCGAAAAAGCCCCCGAATTGCGTGACCGTGTGCGCCTGACCCTGGCCGGTGGCACTGCCGCCGAAATGGCGTTTGGCACAGGCGGCAATTACCTGGAGCAGTTGAACAGCCAGATTGCCGAACTCGGCCTGGCAGGCTCCATCGACTGGCGGCTGAATTTGCCGGCCAGCGAGATCCCGCAGACGATCCAGGCGCACCATGTGATGGTGCTGCCGTATCGCGAATCGAAAAAGCTCGGCCTGCTGGGCCGCCAGCGCGGCACCAGCGGCGCATTGTCCTGGGCTGCCGCCTGCGGGCGCGGCGCGATCACCTCCGATGCCAGGGCGTTTGCCGAGGAAGTCGCCAGCGGCAATGGCGCCATCTATCCACAAGGCGATGTAGCCGCCTTGAGCGAACAACTGCTGCGGCTCGCACGCAACCCGCACATGGCCACGGACTGGGCCGCACGCGCCGCCGCCATAGGCCGTGAACGGTTGTGGCCAGTGACCGCGCAGAAGTTCGCGAGCCTGTTTGAGCAAACCGTTGCAGGAGGCAACCATGGCGCGTAAACGGACTTACCTCGCTACCCTCGCAGTCGTCGCTGCGCTGGGTTTGACCGCCTTTCTCTGGGGCCGCCCGGCCGATGCCGAGAGCCATGTGCTCAAGGGCAGCAAAGAGGTCGTGTGGAAGGACTTCCTGGGGGTGAACGCGCAGTTCCTGTGGTTCAGCCCCGAGCGTTATCAGAAGCAGATCGACCGCCTCAAGGCCCTGGGCCTGGAGTGGGTGCGCCTGGACCTGCACTGGGACCAGCTGGAAACCGCCGAGAACCAGTACAACGTCGCGACCCTCGACGAACTGGTGAACAAGCTGCAGCAGAACCAGATCAAGTCGGTGTTCTACCTGGTGGGCTCGGCGAAGTTCGCCACCACCGCGCCCGCCTCCTCGCCGTACCAGGACCAGTTCCCGCCCAAGGACCCGAATATCTTCGCCAACCGCATGGCATTGCTGGAACAGCGTTACCCCAGCGTAGATGCGTGGCAGGTGTGGAACGAACCGAACCTGCTGGGGTTCTGGCGCCCCGCCGCCGACCCGGCCGGCTATGCGAACCTGTTGCAAGTCACCGCCGCCGCGTTGCGGGTGGTGAACCCGAACAAACCGGTGGTGGCCGCCGGCATGGCATTCTTCAGCGAAATGCCCAACGGCCAGAACATGCTCGACGGGCTGCTGCAACTGGGCGTGCCGAGCCTGAATACCGTCATGTCCTATCACCCCTACACCCAATTGCCCGAAGGCAACACGCCGTCGAACCTCGACTTTGTCGAAAAAACCAGCGCCCTCAACCAGAAACTGCGGGCGGCCGGGGTGAATACCCTGTGGAGCACCGAGTGGGGCTGGTCGACCTACAAAGGCCCGAAAGAGGTGCAGGACTTCATCACCACCCAGGGCCAGGCCGACTACATCGTGCGCCGCGTCGCGCTGATGAGCGCGCTGGATTTCGACAAGATCTTCCTGTTCACCCTGAGCGACCTGGACCAGCGCGCCAGCGTGCGCGACCAGAGTTATGGCTTGCTCGACATCGACGCCAACCCCAAGCCGTCGTACACCGCGCTGCAGAATTTCCTGCAGGTGAGCGGGCCCAAATTGACCCCCGGCGACCCACCCACCGCCGATCAGTTGCCCGATGGCCTGTTCAGCATCGGCTGGTCCCGTGCCGACGGGCGCAAGGTGTGGTTTTTCTGGTCGGCCCGTGGCGGCAGCGCGCACTTGCCGGGCATGACCACCGCCACCTTGTATGACCCGTTGCGCGGCACCGAAACACCCTTGAGTGGCACCAATGGACTGGACGTACCGGTCAAGCCGAACCTGCAAATTCTGTTATGGGATTGAAGCCACCCATGCGCATCCTCTGGATCCTGCCCTACTCGCCTTGGCCCGCTACCAGCGGCGGCAAGACGCGCCAGTTTCATTTGCTGCGCAGCCTGGCTGCGCGCGGGCATCGGATCACCTTGCTGCTGCATGACAAACATGCGGTATCGCTGACGGATCGCCACGTGCTGGAAGCCTTTCTGGAACAGGTGATCATCCTCCCCCGGCGCCCGCTGCGCAGCCTGAAGACCCTGCTGGCCGGGCTGTTTGCGCCGTACCCGTTGCTGGCCAGTGTGAATGGCCTGTCGGGTGAACTGCAGGACACCTTCGAGCGCTTGCTGACCGAGCATTGGGACGTGGTGCAGATCGAACATACCTACACCTTCCAGCCTTACGAAGCTGCATTGGCCCGTCGCTCCCAGCCGTTTGTGCTGACCGAGCACAATGTCGAATCGTCCCTCGGCGCCGCGACTTACGACCGCCTGCCCGGCTGGGCGTTGCCGTTCATACGCTACGATCAATGGCGCTACGGCCGCTGGGAACACCGGGTGATGCGCCAGGCCGCGCAAGTGGTCGCCGTGACCGACGCCGACGCCCAGACCCTGGCGCAGATTGCCGGCAAGCCGGTACCGGTGGTGGTCAACGGGGTGGATTGCGCGCACTTCGCTGCTGCCCGACCCGACCCGACGACCCGCCGCGTGCTGTTTCTGGGCAACTACGAATACGCGCCCAACGTCGATGCCATCGAGTGGGCACTGGATGAGATCCTGCCGAAAGTGTGGGCCCGCTGCCCCGACGCACGCATGAGCGTCTGCGGTTTCGGCATGCCGGAAAGCTGGCGCGAACGCTGGAAGGACGGACGCATCGAATGGCAGGGCTTTGTCCCCAACCTGCTGGCCCTGCAATCGAGTTGCTCGGTGTTTCTGGCGCCGTTGCGCCATGGCGGCGGCTCCAAGCTCAAGGTGCTTGAAGCCCTGGCCGCCGGCCTGCCGCTGGCGAGTACCGACCAGGGCGTGTCCGGCCTGGACCTGGTGGAAGGCCTGGATTACCTCGGCGGCCAGACCGCTGAAAGCCTGGCCGACGCCGTGGTGCGCCTGCTGCAACAGCCTGAAGTCGCTGCTCCCATGGGCGAAGCCGGTCGCGCCTATGTGCGCCGTGCCCATGACTGGAGCGTCGCCGCCAGCCAGCTGGAGCAGGTGTACGCGCAACTGTCGCCCCAGAGCCAAAAGGAGCCGGCATGCGCATAGGCCTCGATTACCGCACCGTCGGCACCTCGCCGCAATCAGGCATCAGTCGCCAGGTGTACGCCCTGGAAGATGCCCTGCGCACCCTGCCCGGCATCGAGCTCGAACGCTTCAGCGTCGCGCCGCTGGGGGATGAGCTGCGCCTGAACGTGCATTGCCCGGACTGGGGCTGCGCCAAGACCGCCATGCACCAGCCGCACCAGCGCCTGCGTTTCGAGGCGGGCTATCTGCCCAAGGCGCTGCGCAATGAGCACATCGATGTGTACATCAGCACCTTCAATATGGGCCTGCCGCTGCCGCCCAAACCCCAGGGCCTGCGCACCGTGGTGCTGCTGCATGACCTGTTTCAGATCACCCTGGACAACTATCACGCCAACCGCCTGAAGGCGCTGATCTACAAGGCCAGTGATCGGCTGTCGATCACCTATGCGGTGCACACGGCAGACCGGGTGTGGACGCCTTCGCAGTACAGTGCCGACGAAACCGCGCGGCTGTTTCCCAAGGCGGCAGGCAAGATTCGCGTGTTGCCCAACCAGGTGGTGGGTTTTGTCGGACTGCCGGCGGACCTCTCGGCCCGGCAACTGCCCGAGCGCTACTGGCTGCTGGTGGGTACCCGGGAATTGCGCAAGAACGTGCCGTTCCTGGTGGACGCCTGGCAGCAAGCGCGCAGCCAGTCGCCGAGCGTGCCGGAACTGGTGCTGGTGGGCAGCCTGGAGCATTTGCCCGAAGCACAACGCAACTACCCGGGGATACGCGCCTTGAGCGGCGTATCCGACGCTGAATTGCACGGGCTCTACCGCAAGGCCTTGCGCCTGTGGCAGCCTTCCTACGCGGAAGGCTTTGGCTTGCCGGTAATCGAAGCCCTGAGCGTCGGCACTCCGGTGGCGGTGGCCAGCGGTACCTCGCTGGACGAAATCACCCCGCCGCTGGCACCGCGGTTTTCACCCACGGACGGCGCGGCGCTGGTGCAATTGATGCTGCACCTGGCCGACCAACCCGTCGAACAACCACCTGAACAGTTACGCAGCTGGGCCGAACGCTTCAACCACCAGGCCTACCGTCGGCGCCTGGCCGAACTGATCGAGGAATTGAATTGAGAATCTCACTGGGTAGCCTCGTCGCCATCGTCTTCGGCCTGCTGTTTGGTGGGTTGATCCTGTTTCTTTCCCCGGTCAAGGCCGTGCTGGCAGTGATCGGCCTGGCCGCTGCCGTGACGATTCTGCGGTTCCCGTTCTGGGGACTGCTGCTGTTCGCCCTGGTGGCGACGTTCATGCCCTACTCCACCCTCAACCTGGGGATTCGCAGTACGGTCAGTGAGGCGCTGATCGCCCTGACCTGGGCGGCGGTGATCTGGCACGGTTTCCTCTCGCGCCTGCCGGCCGCCCCACCGCTGTCGCGGCGCCCTACCGACCGCATGTTGATGTGGCTGATGATCTTCACAGTGGTGCCGTTTATCGTCGGCCAGGTCAGCATCACCGCCGAGGCCAGCGGCGTGGCGAACTGGTTGCGTTGGCTTCTGAACCTGTCGGTGCTGTTCCTCGCCGCCAAGCTGCTGGTTGAACAGAAGAACCGCGAAGCCCTGGTGATCGCCTTGTTGCTGGGCACACTGGCGATGCTGGTGATGTCCATCGGCGTATTTATCCGCTCGCGCTCGGCCTCGGGCATGTTGCCGATCCTGACCCTGATGAACTACGGCAGCCTCGACACCCTGTCCCTGGGCCTGGGTGCCATGGCCTCGCGGATGGGTTCGCCATGGATGCACCCGAATGCCACCGGCGGGATCATGGCGCTGCTGCTGCCATTGGCGTTCTGCTACGGCATCACCAACACCGGCTGGAAACGCGGTCTCGGCCTGGGCGTTGCCTGCCTGGGTGCGGCGGCCCTGCTGTTGGCCAGCAGCCGGGGGGCGATGGTCAGCCTGGCGCTGGTGCTGATCTGGATGGCGTCGCGGCGGGTGCCGTACACCGGGCGTTTGCTGATGATCGGCGTGGCGTTGGCCGTGGCGCTGGTGCTGTCGTACCCACCGTTGCAGGAACGTCTGGCGACAATCTTTTCGGCGCAGAACGCGAGTACCGAAGTGCGCTTTGACGAATACCGCATGTTCCCCCAGGCCGTGGCCAGTTACCCGCTGGGCATTGGCTTCAAGGTTGACCCTCCGGTGCCGGGTACGCACCTGCTGGGGATTTCCAACCTGTGGCTGAATTTCGTCTACAAGACCGGGGTGATCAGCATGCTGCTGTTTATCGCAGTGACCTGGCGCTGGTGGCGCGAGTCCCGTCCGGAAATCGGCCCGATCCGCCTGACCAAGGACAATGCGATCTGGCTGGGCAGCACGGCGGGGATTCTGTCGGCGCTGGTCAGCGGCTTTTTTGACCACTACTTCAGCTTCGCCCTGGTGATGATTGCGCTGTTCTGGCTGATGGTGGGGATCAACGTGCTGGAGGCGCGGCGGCTGTTTCCGGCGCGTCTGCCAAAGGTCAAGACCGTGGCGCATCGCAAGCCTGTGTTCAATAGCGTCGGGCCCTAGGCATGCTCGGATCGGCGTTCTGGTTGACCCTGGCAACCTTGCTGGGTCTGTGCCTCGGGTTTGCCCGTGAGTGGTTGCTGGTGGCGGCGTGGGGTGCGGGCGAGCGCAGCGATGCGTTCCTGATCGCGCTGTTCTTGCCCGAAGCGTTGCGCATGTCCCTGGCCGGGGGTGTGCTGAGTGCCGCCGCCCTGCCGCTGTACCTGCAACGCAAGGAAGGCGAGCGCCTGGACTGGCTGGCGGTGTTGTTCCCGGCGCTGTTGCTGATCGCCCTGGTGACCAGCCTGCTGCTGACGTTGCTGGCGCCATGGCTGGTGCAGCTGCTCGGCCCGGGGCTGGCGGCGACGGCCACCAGCCTCGCCAGCAGCAACTTGCAGATTCTCGCCTGGAGTGTGCCGGGGCTGATGCTGCATGCGCTGTTCAGTATTCCGCTGCAGGCCAGCGAGCGCTTTGTGGTCGCGGGGCTCGGCTCGTTGCTGTTCAACCTGCCGCCGGTGACCTACCTCGCCCTCGCCGGCACCGCCACGCAACCGCACTCGCTGGCGTTGGCCTGCCTCACCGGCAGCCTGCTGATGCCCCTGGCGCTGTTGCCGTCGATGCTGCGCCTGGGCTGGCGGCCGTGGCGGCTGCGGGCTTCGACATTGGAATTGCGCGAGCTGGGCGCACGCATAGGCCCGCTGCTTTTAAGCAACGGTGCCAGCCAGGGTTTGGCGCTGATTGAACGGCTGGTGGCGTCCTTGCTGGGTGAAGGTGCGGTGACCTGGGTCAACCTGGCCCGCAAGCTGATGAACTTGCCGTTGATTGCCCTGATGAGCCTCAACCAGGTGCTGCTGGGCATGATGAGCCGGCGCCAGGGCGACGAGCGCCTGGCCCTGCTCAAGCGCGGCCTGGAAACCGCCAGCCTGCTGACCCTGCCCGCAGGCGTCGGCCTGGTGGCGGCGGCGCCGAGCCTGGTGGCGTTGCTGCTGCCGAAGCAGTCGGTGGATTCGCCGTTGCCGCTGTTGCTGGCCTGGTTTGCCGTGCCGCTGGTGTTCGGCGCCTGGAACGCCCTGTTGGCGCGTTATGCCTATGCCGCCGGCGACACCCGCCAGCCGCTGCGTTGCGAGTTGCTGGGGAGCCTGGTGAACGTGTTGCTGCTGGGTGTGCTGCCGTTTGTGTTTGGCCTGGCGGGCATTCCGCTGGCCGCCCTCGCCGGGGTGTTGTGCACCGCGTTGCTGTTGATGCAGCGCCAGGACTTGCTCGGCGCCCTGCCCTGGAAGCGGCACTGGGTGTTGAGTGCATTGATGATGGGCCTGGCGGCGTTGGTGTTGTTCAGGATCCAAGGTATCTGGCTTCAGCTGGGGTTGAGCACCCTGGCGGGGGCCGTGGTGTTGCTGGGCATGGGCCTGTGGCTCAAGCCGTGGCGCAAGGCAGATTTATAGAGTGGGAGCAGTCAGGTGAAAAAACGCTGGATTCAAATGGATATTGCCAAGGGCATTGGCATCCTGATCATCGTGTTCGGGCACAGCTGGTTTGTCGCCAGTTCCCTGGACTTGCTGTACCCGCTGCTGGCGGTATTTATCCTGCCGTTGTTCTTCTTTCTCTCCGGGGTGTTCTTCAAGCCTGAACAACCCTTTGTCGAGATGGCGGTGCGCAAGGCCGATGCACTGCTCAAGCCGTTCTTCTTCACCATGCTGGTGTACATCCTGATCCGCGACCTGCTGCGCGGCCAGGCACTGCTGCCGGACATCGGCGGCGTGCTGTATGCCTCGGTGGACACCATTCCATGGCAGGCGCTGTGGTTCCTGCCGCACTTCTGGGTGGCGATTCTGTTCGGCTGGGTGATGTTGCGGCTGATGCAGCGCCTGGGCTTGTCGCTGGCCATGAGCTGCGTGGTGATCACCCTGCAATTGATGCTCGGGATCTGGACCCTGCCGTGGTTCTGGCAGGTACCGGTAACCGTCGGCGGGCAGACCTGGACGATGCCGGGGCTGCCGTTCAGCATTGATGTGACGTTGATCAGCAGTACCTATTTTATCTTTGGTTACTTGCTGCGGGACGTGCTGCGTCGCCACCAGAGTTCGTTGCTGACGCTACTGGGCGCCATGGCGTTGTTTGCGGTGGTGTTCATCTACAGCTGGGACACCATGGACCTGGCACAGCGGCGTTACGACCACTGGCTGTGGACCAGTTTGCTGGCGGTGATCGGCGTATATGTATGCTGGGCCCTGGCCGGGGTGATGATGGTCTCGGGGCTGCTGACGCGGGCGATGACGTACATCGGGCAGTCAACGTTGATTCTGTTGATCTTCCACGGGGAAATTCAACACAAGACGGTGGACTTGATGGAACGGTTCGGGCTGCATCCGCTGCTGTCGGCGAGCATCGGGCTGGTAGTGGCGGTGGTGGTGCCGTTGATGATCGGCGAGGTGATCAAGCGGGTGGCCTTACTGCGGTTTTTCTACTTCCCGTTCCCGGTGCGCAAGGCACCGGCGGTGGCCGGTGAAAAGCCTGGAGCTTGAGGCGTGATGTGGGAGCTGTCGAGCTTTAGCGAGGCTGCGATGGCATCACCGCGGTGTGCCTGAATTACCGAGGTGATGCTATCGCAGGCAAGCCAGCTCCTACAGAAAAACGCTCAATCATCCAGTGCCGGTTGTGGCGCTGGATGCTTGGTGTTTTTGCCCGCCTTGGCTCCAGGCTTGCCTGCTGCAGGGGCCGCGGGCTCAGGTTCGGCCGGCGCGGCAAGGTCCTTTTCAGCCTGGGGCATCTGATCAATCGCGCTGAAGAAATCCGCCAGGCTGAGGGTGTCGGGTGGCACGGTCTTCTCGAGTTTTTTCTCGCCGTCCTTGCCCACCAGGATCACTTTGGTGCCACTGCCGGCACCCAGCTTGAGTGCGCGGATCAGCGCGTTGGTTTCAGGCGGTGCGAGCTTCTTGTTGTCCTTCGCGTCCTTGGCGAACTTCTCGCCTTCAGCGCCGATGCTGCCAAAGGACACGGTGTACAGCACCATGTTGCGCTCTTCAAAGGACTGCTTGTTGGCAGGCTCGTCCAGCTGTTTCTTGAGGGTGGCCAACGTCGGGTTGCCGGAGTCGAGCTCCACCACCACCAACGGGCGTGACTTGCCCAGGTCCTGCTTGAGCGGATTGAGATCATCCGCGGCCAGCAGCGGCCCCGTAAAAGCCATCAAGGTAGCCAGGGTCAGCGACCGGATGAGCATGCACACCTCCTTTGAATTCCATGCAGGGTTCTTGAGTTTCATGTCTGCGACAGTCAAATTCAAGGATGATTCCTACAACAACTTCAGAAAGCGTAGGTCAGGACGCCCGCGACGCAAGGCGTTTAGCCACCTTACGCCTCATTGTTTCTTTTGATTGCGGATGCTCACGACGGCCAATGCCGGGCAAATACCGGCGCTACGTTTGGGTGGGCATCCACCTGCGCCAGCACCCGGGCAAACTCAGGCCGCGACTGTTGCAGCGCGTCCCGCCCGCCTGCCCAACGCGACACCGCCGCAGCCATGATCGCCAGTGCATTCGGAACCTGCGCCGGGGTGAACAGTTGCTCGGCAAATTGATCGGCAAACACTTCCCAGGCCCCATGCAGGCGGCGACGGGTGCCGCTGATCAGCTGTTCATGCTGCTGCGCATCGGGGCTGTCGGTCCAGCGTTCCGGATAGTCGATGATGCCAATCGCCGAGTAACAGTTGGCGGCGATGTACACCAGGCCGCGAATGACTTGGGCGGGCTCCTCGGGCAGCAGCCCTGAGGCGGGAAACTGCAGGCCCAGGTGAATCAGGATCGCCGCGCTTTCCGTCAACACGCCGCCATTGGGCAGTTGCAGAGTGGGGATTTGCTTGAGCGGGTTGATCCGCGCCAACGCCTCGTTGCCCACGCGGTCTTCCCAGGAGCAGGCGTCGACCTGGCACCACTCGACACCGCAACGCTGCAGGGCAATTTCGATGATGCACGAGCCGGTGCCTTGGGTTCCGTAAAGGGTGTACACAGTGCCAAGCCTCCTGGCAGTGGATTGAGGTGTTAGGCTAGGCCGTTCATTCGTTCAACGGGAAGCCATCATGCACAGCAAACGCGTCACGATCGAAGACTGGGACGGCGACGGCGCCATCCGCCTGCCAGACGAAGCCTTGCAGGAACTGGGGCTGGATGTGGGCGACACGCTGTACATCGTCGAGACCTATGTGGGCACGCAAAAAGGCTTTGTGCTGTCGACCACGCCGAAAATTGCCGACCGGATGGATGAGTTGGTGGAAGAGCTGAGCCATAAGCCCTAGCGAGCCAGCCTGGCTTGCAACCCCGCCTTCACCTGTGGCCATTCCGGATCAATGATGCTGAAGCGCACCGAGTTGCGCTTGCGGCCATCGGGCATGATGCGCTCGTGGCGCACGATCCCTTCCTGTACCGCGCCGAGGCGCAGGATCGCGGCCCGGGATTTTTCGTTGAGTTCATCGGTGGTGAACTGCACCCGCACGCACTCCATCACTTCAAACGCGTGGGTCAGCAGCAACAGCTTGGCCTCGGTGTTGACCCCGGATTTCTGCACCGACTGGCTGATAAACGTGTGGCCGATCTCCAGCTTGCGGTTGACCCGGTCGACTTTCCAGAACCGGGTGCTGCCCACCACTTCACCGGTGTCGCGGCGCACGATGACAAACGGCATCACGGTGCCCGCCTCACGCCCGGCCAGGGCAATGTCCACGTACTTTTCGACGGTGTCGGGCCCCGGCACGTTGGTCACCTTGAGGTTCCACAACTGCCCGTCGGCAGCAGCCTGTACCAGGGCGGTGGCGTGTTCGCGTTGCAGGGGCCGGAGTTCGACCGTGGTGCCGGTCAGGGTGATTTCAGTCATGGGAGGGCTGCGCTGTATGGTGGTCGTCAGTGGCCAAGATTGCAGGCTCTCGCCACCTCAAGGCAAGCCGTTTCAGAACAAGCCCATCTGGCCGCCCACCAGGGTGCCGAAGTCATCGTTTACAAACGGCAGGATCGCGTCCGCCACCGGTTGCAGTTGCCGGGTGACGTAGTGGTCGTAGTCGATCGGTGCCTGGCGCACTTCCAGCGGCTCGGGGCCGTTGACGCTGATCACGTAGCTGATCCAGCCACCGTTCTGGTACTGGCGCGGGCGGCCCTGGCGGTCGTTGTATTCGTCGGCCAGCCGCGCGGCGCGCACGTGGGGAGGTACGTTGCGCTCGTAGTCACCCAGTTGCCGGCGCAGGCGCTTGCGGTAGATCAGCAGGTCGTCGAGCTCGCCGCTCAAGGTGCGACGTACGTAGTCGCGCACATAATCCTGGTGGGGCTGGCGGTGGAAGATGCGCTGGTAGAGTTCCTGCTGGAATTGCCGGGCCAGGGGCGACCAGTCGCTGCGTACGGTTTCCAGGCCCTTGTAGACCATTTCTTCGCTGCCGTCGGCACGGGTGACCAGCCCGGCGTAGCGCTTTTTGCTGCCTTCTTCCGCACCACGAATGGTCGGCATCAGGAAGCGGCTGAAGTGGGTTTCGTATTGCAGTTCCAGGGCGCTTTGCAGGCCGAACTCACTCTGCAGGCGCTCGCGCCACCAGGTGTTGACGTGCTGCACCAGGTCCAGGCCGATGCGCGTCGCGTCTTCCTGGGAATGGGGGCTGCCGAGCCAGACAAAAGTCGAGTCGGTATCGCCGTAGATCACCTCATAACCCCGGGCTTCGACCAGCTCGCGGGTCTGGCGCATGATCTGGTGGCCGCGCAGGGTGATGGACGATGCCAGTCGCGTGTCGAAGAAGCGGCAACCACTGGAGCCGAGTACGCCGTAGAAGGCGTTCATGATGATCTTCAGCGCCTGTGACAGCGGCGCGTTGTGTTCGCGCTTGGCCACTTCGCGGCCCTCGGAAACCCGCGCGACAATCGACGGCAGGCAATGCCGGGTGCGGGAAAACCGCGCACCGCGAAAGCCTTCCACCGACTCGCTGTCTTCGGGGTGGCGCAGGCCTTCGATCAGGCCCACCGGGTCGATCAGAAAGCTGCGGATGATCGACGGGTAGAGGCTTTTGTAGTCAAGCACCAGCACCGACTCGTAGAGGCCCGGGCGCGAATCCATGACAAACCCGCCGGGGCTGGCCTGGGGTGGTTTGTCTCCCAGGTTCGGCGCGACGAAACCCTGGCGGTGCATCAGCGGCATGTACAGGTGCGTGAACGCTGCCACCGAACCGCCGTTGCGGTCTGCCGGCAAGCCGGTGACGCTGGCTCGTTCGAGGAGGAATTTCAGCAGCTCGGTCTTCTCGAAAATCCGCGTGACCAGCTCGCAGTCCTTGAGGTTGTAGCGTGCCAGCGCGGGCTTGTCCTCGGCGAACATGCGGTTGATTTCGTCCATGCGCTGGTACGGCGTGGAGATCGATTTACCTTCACCGAGCAAGGTCTGGGCGACGTTTTCCAGGCTGAAGGATTCGAAACTCCAGGTGGCCGAGCGCAAGGCTTCGATGCCATCGATGATCAACCGCCCGGCCGCTGCCGCGAAGTAGTGATTGCGGCTGCCGTGCTCGCGCCAGCCCATGGCATCGCCGCCACGGCCCAGCAGCAGCGGCACGTTCAGGCGTTGCGCATGTTCGTGCAGCACGCGCAGGTCGAACTGCACCAGGTTCCAGCCGATGATCGCGTCGGGATCATGGGTGGCGAGCCACAGGTTCAGGCGTTCGAGGAGTTCGGCGCGGGTGTCGCAGTAGTCGAGCTTGAAGTCCACCGCATCGGTGTTGTTGGGCGGGCCGAGCATGTACACCTGGCGCTCGCCGCAACCTTCCAGGGCGATGGAATACAGGTCGCCCTGGGCGGTGGTCTCGATGTCCAGCGACACCAGCTTGAGGGGCGGGCGATAATCCGGCGCGGGTTTCATCTGCGCCTCCACCAGCATGCCGCCCTCGCCCGCTTTGCCGCCGAACAACACCGGCGCGGTGATGAAGCGCTCCATCATGTAGCGATCGGGCGGGCGCACATCGCCTTCGTAGACGTCGATGCCGGCTCGACGCAGGCGCTTTTCCAGGTCCATCAATTGGCGATGCTGTTGGGTGTAGAGGCCCAGCACCGGGCGATGGTGGAAGTCGCAGAGCGCCAGGTCACGCAACTCGATACCGCGCTCGCCCTTGAGCTGCAGCTCGGCGGGCTTGCGATGGGCTTGCGGGATGAACATCACGGAGGTCTGCACCGGCAAGCGCACGAACCTGGGGCCTTGATCGGTAGCCAGCCAAAAGCTGACCTCCGTGCCCGCCGGGGTGTCGCGCCAATGCCGGGTCAGGACAAACCCCTGCTGTAAATCCACCTTGCCACACCTCAAGAATCACTTTCAGGGCGTGATTCTACTCGGCCTGTGCCACGGCGCGGCGATTTAACCGAAATGGCCTACGTATACGGAGAGAGTAATCTCACAAACTTGTTGCAGAACATTAATGACAATTACTATCATTCGCACCGGAGTCGTATCCGCGCAGCGAGGACGCGCAACGTTGTTGCCCTTTTCCTCACATTGACGGTTCGCCGTCAGGATCGACCATGCCCACTTCCACCCGTTTGGCTGTGCCGTTTCGCCCTACCCTGCTCGCCCTTTGCTGCTCCCTGAGCCTCGCCGCTCACGCCGCCACTCCAGAAACCCCGCAGGATGCGAACAACAGTCAGGACGGCAAGGCTCTGGAACTGGGTGCTACCACCATCAGCGCCGACGCGGCCACGCCCAACGCCCTGCCCCCGGTGTACGCCGGCGGCCAGGTCGCCCGCGGCGGGCAACTGGGGGTGCTGGGCAACCAGGACATCATGGACGTGCCCTTCAGCATGTCTTCCTACACCGAAAAATTGATCCGTGACCAGCAGGCCGAGAACGTCGGCGATGTGCTGCTCAACGATTCGTCCGTGCGCCAGGCGTCGGGGTACGCGAACCAGGCCCAGGCCTTTGTGATCCGTGGCCTGCCGCTGAACGGCGATGACATTTCGTTCAACGGTCTGTACGGCATCCTGCCGCGCCAGATCATGTCCACCGACGCCCTGGAGCGGGTTGAAGTGTTCAAGGGCCCCAACGCCTTTATCAACGGCGTGACGCCCGGCGGTTCCGGGATTGGCGGCGGCGTGAACCTGCAACCCAAGCGCGCCGATGATGTGCCGTTGCGGCGTTTCAGCACCGACATCAGCAGCGATGGCCGGGTCGGCGAGCACCTGGATATCGGGCAACGTTTTGGCGAGGACAATCGTTTTGGCGCACGGGTGAATATTTCCCAGCGCGAAGGCGACACCGGGATCGATGACGAGAGCCAGCGTTCGAAGCTGTTTGCAGTTGGCCTGGACTATCGCGGTGATGCGCTGCGTTTGTCGGGAGACTTTGTCTACTCGAAACAGCAGATCAATGGCGGGCGCAACACCGTGTTGCTCGGCCAGAACCTGACCCATATCCCCAACGCGCCTTCGGCCGACACCAACTACGCGCCGAGCTGGGGCACCAGCAGCCTGGAAGACACTTTCGGCATGTTGCGCGCCGAGTACGACCTGAATGACAACTGGACCGCCTACATCGCAGGCGGCGCCAAGCACACCAACGAGATTGGCCGTTACTCCTCGGTCACGTTGAATGACACCCTGGGCAATGCCACCGTCAGCGGCTCGCGCATCGCCCACCAGGAAGACAACACCAGCCTGATGGCGGGCTTGAATGGCAAGTTCCAGACCGGCGCTGTCAGCCACAAACTGAACTTCGGGTTGACCGGAATCTGGGCCCAGACGCGCAACGCCTATGACTTCGACCTCAACGGCCACGCCAGCAATATCTATAACCCGGTGGACGTTGCCGAACCGGTCAAGGGCAGTTTCGTCGGCGGCGACCTGAACGATCCGGGCATCACCGCCAAGACCTTCGCCCGCAGTGCAGCGGTGTCGGACACCCTGGGCTTTATGGATGATCGCTTGCTGGTGACCGCCGGGTTGCGCCGCCAGGAACTGGTGGTCCAAGGGTATGCCTACGGGTCGGGCCCACGTAACGCCGATTACGACAAGTCGATCACCACACCGGTGTACGGCCTGGTGTTCAAGCCGTGGGACCACGTGTCGTTCTATGCCAACCATATCGAAGGCTTGGCCCAGGGCCCGACCGCACCTCAGAACGCCGGCACCGCGCCCATCACCAATGCCGGCCAGGCCTATGCCCCGGCGCGCTCGAAACAGACCGAAGCCGGGGTCAAGCTCGACATGGGTACCTATGGCGCAACCCTGGGTGTGTATCGCATCGAGCAACCAACCGACGGTTACTCACAACTCAGCGCCGACGGCTTGAGCGCCACCTATGTTCGCCAGGGCGAGCAAGTCAACAAAGGCGTTGAGCTCAACGTGTTCGGTGAACCGATCGCCGGCCTGCGCCTGCTGGGCGGCGCAACCATCATCCACACCGAAGTCCACGGCACCCAGAACGGCGCCAACGACGGCAACCGCGCCATCGGCGTACCGACCTTCCAACTGAATGCCGGCGTGGACTGGGATGTACCAGGCCTGCAAGGCGTGACAGTCAACGGCCGGATGCTGCGCACCGGCGGCCAATATGCCGACGCGGCCAACAACCTCAGCCTGCCCGCCTGGAACCGCTTCGACGTGGGCGCCCGCTACACCTTCAAGGTGGAACAGCGTGACGTCACCCTCGGCGCCACTGTGGAGAACGTCGCCAATACCAAGTACTGGGAATCGGCACTCGGCGGCTACCTGACCCAAGGTGACCCGCGCGTGGCCAAGCTGTCGGCCAGTATCGACTTCTAACCCTAGTCAATGTAGGAGCTGGCTTGCCTGCGATGCAGGCACCTCGGTGTGTCAGATGCACCTCGGTGATGCTATCGCAGGCAAGCCAGCTCCTACAGAAAGCAGATCTGCCTGCACCCGGGTTGTTTGCCGGACATTGGACAGCCGAACGCCAACTGCGTAGTTTCCCAACCACTGCGCACAAGGACCCCGGCATGTCCCCCGACCTCACTTCCATCGAGCTGTTCCTCAAGGCGGTCAAGCTGGGCAACCTGTCCCGGGCGGCCGAGCAATCCCATCTCTCCCTCTCTGCCGCCAGCCGACGCCTGTCGCTGCTGGAGCAGCACTTCAAGGTCGCCCTGCTGACCCGCACCTCCACCGGCGTTTCACCGACGGCAGCCGGGGAAGTATTGGCCCAGCATGCACAATCGATCCTGCGAGCCGTGGACGGCATGCACGCCGATCTCGCCGATTACGCCAAGGGCGCCACCGGCCGGGTTTGCCTGTACGCCAACAGTTCGGCGATGAGCCAGGAACTGCCGCGCCAACTGACCCAGTGGAACACCTTGCACCCGGGCATCCGCCTGGATATTCGCGAGGAGCGCAGCCGGGAGATCCTCCAGGCCGTGCGCGAGGGCGTGGCGGATGTTGGCATCGTCACCACCCGCCCCAGCGAAGAGCTGCGGTTCGAGCCCTACTGCCAGGACCGCCTGTGCCTGCTCGTGCCCAATGACCACCCACTGAAAATGCGCCATGCGCGCTTCGAGGATTTGCTCGGCTACGACTTCGTCGGCCTGGAAGACAACGCCGCCATCACCCCGTTGATTACCGAGGCCGCCGCGGCGATCGGCATGCCGTTGCGGCTGCGGGTGCAGGTGCGTAGTTTCGAAGCAGTGTGCCGCTTGATCGCCGCCGGCCAGGGTGTGGGCGTGTTGCCACAGGGTGCAGTGCAGATCTTCCGCAAGGAGATGGCCTTGCGCTTTATCGAAATCGACGACAGCTGGGCCGACCGGCAGATGTACCTGTGCATGCGCAAGGAACAGCCGTCGCTGACGAGCCTGGCACTGTTCGACTACTTGAGTGCCAACCCTGCGTAAACCTTTGGCCTTCGAATTTTGCGAAGGCCGATTCCACAATTAGCAATTCCCCTGTTGTCACAGCTGTGCCAAGAATGCCCCCGCCAGACCTTCCTATAAAAACAAGACAGGAGACACGGCGTGTCCCAATCCCACACCCGCCCCACCCACCGCATCGCCGTGATTCCCGGCGACGGCATCGGCCGCGAAGTGGTGCCCGAAGGCCTGCGGGTACTGGACGCTGTCAGCCGGCGCTTCGGTATTCACTTTCACTTCGACCACTTTGCCTGGTGCAGCGAACACTACCTGGCCCACGGCACGATGATGCCTGACGACTGGGCCGAACAGATCGGCAGCCATGACGCGATCTTCTTCGGCGCGGTGGGTGCGCCCGACATCATTGCCGACCACACTGCGGTGTGGGAGTCGCTGCTGAAGATCCGCCGCCAGTTCGATCAATACGTGAATATCCGCCCGGTGCGCCTGATGCCCGGCGTGCCCTGCCCGCTGGCCGGCCGCGTGCCGGGGGACATCGACTTTATCGTGGTGCGGGAAAATACCGAAGGCGAATACTCCAGCGTTGGCGGCCGCATGTGGGAAGGCACGGCGCGGGAAATCGCGGTGCAGGAGTCGATCTTCTCCCGCGAAGGCGTGGACCGCGTGGTGGACTACGCCTTCAAACTGGCGCAACAGCGGCCGCGGAAAAACCTGGTGGCGGCGACCAAATCCAATGGTATCTCGATCACCATGCCGTTCTGGGACGAGCGGGTCAACGAAATTGCCCGGCGCTACCCGGACGTGAAGACCGCCAATTTCCACATCGACATTCTGTGCGCGCACTTCGTGCAGCATCCCGACTGGTTCGATGTGGTGGTGGCCTCCAACCTGTTCGGCGACATCCTTTCCGACCTCGGCCCGGCGTGCACCGGCACCATCGGCATCGCGCCGTCGGCCAACCTCAATCCCGAACGGCGCTACCCGTCGCTGTTCGAGCCGGTGCACGGTTCCGCGCCGGATATTGCCGGGCTCGGTGTCGCCAATCCCATCGGTCAGATCTGGTCGGCCGCGCTGATGATCGAGCACCTGGGCGACGGTGATCCGCTTTACCAGGAAGCGGCGGCAGCCATCGTGTCCGCCATCGAAACGGTGCTTGCCGAAGGCCCGCGCACCCGGGAAATGGGCGGCAGCGCCAGCACTGTCGAAGTGGGTCGCGCCATCGCCGAATGCGTCGCAGAGAACAGGAGCTGAACATGACCAACGCACATTACATCGCCAACCAATGGCTGGCGTCGACCTCGCTGGAAGACATTCCGGTGATCGACCCCAGCACCGGCGAAACCTATTCGAGCATCGCCCGTGGCACGGCCGCCGATATCGAGGCGGCGATCAGCGCGGCGCGCCTGGCACTCGGCGAAACCTTCGACGGCCCGTGGGGCCGGTTGTCTGCCGTGGAGCGCAGCCGTTTGCTGGCCAAGCTCGGCGTGGCGGTGCTGGAACATCATGAAGAGCTGGCGCAGATCGAGGCGCGGGACACCGGCAAGGCGCTGAAAGTCGCCCGCGCCGATGCCACCGCCCTTGCCCGCTATTTCGAATACTACGCGGGTGCCGCCGACAAACTGCACGGCGAAACCCTACCGTACCAGGCCGGCTACACGGTGTTGACGGTGCGCGAACCCCACGGGGTGACCGGGCATATCATCCCGTGGAATTACCCGATGCAGATTTTCGGGCGCAGCGTCGGCGCCTCGTTGGCGGCGGGCAATGCGTGCGTGGTCAAGCCGGCGGAAGATGCCAGCCTGTCGTTGCTGCGCCTGGCGGAAATCGCTGCCGAGGTTGGTTTTCCAGCCGGCGCGATCAACGTAGTCACCGGTTACGGCTACGAAGCCGGCGCGGCGTTGTGTGCACACCCGGGCATCGATCACATTTCGTTCACCGGCTCCACCGCCACCGGTACTGCCGTGTCGAAAGCCGCTGCCGAACGCCACTGCCCGGTCACCCTGGAGTTGGGCGGCAAGTCGCCGCAACTGGTGTTCGCCGATGCCGACCTGGATGAAGCGTTGCCGGTGCTGGTCAACGCCATCATTCAGAACTGCGGGCAAACCTGCTCCGCCGGCAGCCGTTTGCTGGTGGAACGCAGCATTTACGAAACCCTGCTCGCACGCCTCAGCCAACGTTTCAGCGAACTGCGCGCCGGGCCTTCGGCGCTGGACCTGGACATGGGCCCGCTGATCAATCAGAAGCAGCTGCGCCTGGTGCGCGAGTTTATTCGTCAAGCCGAACAGGAAGGGATCACCGTCGCCGCGCGCGGAACGGTGGTGGCCGAGGCCGGCAGCGGCGGGTATTTCCAGGAGGCGGTGCTGTTTCGCGATGTGCCGCCTGACAGTCGCCTGGCGCAACAGGAAGTGTTCGGCCCGGTGCTGGCCGTGATGCCCTTCGACGATGAAGCCGAAGCGATTCGCCTGGCCAACGGCACCGAGTTCGGCCTGGTGGCCGGCGTGTGGACCCGCGATGGCGCGCGGCAAATGCGCCTGGCGCGCACCCTGCGTTGTGGCCAGGTGTTCATCAATAACTATGGCGCCGGTGGCGGCGTTGAATTGCCATTCGGCGGCGTGAAGGCCAGCGGGTATGGACGGGAAAAAGGCTTCGAGGCGCTGCTGGGCTTTACCACCTTGAAGACCATTGCGATCAAACACGGTTGATTCCTCACAACAACAAGAACGGAGAACACACCATGCGTTTAGCCAATAAAGTCGCGGTCGTCACCGGCGCCGGTTCGGGGTTTGGCGAGGGCATCGCCAAGACTTTCGCGCGCCAGGGCGCCAAGGTCATCGTCGCCGACATGAACGCCGTCGGCGGTCAGCGGGTGGTCAATGAAATCGCCGAAAGCGGCGGCCATGCGCATTTCATCGAGGTCAACGTGGCCAACGATGAAAGCATGGGCGCCCTGCTGCGTGGCACTTTGGAGCAGTTCGGCGGCCTCGATATCGTCATCAACAACGCCGGTACCACCCACCGCAACCGGCCGATGCTGGAAGTCGACGAAGCCGAATTCGACCGGGTGTTTGCGGTCAACGTCAAAAGCATCTTCTTGAGCGCCAAGCATTTTGTGCCGCATTTTCGCGGCCAGGGCGGCGGCGTGTTCGTCAATATTGCCTCGACGGCGGCGATCCGCCCGCGTCCGGGACTGGTCTGGTATAACGGCAGCAAGGGCGCAGTGGTGGTCATGAGCAAGACCATGGCGGCGGAGCTGGGGCCGGACAATATCCGCGTCAACTGCGTGAACCCGGTAGTGGGTGCCACGGCGTTGCTCAGCGAATTCATGGGCGTGCCGGACACCCCGGAAAACCGCCAGAAATTCATGGCGACCATTCCCCTGGGGCGCTTTTCCACCCCGCAAGATGTGGCCAACGCCTGCCTGTACCTGGCGTCGGACGAAGCGGCGTTCATCACCGGCACTTGCCTTGAAGTCGATGGCGGGCGCTGCGTGTAACTCACTTTCACAGGGACCGGAATTGCTATGTGTGATCTTCATAATAAGAACGAGCCGAACACCCGCGAATTGCTTGAAGGCCTGCCAAAGAACTGGGGTAAATGGGGCCCGGACGACGAAGTCGGCGCCCTCAATTACCTGACTGAAGCCGAAGTACTGCGGGGCGTGGCCTCGGTGCGCCAGGGCAAGACCTTTACCCTGCAAGTGCAGATCGGCCACCCCGACGGCGACCCGATGTGGCCGGCGCGCAACCCGTCGATGCGCTTCAATACCCTCGACCACAGCCATTACCACTTCGGCAAACAGCCGCACATGACCGGTGGTGCGGCGTATTCCGACGACGTGATCTTCATGCAGCTGCAAGGCTCGACCCAGTACGACGCCCTCGGCCACGCCTGGTACGACAATCAACTGTGGAACGGCTACGACGCCCAGACCACCGTTGGCGGCATGGCCAAGGCCAGCGTGCTGGCGATTGCCGAACGCGGCGTGGTGGGCCGTGCGGTGCTGATCGACATGGCCCGCCATCGCGGCAAGAAGTGCCTGGGCCGGGGCGAAACCTTCAACCACCTGGACCTGCTCGACGCCGCCAAAGCCCAGGGCGTGACCATTGAAAAACGTGACATCCTGATCATCCGCACCGGGTCCATGGGGGCGTTTTATGAGCTGGGCAAGACCGAGTTCTTCAAGGACCTGATGGAGCCGGGGCTGACCTACAGCCGGGAGCTGGTGGAGTGGTTCCACGAGATGGAAATCCCCAACCTGGTGACCGACACCATCGCCAACGAAGTGATCACCGACCCGGTGTCCGGGGTGCAGATTCCGCTGCATTGCGCGCTGATGCGCAACCTGGGGATCGCCTTCACCGAAATCGTGTTGCTGGAGGAACTGGCCGCCGATTGTGCGGACGACGGCCAGTGGAAATTCCTCTACACCGCCGCCCCGCTGAAGATTGTCGGGGGCAGTGGCGCACCGGTGAATCCGGTGGTGATCAAGTAGCCGTTCCGTCTCAGTGGCGAATTTGCGAATCGCGAGCGCGCCACTAGACTCAAGGCTCCTCTCACATGGAAGTCCACTCAATGAATGTATTGCGCCCTCTTCGCCAGGCAATTGCCCTGGCAACCCTGCTGTCTGCTGGTGCCCTGACGGCACATGCTGCCGATATCCCGCTGTCCAAGTCGCTGGAAGCCGATGAGGTGACCACCAAGGTGCTGGAGGTGGATGCCGCCAACCATCAGGTGGTGCTCGAAGGTGCCGAAGGCCGCAAGGTGCATGTGCAGCTCAGCGACCAGGCCAAGGACCTGGGCAATCTCAAGGCAGGTGATCAGGTCAAGGTGCTGGTGACCCATTCGGTCGCCGCCGTGCTGGACACCGACATCGACAAGAGCGCACCGGACGCCACCGAGAAGACTGGCGTCTTGCGCGCCACCGCGGATAACCCGAACCCGGGCGGTGCGGCCTTCCGCCAGGTACAGGTGCAGTTGAAGATCACCCACATTGACCTGGCGAAAAACCAGGTAACCCTGGAAAACCCGGCGGGCCAGAGCAAAGTGCTGACCGTGGAGAAACCGGAAATTCGCGCCGGCCTCAAAGACCTCAAGGTCGGCCAAAGCGTGTTGGTGACCTACACCGATACCCTGGAAATCAGCACCGCCCACGAAGGCTGATGAATGCGGCGCCCCATCAGCTCACGGCTGATGGGATTTCGCCAGATAGTCTTCGATGTTGTTCATCTGATCATCCCAGCCTCGGGAGTTCTTCTTGTAGGCCTTCTGGCGGCGAACGTCCGGGATCCCGTCAAAACCTGACTCCACCACGCGCAACAAGATGCCTTCGGCATGATCCTCGAGGGTGAACTCCACCAGCGTTGGGGTTTCGGCGTCGTAATCAACTCCCTCGTCTACCGCGTAGGGATGCCAACTGAAAGAGAACCGCGTCTGTGGTTCAAGCCGCTCGATCCTTGCCTTCCACACCACGTGCTCGTAACCGGGATAGGTGATGGGGGCTTCAATGGCCCGCCCCTGGGCGAACTGTTTGCCCTTGAGGGCGATGCCAAACCAGCTGCCGAATTGCTCGGCGTCGGTCAGTGCTTCCCAGACCCGTTGGCGTGGAGCGTTGAGCAGGACTTTACGTTTGATTTCATTTGATTCGTGCATGAGACACCTCCTGTATTGACAGTAGGCGACATCGACCAATGCGCAACCCTGGGGTTGCGCATTCCCGGTTTCAGCGAGTCAGAATTGCCACTTGGCGTTGACCATCGCGTTGCGCGGTTCGCCGTAGGAGCCGGAGTTGAACGTGCCCAGGCCGTCGTAGTACTTCTGGTCGAACAGGTTGTTGACGTTCAGGCCCACCGACAGGTGTTCATCAACCTGGTAGCTGGCGAGCAGGCCGACCACACCGTACGGGTCCTGCTTGGCCTTGTAGTACGGGCCTTCGTAGTTGATTTGGGAGGACGCATAGATCTCGCTTTGCCAGGTGACGTTGGCGCCGATGGTCAGGCGGTCGAGGTTGCCGGGCAGGCGGTATGAGGTGCCGAGTTTGAACAGGTTGATCGGCTGGTTGGCCTGCACGCGTGCGCCGTCCTTGTCGTGGGATTCGCGGTAGGTGTAGCCGCCGAATACGTTCCAGCCTTCGGCCACTTCACCGGAGATTTCGGTTTCGACGCCACGAGTGCTGGTGCCGGCGATGGCCTTGTAGACGGCTGCGCCTGAAGAGTCGGTGCCGGATTGCTCGGGAGTATTCTTCTGCTCGATGTCGAACAGGGCAATGCTGGCGTTCAGCGCGCCATTGAAGAATTCGCCCTTGAGACCGATTTCGTAGTTGTCGCCCTGCTGCGGCGCCAGGGAGCCCTTTGAAGACGTCTTGTAGAAAGTCTGCGGCAGGAAGATGTTGGTGTAGCTGGCGTAGACCGAGTAGGTATCGTTGAGGTCATAGATGACGCCGGCGTAGGGCGTGACCACGCCGGTCTTCCTGGTTTTATCGATGGTTTTCGTGCCTGCTGCGTAGTCCCGGTCGGCGTTCTCCTGGTTCCACCAACTGACCCGCGTCCCCAGGATGATCGTCAGCGGATCAATCGGTTTCAAGCGCAGGGCGGCGTAGACGCCGGTCTGTTGCAAAGTGGTGACGGTGCCACCGACTTCGGTGTACGAACGGCGACTGTACTGCCGGCCATCCCAGGTGAAGATGTTGTCCACCTGACCGTAGTCGTTATCGGCCGAACCGCTGCTGTAGTCGGGGAAGTTCAGGTGCGTGCGCGAACTGCTGGCGCCCATCACCAGTTCATGCTCACGCCCGCCCAGCTGGAACGGGCCGGTGGCATACACATCGACGGTGTCCTGGGTCTGATAGCTGTCCAGGCGATAGATGAAGGCACCCGCGCCCTGCCCTGTCACGGGGTCCGGGTAGCCGCCACTGGCCGACGCGCCCTGTCCTTTGCGGTAGGAATACTGATGGCTGTAGGCAGTCTTGAGGCTCCAGTCGTCATCCAGCTTGTGATCGAGCATCGTCGTGAAGGTGTAGCTGGTGTTGTCCATGTAGCTGGAGCGCGAGGCCGGGTTGAAGGAGCGGGAGAAGTGGGTCTGGGTGCCATTGTTGTAGAACAGCGGGATATGGCCGTAGGTGCTGCCATTGGCGTCGTTGTTCTGGTAGTCGAGGCTGGTGCGCAGCGTGGTGTTTTCGTTCAGGTCGATGTCCAGGGCGCCATACATCACGCGCTTGTCCTTCTTATACCAGTCGATGAACGAATTCTGTTTTTGATAAGCCGCGACGAAACGTCCGCGCATGTTGCCGGTTTCGGTCAACGGGCCGGACACATCGACTTCGGAACGGTAACGGTCCCACGCCCCGGCTTCGCCGGAAACGTAGGCCTGGAAGTCCTTGGTCGGGCGCTTGCGCACCAGGTTGATGGTGGCCGATGGAGTGCCGGCGCCGCTCATCAGCCCGGTGGCGCCGCGCACCACTTCGACGCGGTCGTAGATCGCCATGTCGGAGATCGCGCCGGTGTATTGCTGGGACTCGTTGGCCACCTGCGACGGAATACCGTCGTACTGGAAATTCTGGATTTCAAAGCCCCGGGAATAGAACGAGTAACGCTCGCTGTCGCGGTGGTTGCTGCTGATGCCGGGGGTGAAGGCCAGCACTTCGTTGAGGGTCGACAGGTGTTGGTCGTCCATCAACTGGCGGGTGACGACGCTGACCGATTGCGGCGTTTCCCGCAGCGACAACGGTAGCTTGGTCGCGGTACTGGTGGCGCCGGTGGTGTAGGAGCCGGTGTTTTCGGTGGTCAGGCTCAGCCCTTCGGCATTGATGCTGGTGGCGCCCAGGATCAAGGCGCCGCTGGATTGCGGGATCAGGCCGTAGCTGCCATCACCATTGGCCGCCACGCTCAGGGCGCTGCCCGCCAACAAACGCGCGAAACCCTGCTCGACACTGTAGGTGCCGGTGAGGCCCTGGCTCTGCTTGCCCGCGGTCAGGCCCGAGTCAAAAGACAAGACGACGCCGGCGTCACTGGCAAAGCGGCTCAGTACCGACCCCAACGGGCCGGGCGCGATGCTGAAGGTCTTTTGCGGGCTGGCCGCCACAGCGCTGGAGCCTGGGGACAGCAACGGGCCCAGAAGGCTGTATTGCACCATCAACGACACGCCGAACAACGCCACCTGCAGGGGCTTTTTGCGAAATGATCGAAGCGGTGGATTGGCGACTGAAGTTTGCCCTGCGCGCATTACTGACTCCTGGTGACCGAAAGAAATGAAGAGGTATTGCAGGAGGAGTCGAGCGAGGCGCGGCAAATCGACAACGGCGGCGGATAAATATTTTGCGTTTTTATCCGCGGGCGACAATTTGGGTCCAGTAATCGGTGCGGGAGATGCGCCGTACCGGTAGCGCACGGGTCAGTGCGGTGAGGGTCAGGTCCAGATCATCCAGGGAATAGGCGCCGGAGACCCGCAGGTGGCCGACCTCGGCAGCACACCCCAGGTAACCTGGCCGATAGCGCTGCAACTCTTCGAGCAGGCGATCCAGCCGCCAGTTGTCCACCACCAGGCGCCCCGCCGCCCATTCGCCCTCGCCGGGCTCAATGGCGCGCAGCGTCAGCAGGCGGCTGGTATCGAAGGTCACGGCGTTGCCGGTGGTGATCACCGTCTCTGCCAGCTCATCACCCGGGCGCACGGCCACGGCGTGTTGCAGGACGCTCATGGCGGTGTAGCCGTCGAACTGGCGCACGGTGAAACGTGTGCCCAGCGCGCGCATCTCGCCGTGGGCGCTGCGTACCATGAAAGGGCGTGCATCCTTGGCGGTCTCGATCAGGATCTCACCGGCGCGCAGGATCAGCAGCCGCTGGTCCGGGCCGTAGCGCACATCTACGGCGCTGGCCGTATTGAGCGACAGCCGGGTGCCATCCTCGAGGGTGACAGTGTGACGTTCGCCGGTGGTGGTGCGCTGATCGGCCATCCATATCGGTGCCTGGCGATAGCCGGTCCAGCCCATGGCGCTCACCCCGGCACCGATCACCAGGCCCTTGAGCAAGCCGCGTCGCCCCAGGTGCCGGGAATGATCGGCGGCCTTGTCCAGCACATTGACGGCCAGGGATCCCGGCAGGCACTGGAGTTGGCCCTGGAGCATCTCCACACGCTGCCAGGCCCACTGGTTCAACGGGGATTCTTCGCGCCACGTGTTCCAGTCCTGCTGAAGCTGGCGATCACCGGGCACCTCCGCCAGGCGTGCAACCCATTGGGCTGCGGCACTCAGCGCCTGGCGTTGCGAGTCAAGGGTCATTGGTCCAGCGCTTCAAGCAGGCAATGCTCGGTGGCCTTGGCGATGTATTTGGTCACCGAGCTGACCGAGACCTGTAGCTGCTCAGCGATTTCCTTGTAAGGCATGCCCTGCAACTGCGAGAGCAGGAACGCGCGTTTCACCTTGCGCCCGAGACCGTCGAGCATCGCATCGAGGCGCTGCAGGGTTTCGATGATCAGCAGGCGCTCTTCGGGTGACAGGGCGTAGGCCAAGGGCTGTTCGGCCAAAGCCTGGAGATAAGCCTGCTCAAGGGCCTTGCGACGGTAGCTGTCAATCATCACGCGCCTGGCGATGGTCACCAGGAAGTGCCGCGGCTCCTTCAGGTCGGCGGCCAGAGGTTTGGCCCGGTCGGCCAATAGCAGGCGAATGAAGGTGTCCTGTGCCAGGTCAGCCGCCTGATGCGAACACCCCAGCCGCGCACGCAACCAACCCACCAGCCAGCGGTGATGGGCACCGTAAAGCGTGGCAACAGGCTGGTGAGCGTGGCGGATCGATTCGGGCATGATGGCGATTAGCGCTAATGAGAACGAATCGCAATTTAGACGAATGTAGGAGTAAGGGCAATCACCTGTGTGTATTTGTGGCTTTAGACGTGGGGATCACCCGGCGCCTTGGCAGGGGTCGCGTATTGCGGCTTCAAGTGGCCTTCCTGATCGAGCAGCCAGGCGTCCATGATCTGGCGCACCACCGGCCCCGCCACTCGGCCACCGGCCTCGCCGTTTTCGATCATCACCGAAATCACGATCCGCGGGTGCTCCGCCGGGGCAAAGCCGACGAACAAGGCGTTGTCGCGGTTGCGCTCCAGGGTCTTGAGACGGTTGTAACGCTCGCCCTGCTTGATCGCCACTACCTGCGCAGTACCAGACTTGCCAGCAATCCGGTACTGCGCACCGGCTGCAGCCGCCCGGGCGATACCGCGTGGATCGTGCATTACCAATTGCATGCCGTGGTTGACCTGCTCCCAGTCGCGCGGGTCTTTGAGCACCACGTTGGGCATCGGGTTTTCATCCACCGGCGGCACGCCATTGATGGTCTTGGCCAGGTGCGGTCGGTTCCACACGCCCTTGTTGGCGATCAGCGCAGTGGCCTGGGCCAGCTGCAACGGGGTGACCTGCATGTAACCCTGGCCGATGCCGAGGATCACGGTTTCACCCGGGAACCACGGCTGGCGCCGGGTAGCGCGCTTCCAGGCTTGGGACGGCATCAGGCCGGCTGACTCTTCGAACATGTCGAGGGAGACTTTCTGGCCAAGGCCGAACTCGGCCAGGTAGTCGTGCAGGCGGTCGATACCCAGCTTGTGGGCCAGGTCGTAGAAGTAGGTGTCGTTGGAGCGCATGATCGCTGCGTCCATGTCCACCCAACCATCGCCGCTGTGGTTCCAGTTGCGGTATTTGTGGTCGAAATCCGGGAGTTGGTAATAGCCCGGGTCGAACACCCGGGTCTGGGCGGTAACCACGCCGCTGTCGAGGCCAGCGATGGCGACTTCCGGCTTGATCGTCGAACCCGGCGCGTAGAGCCCGCGCAGCACGCGGTTGAACAGCGGACGGTCGAGGGAGTCGTGCAGCGCGGCGTATTCCTTGAAGCTGATGCCGGTGACAAACAGGTTCGGGTCGAAGCTTGGCTTGCTGACCATCGCCAGCACTTCGCCGGTTGCCGGGTCGAGAGCAACCACCGAACCACGGCGGTCGCCGAGGGCTTCTTCGGCGGCTTCCTGGAGTTTGACGTCCAGGCTCAGCACGATGTTTTTGCCGGGGATCGGGTCGGTGTGCTTGAGCACCCGCAGGACGCGGCCCTGGGCGTTGGTTTCAACTTCTTCATAGCCGACATGGCCATGCAACTCGGACTCGTAGAAACGCTCGATCCCGGTTTTACCAATGGACTGCGTGCCCCGGTACTCCACTGAGTCGAGGGCTTTGGATTCTTTTTCGTTGATCCGGCCTACGTAGCCAATGGAGTGGGCAAAGTGCGCACCCAGCGGATAATGGCGGACGAATTGCGGCTCGACATCCACGCCTGGCAGGCGGAATTCGTTGACGGCCAGCACGGCGATCTGCTCTTCGGTCAGCTCGTAGAACAGGGTGACGGGCACGAAGGGATGACGGGCTTGCTTGAGCGCCTTATCAAATACGCCGCGATCCTCGGCGGGCAAATGCAGGAGGCTGACGATAGCGTCCAGCTCTCCTTTGAGATCGGTGGTGCGCTCGCGGGTGATGGTCAGGTTGTAGCTGGGACGGTTGTCGGCAAGTACTACGCCGTTGCGGTCATAGATCAGGCCGCGGGTCGGTGTGATCGGCAGGACGTGGACGCGATTGTTTTCGGAAATGGTGGAGTGGTAGTCGTACTGCACCACCTGCAGGAAGTACATCCGACCTACCAGGGCGCAGGTAATGCCGATTACCAGCAGCGCGCAGGCCAGCAGCCGCTTGTTGACCAGGCGGTTTTCTTTTTCGTGATCCTTGATCGGTATTGGTTCAGGCATTTCTACAGCATCTCGTTGAATAAGGTCGACGCCGCTTCCTGCGGAGGAAAAATCAGTCCTTGTGAAAATGTGCTGCACCATACCAAAAATGCAGAAACACTTTGCATCGATTTCCCTGAACGGTGTGCTAATGGAGCCTGTTCATGCACTTTGGTTTGAGCCGTTGACCTTATTCATGCGTTTTTATGCTGACGATCAGCTCAGGATCGACTTGGGCTCCAGGAAGGCTTCGAGGCCGAATGTGCCGTACTCGCGGCCGATACCCGATTGCTTGAAGCCACCAAACGGCGCAAGAGGTTCATGGGCCAGGGTATTGATCAGCACTCGGCCAGCGTCTATACGGCTGGCCAGCCTGCGGGCGCGTTCGGGATTTGAAGACAGGATGTATGCCTGGAGGCCGTAGGGTGTGTCGTTGGCGATGGTCAGGGCCTCTTCCTCGGTTGCGTAGGTAATGATCGAGAGCACTGGGCCGAAAATCTCCTCGCGGGCGATGGCCATTTGGTTGGTCACCCGGCTGAATACGGTTGGTTTTACGAACCACCCGGCTTTGATGCCCTCAGGCAAACCGCGACCTCCTGCCAATAGGTGGGCGCCCTCCTCGATCCCGATCTGAATGTAGCGCTGTACGCGCTCCCACTGTTTTTGGCTAACCATGGGGCCGACCGCAGTGGCTGGGTCACGAGGGTCGCCGGCTTGCACGTTGCCCACCTCGTCGATCATCAGCGCTTCGATTTCTTCCAAACGACTTTCGGGTACCAGGATTCGAGTGCCGGCGATACAGGCCTGGCCGCTGTTCATGAAACCGGCCTGAAGGGCCATGGGCACGGCCGTCTTGAGGTCCGCATCATCGAGAATCAGCACCGGTGATTTGCCGCCCAGCTCTAGGGTCACGCGCTTCAGGGTCTCGGCGCCGGTCCGCAGGATTGTTTTGCCGACAGCGGTTGAACCCGTGAAGGACACTTTTGCGATGTCGGGATGGGCGCTCAACACGGCGCCTACGGTTTCGCCACGGCCAGTGACGATGTTGAATACACCGGGAGGCAAGCCTGCGTCATGCAGGGCGCGGGTGATTAGCGAGGTCTGGATTGCGCTCATTTCACTGGGTTTGATCACGGCGGTACAGCCGGCGGCCAACGCCGCAGCGAGCTTGCCGCAGATAAAACCGGCGTTGCTGTTCCAGGGTGTGATCAAGCCGGCCACACCCAGCGGCTGCATGACCACCTCGGCGATGCCAATGCGTCGGGAGAAGTTGTAGCTCTCCAGTACTGAAGCGGCATCTTGCAGGACGCTGGCTGCATGCTTGGCCATCCACCGCGCACGGGATATTGGGGCGCCGTACTCCTCGATAATCGCGTCGGTAAGTGCGTCCTCAATGGATTCAACTGCGGCGTGAAGGCGTTTGAGATAGTCGATGCGCACATCTTTAGAGCTGTGGGAGAACGCGGTAAAAGCTCGCTTGGCGGCAGCGATGGCATCCAGGGCGTCTTGTTCATTTGCCAATCGAACCTGGCCGATACGCTGACCTGTTGCAGGGTTGAACAGGTCAAAAAGCTCTTCGCCATGGGGCGTCACAAAGTCGCCGTTGATGTAAATCTGGTTGATGTATTGCATAGGTCCTCCGGGACGCTGAGCTAGTGCGTCCTACGGTAAGTCACTATGATTAAGCTGATAATCCGTACAAATCGGCATGAGTTGATGAGCGATTCAGGACAATGAATACATCCGGGCTGAATGAGTTGGAAGCGGTGCTGGCAGTGGCTCGGCATCGCAGTTTTCGTGCAGCGGCGACCGAGTTGAATGTGTCGACATCGGCGTTGAGCCACTCTATCGCGGGGCTTGAAGCGCGGATGGGGGTGAGGCTGTTCAATCGCACCACGCGCAGCGTGTCGTTATCTGAAGTGGGCGCGGAGTTTGTCGAAACCATTACCCCTGCACTGTTGAGCATTCGCACGGCCTTGGAACAGGCAGGAAATCGCAGCGCGGAACCCAGCGGTACCTTGCGCCTGAATACCTCGGCGGGGGCGGCAAAGCAGGTGATGCCGTTGCTGCTGGAGTATCTGCGACGTTATCCACGGATGAAATTGGATATCGTCACTGAGGGGCGGCTGGTGGATATCGTCGCGCAGGGGTTTGATGCGGGGATTCGGCTCGGGGATACGGTTCCTCAAGACATGATCGCAGTCGATATCAGTCCGGCCCAGCGTTTTTCCGTATTAGGCAGCCCGGACTATTTTGCTCTCAACCCAGTTCCCGTCAGTCCCATAGATCTGCGGGCCCATCAGTGTATTCGCAGCCGGATGCCCAGCGGTGCGATCTATCACTGGGAGTTTGAGCGACATGGCGAAGCGCTTGCTGTAGAGGTGCAAGGGGTTTTGACCCTGGATAATCCGACTCTGATGCTTGAGGCTGCCAGGGCGGGACTAGGCTTGACCTATCTTACGGAATGGAATGCCGCTGCCGATTTAGCGAACGGGACGTTAGTGCGCGTACTGGAAGAATGGACGCCGTCTTTTGACTGCTTGCGCCTCTATTACCCAGGTAGGCGCCATGTGCCGGCCGGGTTAAGGGCACTGATTGAGTTGATCAGGGAGCAAGGCTTTTAACCAGGCTGGATCTTTTTTACGGCCAACAGCTCTCTCCCCGTTTTCCGACCGCCCAAAACAAAACCCCTGACTGCGTAAGCAATCAGGGGTTCTGGAATTTAATCTTGACGATGACCTACTCTCACATGGGGAAACCCCACACTACCATCGGCGATGCATCGTTTCACTGC
>NZ_JBIUVK010000026.1:51924-83205 GCF_044742865.1 Pseudomonas sp. NPDC087814 | reverse complement strand
GCGCGCGGGGGCGCCCCCCCCCCCCCGGCCCCCCCCCCCCCCCCCCCCCCCCCCCCCCCCCCCCCCCCCCCCCCCCCCCCCCCCCCCCCCCCCGCCCCCCCCCCCCCCCCCCCCCCCCCCCCCCCCCCCCCCCCCCCCCCCCCCCCCCCCCCCCCCCCCCCCCCCCCCCCCCCCCCCCCCGCCACAGCAAGCTCCCTCACCACAAAAGCAGTGCGGCTCTAGTACAGCGCGCCATCCAGAATCTGATAGACGATGCTGGTGCCAACGGCGATCAATACGATGTCCCCACCCGAACGGCGCCATTCATAACCAGGGTATTGCGGCAGATGGCCCAGCGCCCGTGGGTCCAGACGCTCACCATAGTAGTTTGGCGGCAGGCGCTGGCCGCGCACCAGGTGGATGCCGGGAGGCGGCGGCGCGCCACGGCGGAAGTCGCCATGGTTGTCGCGGATGACCTGTCTCACAGGACCAAAGTCCTGAGGCGGCCCGCCACGGTGGTTGTCCTGCGGCCCGCGATGGTCATCGCCACGTTGATCGTGCTGGCCCTGTGGGCCACCACGGTCAGGTCCGCCACCCTGATCATAGGGCGCAGCTTGGACCAGGGCGCTGGCGCCAAGCACCAGCACGCCTACACCTGCAATCAAACGTTTGGGGATTTTCATGGGGCTGTTTCCTCAGTACTGCACGAACAAAAAAGGGATTTCGAACCGGGTTCGAAATCCCTTGGTCTTGTTAGCTTAGGTGCTGATTTGCCAGCATGATTCCTCTGTATCAGGAACTTTACCTACCGCTTACGAGCCGCTTACTTACGGGCGTTGCGTACACCTTCCGACAGCGCCGAGCACAGGGTCAATACACCGTCGATGGCCTGTTGATCATTGCTGGCGTTGGCGATGTGGTCGATCAGTGCCGACCCCACCACCACACCGTCTGCCAGGCGGGCGATTGCAGCGGCCTGCTCCGGGGTGCGGATGCCGAAACCGATGCTGATAGGCAGGTCGGTATGCCGACGCAGACGGGTCACGGCCTCTTCGACGTGTTCCAGGGTCGCGGCGCCGGCGCCGGTCACACCGGCCACCGAGACGTAGTACACAAACCCTGAGCTGCCGTTGAGCACGGTCGGCAGGCGCGCGTCGTCGGTGGTCGGTGTGGTCAGGCGGATAAAGTCGATACCGGCAGCCTGGGCCGGGTCGCATAGCTCGCCGTTATGTTCCGGCGGCATGTCGACCACGATCAGGCCGTCGACGCCGGCTTCTTTCGCATCGCTGATGAAGCGTGGCACGCCGTACATGTGGATCGGGTTGAAGTAGCCCATCAGCACCAGCGGCGTGTCGCTGTTGCCCTCGCGGAACTCGCGAACCATTTGCAGGGTTTTCGTGAGGTTCTGCTTGGCGGTCAGCGCGCGGATGTTCGCCAGTTGAATGGCCGGGCCGTCAGCCATCGGGTCGGTGAACGGCATGCCCAGTTCGATCACATCGGCGCCGGCCGCCGGCAACCCTTTGAGGATCGCCAGCGAGGTGTCATACCCCGGGTCGCCAGCGGTGACGAAGGTCACCAGGGCGGCGCGGTTTTGTTCTTTCAGTTGCGCAAAACGTGTTTGCAGGCGGCTCATTTAGTGTTTCTCCTGCTTGGACTGTTCCATGTGGTGCATCACGGTTTGCATGTCTTTGTCGCCACGGCCGGACAGGTTGACCACCATCAGGTGATCTTTCGGCAAGGTCGGCGCGCGCTTGAACACTTCGGCCAAGGCGTGGGCGCTTTCCAGTGCAGGAATAATCCCTTCCAGGCGGCAGCATTTATGAAAGGCGTCGAGGGCTTCGTCGTCGGTCACCGAGGTGTACTGGACGCGGCCGATGTCGTGCAACCAGGCGTGTTCAGGGCCGATGCCCGGGTAGTCGAGGCCCGCGGAGATCGAGTGGGCGTCGATGATCTGGCCATCGTCGTCCTGCAACAGGAAAGTACGGTTGCCGTGGAGCACACCCGGTACGCCGCCGTTGAGGCTGGCCGCGTGTTTGCCGGTCTCGATGCCGTAGCCGGCCGCTTCAACGCCGATGATCTCGACGCTGGTGTCATCCAGGAACGGGTGGAACAGGCCCATGGCATTGGAACCGCCGCCGATGCACGCCACCAGGCTGTCGGGCAGACGGCCTTCCTGGGCCTGCAGCTGGGTACGGGTTTCCTTGCCGATCACGGCCTGGAAGTCGCGAACCATGGCTGGGTACGGGTGCGGACCGGCCACGGTGCCGATCAGGTAGAAGGTGCTGTCGACGTTGGTCACCCAGTCACGCAGGGCTTCGTTCATCGCGTCTTTCAGGGTGCCGGTACCGGCGACTACCGGGATCACTTCAGCGCCCAGCAGCTTCATGCGAAATACGTTGGCCTGTTGGCGCTCGATGTCGGTGGTGCCCATGTAGATCACGCATTGCAGGCCAAAACGCGCGGCGACGGTGGCGGTGGCCACACCGTGCATGCCGGCGCCGGTCTCGGCGATGATGCGTTTTTTACCCATGCGCCGCGCCAGCAGGATCTGGCCGATGCAGTTGTTGATCTTGTGGGCGCCGGTGTGGTTCAGCTCTTCGCGTTTGAGGTAGATCTTGGCGCCACCGCAGAACTCGGTCAGGCGCTCGGCGAAGTACAGCGGGCTTGGGCGTCCGACGTAGTCGCGCTGGAAGTAGGCCAGTTCTTCGTTGAAGGCCGGATCGATCTTGGCCGCTTCGTATTCGCGGGCCAGGTCAAGGATCAACGGCATCAGGGTTTCCGCCACGTAGCGGCCGCCGAACGAACCAAACAGGCCATTGGCATCCGGGCCGTTGCGTAAATCGGTCTGGGTCTGAGTCATGGGACGCTCCAGGTAGAAAATGTGTAAGAGGCAATGACGGTCACTCTACCCCTGACGCTTCCACGTGAAAACCGATAAGATCGCCACAACCTGTCAGGAAAACTCACAGATGAGCCGAGTCCTCCCACCGCTGAATGCCTTGCGCGCTTTTGAGGCGACTGCGCGCCTGAACAGCGTTAGCCAGGCCGCTGAGCAACTGCACGTGACCCATGGTGCGGTCAGTCGGCAGCTCAAGGTGTTGGAAGAACACCTTGGTGTAAGCCTGTTCGCCAAGGACGGGCGCGGCCTCAAACTCACAGATGCCGGCATTCGTCTGCGGGATGCGAGTTTCGAGGCCTTCGAGCGACTGAGGGACACCTGCGCCGAGCTCACGCAAAGCAGTGCCGATGCGCCGTTTGTGCTCGGCTGCTCCGGCAGCCTGCTGGCGCGCTGGTTTATTCCGCGTCTGGGGCGCCTGAACGCCGAGTTGCCGGATTTGCGCCTGCATCTGTCGGCGGGTGAAGGCGATCTTGACCCGCGCCGCCCCGGCCTGGACGCGCTGCTGGTGTTCGCCGAACCCCCATGGCCGGCGGATATGCAGGTGTACGAATTGTCCAGCGAACGCATCGGCCCGGTCATGAGCCCGCGTTTTGCCCATTACGAGCGATTGCGCCAGGCGCCTCCCGAGGCGCTGCTGAATGAGGCCCTGTTGCACACTACCTCACGCCCGCAAGCCTGGCCCAGCTGGGCGCAGCACCATGGGATCGACACTGGCGCGTTGAAGTACGGTCAGGGGTTTGAGCATTTGTATTATTTGCTGGAGGCGGCGGTGGCCGGGCTGGGGGTAGCAATTGCGCCTGAGCCGCTGGTGGCAGAGGACCTGCGAGCGGGTCGCCTGGTTGCGCCGTGGGGTTTCAGTGAAACCCCGGCGCAACTGGCGTTGTGGCTACCCAAGCGCGCCGCAGATGGGCGCGCCGGGCAACTGGCGCAGTGGCTCAAGGCTGAGCTTGCGCGCCAGGACGTTTAGTCGCCGCGTTTGCACAGCAAGTAAGCCGCCAGCAGACCCAGCGCGCCGACGGCGACACCGGCGGTAGTCCATGGATGCTCTTGCGCGTAGTCCCGTGTTGCAACACCGGTTTCGCGGATTTTGACTTTGCTTTCTTCGTAGGCATCGCTGATCAGGTGGCGGGAATGCTTGAGAGCGTTCTCGGCATTGCTTTTCAGGGCCTTCAGGGTTTTGCGCGACTCGTCAGACGCATCGTCCTTGAGGCTTTCCAAAGATTTGAGCAGGCTCGAAATCTCGGCTTCCATGCTTTCCAATGACGCTTTGCGTAAAGAGGTGTTGGCCATGTGGGCTCTCCTGGAGTGATTGAGTGGCGTGTGTTGTTTCCGACTGCGGCGGTTTCAGAAAGTGCAGTAAATCTGAACTTTCACATCGCAATAGCCGCCAGAAGCAGTACGAGAATTCACTGCTAGTCTTGATTAACGACCCCAGGAGAAAAACTTATGAGTGATCATCACACCTACAAGAAAGTCGAACTGGTGGGCTCTTCCGCGACCAGCATCGAGGAGGCCATCAACAATGCCCTGGCTGAAGCCAGCAAGAGCATCAAGCACTTGGAGTGGTTTGAAGTGACCGAAACCCGCGGTCATATCAAGGACGGCAAGGCCGCGCATTTCCAGGTGACCCTCAAGGTGGGGTTCCGAATTGCCAGTAGTTGATTGAGCCGGTTGAACTTGCGCGCTGGCCGATTGCCATAAACTCCGCTACAACCTTTAGGCACGTCGACGTGACGAGCGGCGACGTGCTTCCTTTCGATCAACCCAAGGAAGTGACGGATGAAGAACTTTTTGTTGGCGGTAGGTTTGTTGAGCATTGCGGGCACGGCCCTGGCGGCGGGCAAGCCTTGTGAAGAGCTGAAAAGCGAGATTGCGGCGAAAATCGACGCTAAAGGCGCTTCGGGCTACTCCCTGGAAATCGTGGACAAAGGTGCTGCACCTAGTGACCACACGGTTGTCGGCAGCTGTGAAGCCGGTACCAAGGAAATCGCCTACAAGCGCGGGTGATCCCGTGTTGCAGACGTAAAAAACCGACGCAAGTGCGTCGGTTTTTTTATGCCTGCGATCCCTCGCTCCGCGTGGGAATGAAGCCTGGGATGCTCTGCGTCCCGCCACACTCCTGGATTCAGCCCTTCATGACCTGCGCCAGCAGCTCGTAGGAATGAATCCGGTCGGCATGTTCGTACAGGTCACAGGTAAAGATCAGCTCATCAGCGCCGGTCTGCTCCACCAGCACCTCCAGCTTGGCGCGGATCTTCTGCGGGCTGCCCACCATGGCCAGGCCGAGGAAACTGCCGACCGCGTCTTTCTCATGGGGCAGCCACAGGCCGTCCATGGTCTTGACCGGCGGGCGCTGCACCAGGCTTTGCCCACGCATCAAAGCGAGAATTCGCTGGTACACCGAGGTGGCCAGGTAGTCGGCTTGCTCATCGGTGTCGGCGGCCACCAGCGGGATGCCGAGCATCACATAGGGCTTGTCCAGCACGGCCGAAGGCTTGAAGTGGTTGCGATAGACGCGAATCGCTTCATGCATCAGGCGCGGTGCGAAATGTGAGGCAAAGGCGTAAGGCAAACCGCGCTCGCCTGCCAGCTGCGCACTGAACAGGCTGGAGCCCAGCAGCCACACAGGCACATTGGTGCCCGTGCCGGGTACGGCGATCACGCGCTGGTCCGGGGTGCGCGGGCCAAGGTAGGCCATCAGTTCTGCCACGTCTTCCGGGAAATCATCGGCGCTGCCGGAGCGTTCACGGCGCAGCGCGCGGGCGGTCATCTGGTCGGAACCCGGTGCGCGGCCAAGGCCCAGGTCGATGCGGCCCGGGTACAGGCTTTCCAGGGTGCCGAACTGCTCGGCGATCACCAACGGCGCGTGGTTGGGCAGCATCACGCCACCGGAACCGACACGGATCGTCGAGGTGCCACCGGCCAGGTAACCCAGCAATACCGAGGTCGCCGAGCTGGCGATGCCGTCCATATTGTGGTGTTCGGCGACCCAGAAACGGTTGTAGCCGAATTTTTCCACATGCTGGGCCAGGTCCAGGGAATTGCGCAGCGACTGCGCCGGGCTGCCGTTGGCGCGCACGGGCACGAGGTCGAGGGTCGAGAACTTTACGTCGGACAGCGATTTCATAAGCCTGCTTCTCCAATGGGGGCGCAGGCTTCTTAGACGAACCAAAACCTGCCGCTTCATGTGCATGTCCTATGCAATGAGGGCATATACCCGAGATTCAATAGCGATGGTGAAATTTCCTACTTAATCGCTAGGTTTCTCCGACAAGATGAACTTTGCCGTGGCGTCTATCCTCAGAACCCTTACTGACGCAAAACCACCGTTCGAGGAGACCGCTATGAGTATTGTTAAAAAAGCATCCGCGCATTGGGAAGGCGACCTGAAGACTGGCCTGGGTTCCATTTCCACCGAAACCGGCGTTCTGCGTGAAGCGCCTTACGGCTTCAAGGCCCGTTTCGAAGGTGGCAAGGGCACCAACCCTGAAGAACTGATCGGCGCAGCCCATGCCGGTTGTTTCTCCATGGCGTTTTCCATGATTCTCGGCGATGCCGGGCTCAAGGCCGACAGCATCGACACCCAGGCCGAAGTGACCCTGGACCAAGTGGACGGTGGCTTTGCGATTACTGCCGTGCACCTGACCCTCAAGGCGAAGATCCCGGGCGCCAGCCAGGCGCAGTTCGATGAGCTGAGCAAAAAGGCCAAGGAAGGATGCCCCGTGTCCAAGGTACTGAATGCAACCATTACCCTGGATGGCACCCTCGTTAATTGATCGACCCTTGTAGGAGCGAGCTTGCTCGCGAAGCGCTCAAAGGCGCCGCGCTCTTCCAGGCGGCACGCGTTATCGTTGACGTTTTTCGCGAGCAAGCTCGCTCCTACACGTTCAGGTATGGTCGAATAGCCGATTGCAGACTCAGCGCACACCCGTGCGCGTGCATTCAGGGAGCTTCACACATGAAACGTATTGCCTTGGCGGTTATCTGCTGTGCACTGGCCACGTCGGCGCTGGCGGCGCCAAAAGATTGTGAAGAGCTCAGGAAGGAGATCGAGGTCAAAATCCAGGCGAATGCCGTTCCGTCCTACACCCTCGAAATCGTCACCAAGGAAGAAGCTGACAAGCACGACAGCGCCATGGTTGTCGGCAGCTGTGAGAATGGCACCAAAGCCATCGTCTACCAGAAGAACAACGACTGATCAGATGCAGTTGACGCTACGTTCTTCGGCCAGCAATTGACCCGCTTTGTTGTACAGCCGGATATTAGGGTTGTAGCCCAGTGAGCGCCCTTCCAGGCGATAGCGCTGGCCCGCCTCGAAACGGTCGTATTGCAGGGTCATGAAGCAGGTACGGTCAGTGGTTTGGCCAAACCCGCCGAAACTGCCGCCGGTAGGCACCTCGAAATCAAAACGTACCATCAGCTCATGGCTGCCAGGCGGCATTTGGAAGAAGCGCCCGTCGTTCAGGTTTTTCCCGTCCAGGCGTTGCGCCATTACCAGCTTGGCGCTGGGTGTCGGGGTAGCGAAGTCGACCCAGGCTTGGAGTGGATCAACCGGCGGTAGTGGCGTCGACGCACAGGCACTGAGAAAAATCGCGGCGACGGGAAGCAGTAGCTGACGCATGTTAAGCACTCAACTGTAGGAATAGTTTTTTGAACGGCTGCGTTCGGCAGCACGCTCCCTATGAGTATAAACACGCCACGCCATGGAAAAATTCCCCACAGGCGAGATAGTCTGGCGGGATGGTTACCGGCGAGAGGTTTTAATGGTCAGGCGTTTGCTTCCCGGCTTGATGCTGCTGTTGCTCAGTGGCTGTTCCAGCGTCAGTTATTACAGCCAACTGGCAGACGGCCAATGGCAATTGCTGCGTGCCCGGGAGCCGGTCTCCGCGGTCGTCGCCGACCCGTCCCGGCCACAGGTGCTGCGCGAGCACTTGGCGCAGTCGCAGAAAGCCCGCACCTTCGCCAGCGAACACCTGCACCTGCCGGATAACCAGAGTTACCGGCTGTATGCCGATATCGGCCGTCCTTACGTGGTCTGGAACGTGTTCGCCACGCCTGAATTTTCCTTGTCCCCGCAAACCCACTGCTTCCCGATTGCCGGTTGCGTGGCCTATCGCGGCTACTACAACCAGGGCGCCGCACGCGGCCAGGCGGCTTTGTTGAAGCAGCAAGGGATGGATGTGTCGATTGGCGGCGTGGAGGCCTATTCCACCCTCGGCTGGTTCAACGACCCGATCATGAGTTCGATGATGAGCTGGGGGGACGAGCGCCTGGCCACGCTGATTTTTCATGAGCTGGCGCACCAGCGGTTTTATGTGAAGGACGACACCGAGTTCAACGAGTCGTACGCCACCTTCGTCGAGCAGGAAGGTACCCGGCAATGGCGCGCAGCCCAAGGCTTGCCGCCTGCCAGCGAGTCAGCGCTGAAACAGCGCGACCAGTTCACCCGGCTGGTGCTCGATACCCGCAAACGCCTGGAGCAGTTGTATGCGCAGCCGCTGACGGCAGATGCCATGCGCCAGGCCAAGGCCGCTGAATTCGAGCGCCTGCGCAGTGACTACCGGCACATGCGCGATAGCCAGTGGGGTGGCGACAAGCGTTATGACGCCTGGGTCAACCTGCCGATGAACAACGCAAGGTTGCTGCCGTTTGGGCTGTATGACCAGTGGGTGCCGGCGTTCGTCGCGTTGTTCCGGCAGGAAGGCGGGGATTGGTCGAAGTTCTTTGCGGCGGTGGAGAAGCTGGGCGGGTTGCCGGTGGATCAGCGCAAGGCGGCCCTGAGGGCGTTGGAGGGATCCGGGCAAGTGGTTGGCCGGTAGGGCCTCATCGCGGGCAAGCCCGGCTCCCACATTTGACTGAGTTGTCTTGGCCGACCGTGATCAAATGTGGGAGCTGGCTTGCCTGCGATAGCGCATTCAAGGCCGTTGCAAAAACGCCTGATGCAGCTCGGCCAACGTTTCGAAATGCCAGGTCGGCGCCTCGGCACTCAGCTCTTCATGGCTGCCAAACCCATAACCTACCGCCGCTGAGTCCAGCCCATTGCTGCGGGCGCCGATCAGGTCGTGCTTGCGGTCGCCAATCATCAAGGTGCTGGCCGGGTCCAGGCTTTCTTGCGCCATCAGGTGGGCGATCAACTCGACCTTGTTGGTGCGCGTGCCGTCCAGCTCGCTGCCGTAGATCACCTTGAAGTGCTTGGCGAAATCAAAATGCCGGGCGATTTCCCGGGCAAATACCCAAGGTTTGGACGTGGCTACATACAGCTGGCGGCCCTGGCCATTCAATTCCTCAAGCAGCGGCATCACGCCGTCGAACACGCGGTTTTCGTACAGGCCGGTGACCTTGAAGCGCTCGCGGTAGAAATTCACCGCCTCCCAGGCCTTGGCTTCGTCGAAGCCATAAAACTGCATGAACGCTTGCAGCAGCGGCGGGCCGATAAAGTGCTCAAGTTTGGTCAGGTCCGGCTCATCGATCCCCAGTTTGGCGAGGGCGTACTGGATCGAGCGGGTGATGCCTTCGCGCGGGTCGGTGAGGGTGCCATCGAGGTCGAACAAAACGGTCTGGTAATGCATGGGTGTCCTTGTCATTGGTCGAAGCCTTCGGCCAGGTGCAGGTCTTTGAGCTTTACGTAGTTCGCGGCGCTGTAGGTGAAAAATGCCCGTTCCTTGTCAGTCAGCGGGCGGATTTGTTTAACCGGGCTGCCAACATACAAAAAACCGCTCTCAAGTTTCTTGCCCGGCGGCACCAGGCTGCCGGCGCCGATGATCACCTCGTCTTCCACCACGGCGCCGTCCATCACAATGCTGCCCATGCCGATCAGGATCCGACTGCCTACCGTGCAGCCATGCAGCATGACCTTGTGGGCAATGGTCACATCGTCGCCGATCAGCAGCGGGAAACCATCAGGATTGAAGGGGCCTGCGTGGGTAATGTGCAGCACGCAGCCGTCCTGCACGCTGGTGCGCGCACCGATGCGGATGCGGTGCATGTCGCCGCGAATCACCGTCAGCGGCCATACCGAGCTGTCGGTGCCGATTTCGACGTCGCCGATCACCACCGCCGATGCATCGACGAAAGCCCCGGCGGCCAGGGCCGGCGTGTGATTCTGGTAGGTGCGAAGGGTCACGATAGGCTCTCTCTCTTCTGCTGATAGCTGCGGTGGGCGTTGATTGTAATTAAGATGGCCCCATCTTTGTTCTTACATGTTTCTTCAGCCAAGGTGCCAACCGTGAGCGCGAACAACCCTCTTCTGCAGTCCTACGACCTGCCGCCGTTCTCGGCGATCCGTGCCGAGCACGTGCAGCCGGCCATTGAACAGATCCTCGCCGACAACCGCGTCGCCATCGAAGGCATCCTGCAAAGCCAGGGTAAAAATCCGACCTGGGCCGGGCTGGTCCTGGCCATGGACGAACTCAATGACCGCCTGGGTGCCGCCTGGAGCCCGGTCAGCCACCTGAATGCCGTGTGCAACAGCGCCGAACTGCGGGAAGCCTACGAGGCGTGCCTGCCGGCACTGAGCGCCTACTCCACCGAGATGGGCCAGAACCGCGAGTTGTTCCAGGCCTTCGACGCCCTGGCCAACAGCCCGGAAGCCGCCGGCTTCGACGTGGCGCAAAAAACCATCCTGGAACACTCCCTGCGGGACTTCCGTCTGTCGGGTATCGATTTGCCGCCTGAGCAGCAAAAGCGTTATGCCGAAGTGCAGAGCAAGCTCTCCGAACTGGGCAGCAAGTTCTCCAACCAATTGCTCGATGCCACCCAGGCCTGGACCAAGCACGTCACTGACGAAGCAACCCTCGCCGGCCTGACCGATTCCTCCAAGGCGCAAATGGCTGCGGCTGCCCAGGCCAAGGGCCTCGACGGCTGGCTGATCACCCTGGAATTCCCAAGCTACTACGCGGTGATGACCTACGCCCACGACCGCGCCCTGCGTGAAGAAATCTACGCAGCCTACTGCACCCGCGCGTCGGACCAAGGCCCGAATGCCGGTCAGAACGATAACGGCCCGGTCATGGAACAGATCCTCGACCTGCGTCAGGAGCTGGCGCAACTGCTGGGCTTCGCCTCGTTCTCCGAGCTGAGCCTGGCCACCAAAATGGCCGAGTCCAGCGACCAGGTGCTGAGCTTCCTGCGGGACCTGGCCAAGCGCAGCAAGCCGTTTGCCACCCAGGACCTGCAACAGCTCAAGGCCTATGCCGCCGAACAAGGCTGCGCGGACCTGCAAAGCTGGGACAGCGGTTTCTACGGCGAAAAACTGCGTGAGCAGCGTTACAGCGTTTCCCAGGAAGCCCTGCGCGCCTACTTCCCGATCGACAAGGTACTCAGCGGCCTGTTCGCCATCGTGCAACGCCTGTATGGCATCGAGATCGCCGAGCAGAAAGGCTTCGACACCTGGCACCCGGATGTTCGCCTGTTCGAAATCAAGGAAAACGGCCAGCACGTCGGCCGCTTCTTTTTCGACCTGTATGCCCGCGCCAATAAGCGTGGGGGTGCCTGGATGGACGGCGCCCGAGACCGTCGCCGCACGGTTGATGGCGTGCTGCAAAGCCCGGTGGCCAACCTGGTGTGCAACTTCACCCCGGCCGACAGCGGCAAGCCTGCCCTGCTGACCCACAATGAAGTGACCACGCTGTTCCACGAATTCGGCCACGGCCTGCACCACCTGTTGACCCGTGTCGAGCACGCCGGCGTGTCCGGCATCAACGGCGTGGCCTGGGATGCGGTGGAGTTGCCGAGCCAGTTCATGGAGAACTGGTGCTGGGAGCCGGAAGGCCTGGCGCTGATTTCCGGTCACTATGAAACCGGTGAGCCGCTGCCTCAGGACCTGCTGGAAAAAATGCTCGCGGCGAAGAACTTCCAGTCCGGCCTGATGATGGTTCGCCAGTTGGAGTTCTCGCTGTTCGACTTCGAGCTGCACGCCACCCACGGCGATGGCCGCAGCGTGCTGCAGGTGCTGGAAGGTGTGCGTGATGAGGTGTCGGTGATGCGTCCGCCCGCCTACAACCGCTTCCCCAACAGCTTCGCGCATATCTTCGCTGGCGGTTACGCCGCGGGTTACTACAGCTACAAGTGGGCGGAAGTGCTGTCGGCCGATGCCTTTTCCAAGTTCGAAGAAGATGGCGTACTCAATGCCGAGACTGGCCGAGCGTTCCGCGAGGCGATCCTGGCCCGTGGCGGTTCCCAGGCACCGATGGTGCTGTTCGTCGATTTCCGCGGACGGGCGCCGTCGATTGACGCACTCTTGCGCCACAGCGGCCTGAGTGAGGACGCGGCAGCATGAGTGAAGCACCTGTGAAAACCAAAAAACGCTTTATCGCCGGGGCAGTCTGCCCGGCGTGCAGCGAGCCGGACAAGTTGATGATGTGGAGCGAGGACGATGTTCCGCACCGCGAATGCGTGGCTTGCGGCTATTCCGACACGCTGAATGAACAAGGTCTGTCAGTGCCCAAGGAATTGGGTACGCGGGTCAATACGTCGGCGTTGAAAGCACCGGACCCCAAGGTGCAAGCGGTGCAGTTCTTCCCTAATCCGAAGCTGAAGAAAGACTGATCGTGAAGCGCTCCCTGGGTTGATGGCTCAGGGAGCGACCACCCAGGCGGTTTTTTCCTCGGCCGGGTCTTTGGCGTTTTCCGCGGTATTCAGCCAGCTTTTCATCGAGCACAGCGCAAAGGCGCTGGTGCTGCATTCGCCGTTGGCCAGTGCGGTGCGTAACTTGTCGACATCGGCCCTCATCATGTAGCGAACACCGTCCTTGAAGCCGCTACTGGCGCCAAAGCCGCCCAAGGTCATTTCGTTCAGCGCATCTTCCTTGCTCCATCCCTGAATCACCACCCGATACATCGCCGCCACCAGGCCAGTGCGGTCGGAGCCGTGTTTGCAGTGCATCAGCACCGGGCCGTTGGCTTCGGCATCCTGAATCGCACGCAACGCTGCGAGCACATCGGCGTCATCGACATGGTTGGTGCGATAGGACAATTGCACCTGGTTGATACCGGGTGATTTCAGCCACTTGGCATCGGACTCGGGCAGAAAGTTGATCACCGTACCGATCTTGAGCTTTTCCAATACAGGAACAGCACCGCTATCCGGCAGCGCGCTGCGATAGAGCGTGGGCGTCATTTGATACAGGTTGTATTGATTGCCCACCGGCTGGGCCCATTCCAACGAACGAATGGGCGTGAGCTCTTCGGCCTGGGACGGTGCGGTGGTGAACAGCGCCATGAACACGAGGCTGACGGCAGGCAGCAATTGATTCTTGAACATGCGCGATGTAACCGAATAGGGAAGGGGCTGATGGGGCCCAGATTCGCCTACAGGGGGTCAATGCCGTGTGAGGTACTCGTCAAAGAATCGTGAATAAGCCGGCTCCGGGCAGATTTTTTCGCGCTGAAACGATTTTCCCCAATCCTTAGCCTGCTATCCTTTGTAACTATTGATTGCTGCTGTGTTCTATCCCCTTGGGTCCTTTGGATCCCATTTACTGCCAAAACTATAAGTCGTTCCTCGAAGCGGCTGATAAATCCGTGACCACATGATGAGGTGCCACCATGTCTGATCAAGATCAAGACAACCCCCGGCGTGAGTTTTTACGCAAATCCTTGACCTTGATCCCCGTGGTCACTGTCGCCAGCACGGGCCTGGGCGGTTCGATGCTGATGGCGGTTCCCGAACCGGCTCAAGCCAGCCCGGAGAAGGCGCCCGTCAGCAGCAAGGCCTATGAGCCGAGCTATTTCACTGCCGAGGAATGGGCCTTTATCAACGCGGCCGTTGCGCGCCTGATCCCGGCGGACGACCAGGGTCCAGGCGCCCTGGAAGCCGGTGCGCCGGAATACATCGACCGTCAGATGAACACGCCGTACGCGGCGGGTGCCCTGTGGTTCATGCAAGGCCCGTTCAATGCCGACGCGCCGCCTGAAATGGGCTGGCAGAGCAAATTGGTGCCCAAGGAGATCTATCGCCTGGGCATTGCTGCCACGGATGCCTGGTCGAAAGCGATGAACGGTAAGCTATTTGCCGAGCAAGACAGCGCTACCCAGGAAAAGTTGTTGCAGCGCCTGGAGGCCGGCGACGCGCAGTTCGACAGCGTCCCGCCGAAGATTTTCTTCAATCTGTTGCTGCAAAACACCAAGGAAGGGTTCTTTTGCGACCCGGTCCACGGTGGCAACAAAGGCATGGTCGGCTGGACCATGATCGGCTTCCCCGGCGCCCGCGCCGATTTCATGGATTGGGTTGAACGCAACGAGCAATACCCCTTCCCGGCTGTTTCGATCCGTGGCGAGAGGGCGTAAACGTGGCGACCATCATGAAGAAAGTGGATGCAGTGATTGTCGGCTTTGGCTGGACCGGCGCGATCATGGCCAAGGAGCTGACGGAAGCTGGCCTCAACGTGGTAGCGCTGGAGCGCGGCCCGATGCAGGACACCTACCCGGACGGCAACTATCCCCAGGTCATCGACGAACTGACCTACAGCGTGCGTAAAAAGCTCTTCCAGGACATCTCCAAGGAAACCGTGACCATTCGCCATAGCGTGAATGACGTGGCGATGCCCAACCGCCAACTGGGCGCTTTCCTGCCTGGCAACGGTGTCGGCGGTGCAGGCCTGCACTGGTCCGGCGTGCACTTTCGGGTGGACCCGATCGAGTTGCGCATGCGTAGCCATTACGAAGAGCGCTACGGGAAAAACTTCATTCCCAAGGACATGACCATCCAGGATTTCGGCGTCAGCTATGAAGAGCTGGAACCATTCTTCGACTATGCCGAGAAAGTCTTCGGCACCTCCGGGCAAGCCTGGACGGTGAAAGGCCAGTTGGTGGGCGAAGGCAAGGGCGGCAACCCTTACGCACCGGATCGCTCCAATCACTTCCCGCTGGAATCGCAGAAGAACACAGTCTCCGCACAGCTGTTCCAGAAGGCCGCCACGGCCGTGGGGTACAAGCCCTACAACCTGCCTTCCGCGAATACATCGGGGCCGTACACCAACCCTTACGGCGCCCAGATGGGCCCGTGCAATTTCTGCGGCTTCTGCAGCGGTTATGTCTGCTACATGTATTCCAAGGCTTCGCCGAACGTGAACATCCTGCCGGCCTTGCGCCAGGAACCCAAGTTCGAACTGCGGCCCAATTCCCACGTGCTGAAGGTCAATCTCGACAGCACCAGGAGCAAGGCGACCGGCGTGACGTATGTCGACGCCCAGGGGCGGGAATGCGAGCAGCCGGCGGACCTGGTGATCCTCGGTTCCTTCCAGTTCAACAACGTGCGCCTGATGCTGCTGTCGGGCATCGGCAAACCCTACGACCCGATCTCCGGTGAGGGCGTGGTGGGCCGCAACTTCGCCTACCAGAACATGGCCACCATCAAGGCGTTCTTCGACAAGGACGTGCACACCAACAACTTCATCGGTGCCGGCGGCAATGGCGTGGCGGTCGATAACTTCAACGCCGACAACTTCGACCATGGGCCGCACGGCTTTGTGGGCGGCTCGCCGATGTGGGTCAACCAGGCGGGCAGCCGGCCGATTGCGGGCACCTCCAACCCGCCGGGCACGCCGGCCTGGGGCAGTGCGTGGAAGCGCGCCACGGCTGATTACTACACTCACCAGGTGTCGATGGATGCCCATGGCGCCCACCAATCCTACCGTGGCAACTACCTCGACCTGGACCCGGTTTACCGCGATGCCTACGGCCTGCCGCTGCTGCGCATGACCTTCGACTGGCAGGAAAACGACATCAAGATGAACCGCTTCATGGTCGAAAAAATGAGCAAGATCGCCGAAGCGATGAACCCCAAGGCGATTGCCTTGCTGGGCAAAAAGGTGGGCGAGCACTTCAACACCGCGTCTTACCAGACCACCCACCTCAACGGTGGCGCGATCATGGGCACCGACCCGAAAACCAGTGCCTTGAACCGCTACCTGCAGTGCTGGGACGTACACAACGTGTTTGTCCCGGGCGCTTCCGCGTTCCCACAAGGCTTGGGCTACAACCCTACGGGCCTGGTGGCGGCGCTGACCTACTGGTCGGCGCGGGCAATTCGCGAGCAGTACCTGAAAAACCCCGGCCCACTGGTTCAGGCATAAGGAGCGATGACCATGAAAGCATTTGTTATCGCGTCCCTGGCTTTGTTCAGCAGCTGCTCGGTGAGTGCGGCTGAAACCGATCTGGTCAAACAGGGTGAATACCTGGCGCGCGCCGGTGACTGCGTGGCCTGCCACACCGCCAAGGGCGGCAAACCGTTCGCCGGTGGCCTGCCGATGGAAACCCCGATCGGCACCATCTACTCCACCAACATCACCCCGGATAAAACCGGCCTGGGCGACTACAGCTTCGAAGACTTCGACCAGGCCGTGCGCCATGGCGTCGCCAAGAACGGTAGTACGCTTTACCCGGCGATGCCCTACCCGTCTTACGCGCGGGTCAGCGAAAGCGACATGCAGGCGTTGTACGCGTACTTCATGAAGGGCGTGGAGCCGGTGGCGCAGGTGAACAAGGACAGCGACATTCCCTGGCCGTTGAGCATGCGCTGGCCGTTGGCCGGATGGCGCTGGATGTTTGCGCCCAAGGTCGAGGACTACCAGGCCCAGGCGGGCGCCGATCCGGTGATCAGCCGTGGCGCTTATCTGGTAGAGGGCCTTGGCCACTGCGGTGCCTGCCATACGCCACGGGCCCTGACTATGCAGGAAAAATCCCTGAGTGCGTCGGATGGCAGCGCTTTCCTGTCCGGCAGTGCGCCGCTGGAAGGCTGGATTGCCAAGAGCCTGCGGGGCGACCACAAGGACGGCCTGGGTAGCTGGAGCGAGGAGCAACTGGTGCAATTCCTCAAGACCGGGCGCAGTGATCGCAGTGCGGTGTTTGGCGGCATGAGCGACGTTGTGGTCCACAGCATGCAGTACATGTCGGAAGAGGACCTGACGGCTATCGCCCGTTACCTCAAGACCCTGCCGGCGGTGGATCCCAAGGATCAGCCGCATCAGTACGACAAGCAGGTCGCCGATGCGCTGTGGAAGGGTGATGACAGCAAGCCGGGTGCCTCGGTGTACATCGACAACTGCGCGGCGTGCCACCGTACCGACGGCCACGGCTACACCCGCGTGTTCCCGGCGCTGGCGGGCAACCCGGTATTGCAGACGGCGGATGCGACGTCGCTGATCAACATCGTGTTGAACGGCGGCACGTTGCCGGCGACGCATACGGCACCTTCGACCTTCACCATGCCGGCGTTTGCCTGGCGGCTGTCGGATCAGGAAGTGGCGGATGTCGTCAGTTTCGTTCGGGACAGTTGGGGTAATAAGGGAGAGCCTGTAAAGGCTTCGCAAGTGAAAGACTTGCGAAAAGATGCAGTAACTACCGAAGCTGATCAAACTTCAGAGAAGTAGTGTCAGTTGCCAGGTTTATAGTTTTATATATAAGCCTGGCAACTAGCCGATTAATTATCGAGGGGCGCAGGTTTTTACAAAGCTATTCGCCATGTTCAGGAAGATGGTCTTGTCCTGTTCATCGAAGTCGCCGTCGTTATCCAGGTCGGTGGTGGAGGAAGTGGTGTCGTAGTGCCCGTCCCTGTTGGAGGAAGAGGCATACATGGCGTAGGACAGTTTACCGTCGGTAAAGCGCTCCATTAATACTTCCGGGCTGTTATCTTTTTCAAAGTCTTCGCATGTAAAGCGTAGTTCATCCTGAGACATAAATATCCTGTAGGTGGTAATGAGTTAAGTTGTGATCATAGCGATGTGTTAATAACTTTATCCATGTCACATATGTCGCGATTTATTTCTTGTTTGGTTACATGTAGGAAGGTGTCATTCCGTTCGTGCGAAGGTCGATGCTAGACCGCGCCGCCCAGTGGTGCTGGTGAAAAGCGATCTTCTCGAATACTGTATATGGATACAGTTTATGAGGTCTGACTATGAATGTCCCTTTGCCGCCTCGCGGGCGCGGCACGGCCACCAACCTGCACAACCGTTTTGCGCCCACCGTCAGCGTGGCGGAAGACGACGGTTGGTATCAGGAAGTGCCACAGACCCAGGGCACCGAAGTCCGTATCGAAACCGCGAAAACCATCATTACCCGCAACAGCTCGCCGGATATCCCGTTTGACCGGGCGATCAACCCGTATCGCGGCTGCGAGCATGGTTGTATCTACTGCTATGCGCGGCCCAGCCACGCGTATTGGGACCTGTCGCCGGGGCTGGACTTCGAAACCAAGCTGATCGCCAAGACCAACGCCGCCGACGTGCTTGAGCAGCAACTGTCGAAACCGGGCTACACCTGCGCGCCGATCAACCTGGGCTCCAACACCGACCCGTACCAGCCCATCGAGCGCGAGTACAAGATCACCCGGCAAACCCTCGAAGTGCTGCTGCGCTACCGTCATCCGGTGACGATCATTACCAAGGGCTCGCTGATCCTGCGGGACCTCGACCTGCTGACCGAGCTGGCGCAGCAGCGGCTGGTGGCGGTGATGATCAGCCTCACCAGCCTGGACGATGAACTCAAGCGCATCCTCGAACCGCGCACGGCTGCACCCAAGGCCCGGCTGCGGGCGATCCGGGTGATGCGTGAGGCGGGGATCCCGGTGGGCGTGCTGTGTTCGCCGATGATCCCGATGATCAACGACAGCGAGCTGGAAAGCCTGCTGGCCGAAGCTCATGCCGCGGGGGCACAAAGCGCGGCGTACATGATGCTGCGTTTGCCTCTGGAGGTGGCGCCGCTGTTTGAGGAATGGCTGGCGGCCCATTACCCGCAGCGCGCGGCCCATGTGATGAGCCTGGTGCGGCAGGTGCGCGGCGGTGAGGTCTACGACAGCCGCTTCGGTGTACGCATGCGTGGCGAAGGGCCGTTTGCCGATTTGCTGGCGCAACGTTTCGCCAAGGCGATCAAACGATTGGGGCTCAACCGGCGGGAAGGGTTTAATCTGGATTGCACGGCGTTTTGTCCGCCGGGCAGACAGATGGCATTATTGTAAACTGCTGGATAAGCGTACTTTTCTGTAGGAATAGTCGCGTTTTGATATCACTGAAAGCCCCGATCTAGAGCGGCTCATTCAGTTTGAGTTAAGTTTCGGCGGGTACCTTGTTCATCGAGTGACTAATGAGTCGGCGCTTCAGTTTGGGCGCCGGCCGCACTGGAAAACTCCCCTGCTCCAACCAAGAGGATGAATTATGAGTGACAAGGATAAACAGCCGTTGGCTGCGTCGGCTTCAGCCCCTCACGAGGCGGAATCCGCCGATGCAGCGCTGCAGCACATCGTTGAAGGCTTTTTGCATTTCCATAACGAGATCTTCCCCCAGCAGGAAGAGCTCTTCAAAAAACTCGCCACGGCCCAGAGCCCGCGGGCGATGTTCATTACCTGCGCCGACTCGCGCATCGTTCCCGAGCTGATCACCCATAGCTCCCCTGGGGATTTGTTCGTGACCCGTAACGTCGGTAACGTCGTGCCGCCTTATGGGCAGATGAACGGCGGTGTTTCAACGGCTATCGAGTACGCGGTACTGGCCCTTGGTGTGCAGCACATCATCATTTGCGGCCACTCCGACTGCGGCGCCATGCGCGCGGTGCTCAACCCCCAAAGCCTGGAAAAAATGCCCACGGTAAAGGCCTGGCTGCGCCACGCCGAAGTCGCCAAGACCATGGTCCAGGACAACTGCGATTGCGCCAACGAACACGAAAGCATGCACGTGCTGACCGAAGAAAACGTGATCGCCCAACTGCAGCACCTGCGCACTCATCCCTCCGTGGCCTCGCGCATGGCCAACGGGCATTTGTTTATCCATGGCTGGGTCTACGACATCGAGACCAGCGAAATCAGGGCCTACGATGCGGATCAGGCAGCGTTCCTGCCCTTGAACGGTACCCAGCCGATTCCATCCGCGACGCCTAAAGCGCGCTTCTAAAACAATCCCCTGTCGGGTAACGCGATGGCTGCCGTTCGAGCAGCCAGGCCTTGCCACGCCCGGCGAATGCCTCGGGAGAGTCATTATGCGTGCTGCTCAATTGAAAGCTGTGCTGCCACGGGAGCTGCTGGCTTCCGTGGTTGTGTTTCTGGTCGCCCTGCCGCTGTGCATGGGGATCGCCATCGCGTCCGGAATGCCTCCGGCCAAAGGCTTGATCACCGGGATCATCGGTGGCCTGGTGGTCGGTTGGCTGGCGGGGTCGCCGTTGCAAGTCAGCGGTCCGGCGGCAGGTTTGGCGGTGTTGGTGTTCGAACTGGTTCGCCAGCATGGCATGGCCATGCTCGGGCCGATCCTGTTGCTGGCGGGCTTCCTGCAATTGGTGGCCGGGCGTTTGCGCCTGGGCTGCTGGTTCCGCGTGACTGCGCCTGCAGTGGTGTACGGGATGCTGGCGGGGATCGGGGTACTGATTGTCCTGTCGCAAGTACACGTGATGCTCGACGGTGTGCCAAAGCCCTCGGGGCTGGATAACCTCGCCGGCTTCCCTGCGGCACTGATCCAGGCGATCCCCACATTGGGCGGCGGGCTCGGCTGGCAGGCCGGTTTGCTCGGGCTGTCGACGATTATGGTGATGTGGCTGTGGGACAAGTTCCGCCCGCAAAAGCTGCGCTTCGTCCCCGGCGCCCTGCTCGGCGTGGGTTTGGCGACAGTCACCAGCCTGGTGCTGGCGTTGCAGGTCAAGCGGGTGGAGGTGCCGGAAAATCTCGCGGATGCCATCGATTGGCTGCGCCCCAGCGACCTGCTGAACCTGGCGGATCCCAATCTGTTGATCGCGGCCTTCGCCGTGGCATTTATCGCCAGCGCTGAAACGCTGCTTTCGGCGGCGGCAGTCGACCGTATGCACAGTGGCCAGCGTTCCGACTTCGACAAGGAATTGTCGGCACAAGGTGTGGGCAACATGCTGTGTGGCCTGGTCGGCGCCCTGCCGATGACCGGTGTGATCGTGCGCAGTTCGGCCAACGTCCAGGCCGGCGCTACCACGCGTTTGTCGGCGATGTTCCACGGCTTGTGGCTGCTGGCGTTCGTGCTGTTGCTGTCCAGTGTGCTGCAAAGCATTCCGGTGGCAAGCCTGGCGGGTGTGCTGGTGTACACCGGAATCAAGCTCGTGGACATGAAGGCGTTTCGTGGCCTGGCGCGCTACGGGCGAATGCCGATGTTTACCTACGCGGCGACGGCGCTGGCGATCATCTTTACCGACCTGCTGACGGGTGTGTTGGTGGGCTTCGGGTTGACGCTGGTGAAGCTGGCGTTCAAGGCCTCACGCTTGAAGATAAGCCTGATCGACCTGCCGCAGGAGGGCGAGATGGAGCTGCGATTGACGGGGGCCGGGACCTTTCTCAAGGTGCCTGCATTGACCCAGGTGCTGTCGACGGTACCCGCCGGGACCACCTTGCATGTGCCGCTCAGTAACCTGAGTTATATCGACCACTCCTGCCTTGAGCTATTGGAGGAATGGGGTCGGGCCAATGCGGCCAAGGGCTCGAAGCTGATGATCGAGGCGCGGGGGTTGAAGCGCAGGTTGGAAGGACGGGTAAGAACGACGACCGGAATAGGCTCGGCGCCGTCTGTTGGCTGACGAAACCGGATCAAAATGTGGGAGCGGGCTTGCTCGCGAAGGCGCAGTGTCAGTCACTGAATGTGTTTCTGATACACCGCTTTCGCGAGCAAGCCCGCTCCCACATTGGATCTTTGCAAGCCGGCAAATCTAAGCTGGCTGGTCCAGCTCAAGACCCACGCCCAACTGCCGCGACAGGCACGGCCAGCGCTTCCACGCCGCTTCCGTGTCCGGGCTCTTGAGCTTGTCGCGGTAGGCTTCGACCGACTCCAGCGCAAAACTCTCTTCGTTAAGCATCTCATCCACCGCGTGGTGCACCGCCTCATCCAGCTGATTGGCAAACGCCTCGCCGATCAATTGGTGGGCAATCACGTTCGCCACAGTGGTATCCAGCGGAATCAACGGCTGGCCGAAGTGCTTGATATACAGATCGTTGACCTCTTCCACCAGGCGATGCGCCAGGTAAGCCTCATCCAGCAAACCGTCCAGGCCTTCATGCCCGGCCAGGATCGCCGGCGGCTGCAGGAAGAAATGCTCGGCGATTTTCAGCACCGGTTTGATCTGGCTTTCAATACCGGCTTCGCGGGCGACATCGTTGGCCGCGTCCAGCAGATCGGGGACCTGGTCGATGTAGGCGCTTACAAAACGCGTCATCACGCCCTTGGCGTCGACGTCAGGCACGGAAATCGCCGGGTGCAGGTGCGGTAACTGGACTTCCAGCTGCTGAGCAAGCTGGCCAGTGCTGGATTCGTGTTGATGGGCACGGGAAATCTGCTCGCGCAATGCGGCGGTGTTCATGAAAGCTCCAGTGATGCAGGCGTAGGAAATAGGGAGAGCATAAGGTAGCTCGTTTATACGAGAGCCTAAGACGCATTTGTCATAATTATTTCATGGTTATGCGCTGGCGTTATATCAAATTGCCATCGTTCGTCGGATAACGCGCGCCACCGGTCCTGTTGTGTGGTCCGTTTCCTCATTTTCGTTCATTTGCCCGATCACATTGCGGGGTGGCGGTCGCTGTCTATACTCGATTTTGTACGCAATTAGCTGATGACGCCCGACTGCATGAGCAGGCAAGGCCTGGCGGTTGTAAGCAGTATGGAAGCCGCTCCCTTGGCCGCAGGTGCAAACCGGCGGGATAACAAGAATGATAAGGGGAACCCGCAATGACGCGACATCCACATGTTTGGATGGGCCTCCTGTTGTGGTCAGTATTCGGCCAGGCGCAAGCCGCCTGGACAACGAATATGGCGCCAGGGGCCACTGAAGTCAGTCACGCCGTGTTTGACCTGCACATGACCATTTTCTGGATTTGTGTGGCGATTGGCATCGTCGTGTTTGGCGCGATGTTCTGGTCGATGATCGTTCACCGGCGCTCCACGGGACAGGTGGCAGCCAAGTTCCACGAGAGTACGACGGTGGAGATTCTCTGGACCGTGGTGCCCTTGCTGATCCTGGTGGCGATGGCCATTCCGGCCACCAAGACGCTGATCAACATCTACGACAGCACTGAGTCGGATATCGATATCCAGGTCACCGGCTACCAGTGGAAGTGGCATTACAAATACCTGGGCCAGGATGTCGAGTTCTTCAGCAACCTGGCCACGCCCGCCGAGCAGATCCATAACCAGGCCGTCAAAGGCGAGCATTACCTGTTGGAAGTCGACCAGCCGCTGGTGCTGCCGGTGGGTGCCAAGGTGCGTTTCCTGGTGACCGCTGCGGACGTGATTCACTCCTGGTGGGTGCCGGCGTTTGCGGTGAAGCGTGATGCGATTCCCGGCTTCGTCAACGAGGCCTGGACCCGCATCGAAAAGCCCGGCATCTATCGCGGCCAGTGCGCCGAACTGTGCGGCAAGGACCACGGCTTCATGCCGATCGTGGTGGAGGTCAAATCCAAGGCCGACTACGACACCTGGCTCGGCGAGCGTAAGGAAGAGGCCGCCAAGCTCAAGGAGCTGACCTCCAAGGAATGGACCCTGGATGAGCTGGTGGCCCGTGGCGACAAGATCTACCACACTACCTGCGTCGCCTGTCACCAGGCCGAAGGCCAGGGCCTGCCGCCGATGTTCCCGGCGCTCAAGGGCTCGCCGATTGCCACCGGGCCCAAGGAAGACCACCTGCACCGCGTGTACTTCGGCAAGCCCGGCACCGCCATGGCGGCGTTCGGCAAGCAACTGTCGGAAGTCGATATCGCGGCGGTCGTGACCTATGAACGTAACGCCTGGGGCAACAACAAAGGCGACATGGTCACACCTAAAGACGTGCTGGCTCTGAAACAGGCGGAAAGCAAATGACTTCCTTCATTGCATATTCCCTGAACCGTCCCGCCCACTCGTTCGCAGGAGAAAGGCCATGAGCGCTGTGATCGATGACCACGGTCATGCCGGTGACCACGCTCACGGCCCCGCCAAGGGCCTGATGCGTTGGGTACTGACCACCAACCACAAAGACATCGGCACGATGTACCTGTGGTTCAGCTTCTGCATGTTCCTGCTTGGTGGCTCGTTTGCCATGGTGATCCGTGCCGAGCTGTTCCAGCCGGGTTTGCAGATCGTCGAGCCGGCGTTCTTCAATCAGATGACCACCATGCACGGCCTGGTGATGGTGTTCGGTGCGGTGATGCCAGCGTTTGTCGGCCTGGCCAACTGGATGATCCCGTTGATGATCGGCGCGCCCGACATGGCCCTGCCGCGCATGAACAACTTCAGTTTCTGGCTGTTGCCGGCGGCGTTCCTGATGCTGGTTTCCACCCTGTTCATGCCCGGCGGCGGGCCGAACTTCGGCTGGACCTTCTACGCCCCGCTCTCCACCACCTACGCGCCGGAAAGCGTGACGTTCTTCATCTTCGCCATCCACTTGATGGGCATCAGTTCGATCATGGGCGCGATCAACGTCATCGCCACCATCCTCAACCTGCGCGCTCCCGGCATGACGTTGATGAAAATGCCGCTGTTCGTCTGGACCTGGCTGATCACAGCCTTCCTGCTGATCGCGGTGATGCCGGTGCTGGCGGGCTGCGTGACCATGATGCTGATGGACATCCACTTCGGCACCAGCTTCTTCAGTGCCGCTGGTGGCGGTGACCCGGTGTTGTTCCAGCATGTGTTCTGGTTCTTCGGCCACCCCGAGGTGTACATCATGATCCTGCCGGCGTTCGGTGCCGTCAGCTCGATCATCCCGACCTTCTCGCGCAAGCCGCTGTTCGGCTACACCTCGATGGTGTACGCCACGGCGAGCATCGCGTTCCTGTCGTTCATCGTGTGGGCGCACCACATGTTCGTGGTGGGCATCCCGCTGGTGGGCGAGCTGTTCTTCATGTACGCCACGCTGCTGATCGCGGTGCCCACGGGCGTGAAAGTGTTCAACTGGGTCAGCACCATGTGGCAAGGCTCGCTGACCTTCGAGACGCCGATGCTGTTCGCGGTGGCCTTCGTGATTCTGTTCACCATCGGCGGTTTCTCCGGGCTGATGCTGGCCATCGCCCCGGCGGATTTCCAGTACCACGACACCTACTTCGTGGTGGCGCACTTCCATTACGTACTGGTGCCTGGGGCGATCTTCGGGATCTTCGCCTCGGCCTACTACTGGCTGCCGAAATGGACCGGCCACATGTACGACGAAACCCTGGGCAAGCTGCACTTCTGGCTGTCGTTCGTGGGGATGAACATGGCGTTCTTCCCGATGCACTTCGTAGGGCTTGCCGGCATGCCGCGTCGGGTGCCGGACTACAACCTGCAGTTCGCCGACTTCAACATGGTCTCTTCCATCGGTGCCTTCACCTTTGGCGCGACGCAGATCTTCTTCCTGTTCATCGTCATCAAGTGCATCCGTGGCGGCCCGCCTGCGCCAGCCAAGCCGTGGGATGGCGCCGAAGGACTGGAGTGGAGCATTCCTTCGCCCGCGCCGTACCACACCTTCACCACGCCACCGGAGGTCAAATGAACACCTCCCTATCCTGTGGGAGCTGGCTTGCCTGCGATGGCATCACTTCGGTGTACCTGAAAGACCGAGTTGCCAGTATCGCAGGCAAGCCAGCTCCCACAGAAAGGCCATTCGCAGAACATTCATTCGCAGGTGGCCGCCATGCTTGAGTCCGTGCCTATCAAGCGCCTGGTCACGCGCCTGCTGATCCTGGTGGTGGCGATGTTCGCCTTCGGGTTTGCCCTGGTGCCGATCTACGACGTGATGTGCAAGGCGTTCGGCATCAATGGCAAGACCGCCGGGCAGTACGAAGGCGAGCAGGTGGTGGACCCGACGCGGCAGGTGCGGGTGCAGTTCCTGTCCACCAATGCCATCGATATGGTCTGGGAATTCCACTCCAAGGCCGACGAGGTGGTGGTCAATCCCGGCGCAGTCACCGAGATGCTGTTCGTGGCCTACAACCCCACCGACAAGCCGATGACCGCCCAGGCGGTGCCGAGCATTTCGCCGGCCGAGGCGGCGATGTACTTCCACAAGACCGAGTGTTTTTGCTTCACCCAGCAAGTGCTACAGCCAGGTCAGCGCATAGAGATGCCGGTGCGCTTCATTGTCGACCGCGACATGCCGAAGGATGTGAAGCATTTGACCCTGGCGTACACGCTGTTCGATATCACCGCGCGCCAACCGCCCGTGGCTGTCCATACCGGCGGCTAGGCGTTGCTTGCGGGCTCGATTAGGAGAACGAATACATGTCGACTCATGATACGTACTACGTACCAGCGCAAAGCAAATGGCCCATAATTGCTACGTTGGGGATGCTGATCACGGTGTTCGGATTGGCGACCTGGTTCAACGATTTGAAGGCCGCACGCCCGGAATCCCACGGCCCGCTGATCTTTTTCGTCGGTGGCTTGCTGCTGGCCTACATGATGTTTGGCTGGTTCGGCGCGGTGATCAAGGAAAGTCGCGCCGGTTTGTACAGTTCGCAGATGGACCGCTCCTTTCGCTGGGGCATGACCTGGTTCATCTTTTCCGAAGTGATGTTCTTCATCGCTTTTTTCGGTGCGCTGTTTTATGTGCGGCACATGTCGGCGCCGTGGTTGGCGGGCGAAGGCCACAAGGGCATCGCGCACATGCTGTGGCCGAACTTCGAATTTGCCTGGCCGCTGCTGAACAATCCTGACCCGAAAATGTTTCCGGCGCCCAAGGGCACCATCAGCCCGTGGGGCTTGCCGCTGATCAACACGATCTTGCTGGTCAGCTCCAGCGTGACCATCACTATCGCCCACCATGCCTTGCGCAAAGGCCATCGCGGCGCACTGAAGATCTGGCTGGCGATCACCGTGTTGCTGGGTTGGGCGTTTCTCGGGTTCCAGGCCGAGGAATACATCCATGCCTATAAGGAGTTGGGCCTGACCCTGGGGTCCGGCGTGTACGGCGCGACCTTCTTCATGCTCACCGGCTTCCACGGTGCCCACGTGACCATCGGCACGATCATTTTGTTTGTGATGCTGATGCGCATCCTGAAGGGGCATTTCAACAACGAACACCAGTTCGGGTTCGAGGCGGCCAGTTGGTATTGGCACTTTGTGGACGTGGTGTGGATCGGGCTGTTTTTCTTCGTTTACGTGCTTTGAGGTGTTTCACCAGGGCGCATGAGATACCAGTTGGCCGCTGAAGAAACCCCAGGTGATCAACCCCAGGGTGATCACGGCCAGCACCACACGCACGGTCAAGGCAGTGACGAGGCGGTTGGAGTTGCCCTCGTCCTTGACCAGGAAGAACAAGCCACTGAACAGGCTCACGACGGTAGCAATCAGCATCAGGGCAATGGCTGCTTTGAGCATGGTGGGCTCCGGGGCTCTTTTTTGGAGGGGGCGAGCAATGAGATTCAGTATAGCCAGCGCAGCACCGACCTCTGCGGCAATGCCATGAAACCCTTTCGCCCCGGTATTGCGCCGACGCTGGTGGTACTCGTGCTGCTGCCGTTACTGGTATTTCTCGGCTTTTGGCAGCTGTCTCGCGGTCACGAAAAACAGGCGCTGCTGGACACTTACGCCGAGCGCCGCGCTGCCGAGCCCATGAGCAGTACGCAACTGCAGGCCACCGAAGATCCGGCGTTCCGTCGTGTGCATTTGCGCGGGCAGTTCGATGCCGAGCACAGCGTGTTGCTGGATAACCGCTTTCGCGACGGCAAGGTCGGTGTGGAGCTACTGCAACCTTTCCATGATCAGGCCAGCGGCGAGTGGCTGTTGCTCAATCGTGGCTGGCTGCCCTGGCCGGACCGCCGTGCACCGCCGGTTTTCACCACTCCCGAACAACTGTTGAATCTCGACGCCTGGGTCTATGTGGCGCCTGGCGAGACCTTCCAGTTGCATGCCGATCCGGCGGGCGCACAGTGGCCACGATTGTTGACCGCGCTGCATCCCGCAGCGCTGTGGACCGAGTTGGGCCGCAGCGGATTCGCCTATGAAGTGCGGGCTGAAGCGGGCCCTGGCACTTTCGAAACCAATTGGCCCGTGGTCGCCATGGGCCCGGAAAAACACCTGGGCTATGCCGTGCAGTGGTTCGCCATGGCGGTGGCGCTGTTCGGCCTTTACCTCTACCTCGGATGGCACAACACAAAAAAGGAGAAGCGCCATGGGAGCGGCCATGAATCCACTCAACATGTCTGACGCGCCGGCAGCGCCCAATCGGCGCAAGGGCCGCTGGCAACTGATCCTGATCCTGCTGATGGTGGTCGGCCCGATGGTGCTCGCCACCTTTATGTACAAATTGCAGTTCTGGGTGCCGGACAGCCGCAGCTACCACGGCGAGATGATCGGCAATGGCCAGACCCGTGCCGACATTGGCGTGCAGGCTGACGAAGACCGCTGGCAACTGCTGGTCACCGCGCCCACCGCTTGCGCCGCCGACTGCCAGCAACTGGTGTACCTCGCACGCCAACTCCAGATCGGCCTGGGCCGTGATGCCTCCCGCGCCAGCCACGCCCTGGCCAGTGCGCAGCCGGTCAGCACCGTGTATGACGCCAAACTCAAGGCCGAATACCCGCAACTGCAGCGCTATTCCCTGGACCTGTCGACCTTCAACAAAGACGCCGCCGCCCAAGGCAGCGGCGATGCCCAGCTGTGGATCGTCGACCCCCACGGCAACCTGGTGCTGCGCTACGACGCCCGGGTCAAGGGCAAGGACCTGCTCAACGACCTGCGCCTGCTGCTGAAACTGTCGAACATCGGATAAGGACACCGTCATGGCCAAACCTGGATTTCGCCTCGCGCTGTTTGCCACCCTGCTGGCCCTGATCGTGGTGCTGCTGGGCGCCTATACCCGCCTCACCCACGCGGGCCTCGGTTGCCCGGATTGGCCGGGTTGCTATGGCTTTATCAGCGTGCCGAAAAGCGAAGCCCAGTTGGCCCATGCTGAACTGCATTACCCGGACACGCCGGTCGAGGCGGACAAGGGCTGGAACGAGATGACCCACCGTTACTTCGCCGGCACCCTCGGGCTGTTGATCGTGCTGCTGGCGGCGCGCGCGTGGACCCATCGGCATCATCCGGGCCAGCCGTTGAAGCTGCCGTTGTTCCTGTTGGCAGTGGTGTTCGCCCAGGCAGCGTTTGGCATGTGGACGGTGACGCTGAAGCTCTGGCCGCAAGTGGTCACCGGGCATTTATTGGGCGGGTTTGCGACGTTGAGCCTGCTGTTCTTGCTGACGCTGCGATTGTCCGGCGTATTGCCGGCGCTGATCGTGCCCAGGCGTTTGCAGTATTGGGCCACGGCCGGGCTGGTGCTGGTGATCGGCCAGATCGCGCTGGGTGGATGGGTCAGCTCCAACTACGCAGCCGTGGCGTGTATCGACCTGCCGACCTGTCACGGGCAATGGTGGCCGGCGGCGGATTTCGCCAATGGCTTTCACCTGACCCAGCATATCGGCCCCAATTACCTCGGCGGGCAACTGGACAGTGATGCGCGCACGGCGATTCACCTCACCCACCGGATTGGCGCGCTGCTGGTCACTGTCGTGTTGCTGGGCCTGGCCTGGCAGCTCAAGGTGGTCGGCATGACCCGCCTGGCCGGCCTGTTGCTGATCGCCCTGGCGGCGCAAATCTGCCTGGGCCTGAGCAACGTGTACTTCCACCTGCCGCTGCCGGTTGCGGTCGCGCATAACGCCGGCGGCGCGGCGTTGCTGCTGACGCTGGTGCTGGTCAATTACCACGCCCGCACCAGCCTGGTTCGGGTGCGACATCAGTTGCCGTTCGGCTGGCGCTTCAGCCCGCGTAAACACGTGTCGGGCCTCATAACCATTAAAGGAGAGATGCCATGGCGACCTTGATCAGCGAGCGTCACAGCCAGGCGATCTGGCGTGACTATCTGGAGCTGACCAAGCCAAAAGTGGTGGTGCTGATGCTCATCACCTCGCTGGTGGGCATGTTCCTCGCCACCCGCGCGGGGGTACCGTGGCCGGTGCTGATTTTCGGCAACCTGGGGATCGCGCTGTGTGCCGGCGGCGCGGCGGCGGTCAACCATGTGGTGGACCGGCGCATCGATGCTTTGATGGCGCGCACCCATAAACGCCCGCTGGCGGAAGGGCGCGTATCGCCTGTGGCGGCGCTTGTTTTTGCGATGGTGCTGGCGGTTGCCGGGCTGGCGCTGCTGCTGGCGTTTACCAATCCACTGGCCGCCTGGCTGACCCTGGCCTCGCTGTTGGGTTATGCGGTGATCTACACCGGTTTTCTCAAGCGTGCGACGCCGCAGAACATCGTCATCGGTGGGCTGGCTGGCGCCGCGCCGCCGTTGCTGGGTTGGGTTGCCGTCACTGGCCACGTCAGCGCCGAGCCGTTGCTGCTGGTGCTGATCATCTTCGCCTGGACCCCGCCGCACTTCTGGGCCCTGGCGATTCACCGCAAGGAGGAATACGCCAAGGCCGACATCCCGATGCTGCCCGTGACCCACGGCGAGCACTACACCAAGGTGCATATCCTGCTCTACACCTTCGCCTTGCTGGCGGTCAGCCTGATGCCCTATGTCATCCACATGAGCGGCATGCTGTACCTGGTGTGCGCACTGGTTCTGGGCGGGCGCTTTCTGCAATGGGCCTGGGTGCTGTACCGTGGCAGTCGGCCGCACGCGGCGATCAACACCTTCAAGTACTCTATCGGGTACCTGTTCATGCTGTTTATCGCCCTGCTCGTAGACCATTACCTATTGTTGAACCTATGACTCGAACTCAAAAAACTGTCTTCATTCTGGTGGCCATTGTCGCGTTGATCATGGGCCTGACCGTCAACAAAGTACTGAGTGGCAAAGGCCAGGGCGACCCGACGGCCTTGATCGATGCCGGCATCATCCTGCTGCCGCAAAGCCGCCAGTTGCCACCGGTGACCATGACCAACCAGGACGGCCAGCCGGTGGTGGTCAACGAGCTGAAAGGCAAGTGGAGCGTGCTGTTCTTCGGCTACACCTTCTGCCCGGACATCTGTCCGACCACCCTCGCCCAACTGCGGCAGATCAAGAGCGAGCTGCCCAAAGACGTTGTGGATAAGTTGCAGGTGATTTTGGTCAGCGTTGACCCGAACCGCGATACACCGGCGCAGCTCAAGCAGTACCTGGGCTACTTCGATCCACAGTTCGAGGGCCTGACCGGTGCGAGTGTGGACGATGTGCAGAAGGTTTCGAATGCGGTGAGCATTCCGTTTATTCCGGCAGACACCAGCAAGCCCAACTACACCGTCGACCACAGCGGCAACCTCGCGCTGATCGGGCCGGACGGCACCCAGCGCGGGTTTATCCGGGCGCCGTTGAACAACCAGAAGCTGGTAGCGCAGTTCCCGGGGTTGTTGCAGCGTAAATAAGCCTGCCGACCATTTTCTGAGCGACACAAATCAAATGTGGGAGCGGGGGGGGGGGGGGGGGGGGGGGGGGGGGGGGGGGGGGGGGGGGGGACGGGGGGGGGGGGGGGACGGCACCCCCCGCCCCCACCCCGCGGGCGCC
>NZ_JBIUVK010000026.1:0-51914 GCF_044742865.1 Pseudomonas sp. NPDC087814 | reverse complement strand
TGGGAGCGGGCTTGCTCGCGAAGGCGGTGTGTCAGTCAACAGATGTATCGACTGAACCACCGCCTTCGCGAGCAAGCCCGCTCCCACATTGGTTTGGATCGTTCCCACGCTCTGCGTGGGAATGCCGCACTGGACGCTCTGCGTCCGCTTTTTCGATCGGGGTTTCGGCCTTGGATCAGAACGCCGGCAGGATCGCGCCTTTGTACTTCTCAAGAATGAACGCTTTCACTTCCGGGGTGTGCAGGGCTGCTACCAGCTTCTTCACCGCGTCCGAATCCTTGTTGTCTTCGCGGGTCACCAGGATGTTCACGTAAGGCGAGTCGTTGCCTTCGATCACCAGTGCGTCCTTGGAGGGGTCCAGCTTGGCTTCCAGGGCGTAGTTGGTGTTGATCAGCGCCAGGTCGACCTGGGTCAGCACGCGCGGCAGGGTGGCGGCTTCCAGTTCGCGGAATTTCAGGCCTTTCGGGTTTTCAGTGATGTCCTTGATGGTCGACAGGATGTTGGTCGGGTCCTTCAGGGTGATCAGGTTGTGCTTGGCCAGCAGCAACAGCGCACGGCCGCCGTTGGTGGCGTCGTTCGGGATCACGACGTTGGCGCCGCTTGGCAGGTCTTCCAGCTTCTTGTACTTGCTGGAGTAGGCGCCCAGAGGCTCCAGGTGCACAGCGCCAACGCTTACCAGGTGAGTGCCCTTGGCTTTGTTGAACTCATCCAGGTACGGCTGGTGCTGGAAGAAGTTGGCGTCCAGGCGCTTTTCGGCTACCTGTACGTTTGGCTGAACGTAGTCGGTGAAGACTTTGACCTGCAGGTCTACGCCTTCCTTGGCCAGAGCCGGCTTCACGAATTCGAGGATTTCAGCGTGCGGCACCGGGGACGCGGCCACGGTGAGGGTTTCGGCGGCGTGGGCGGAGAACGCGGCAACGGCGGCGAAAGCAACCAGTAGTTTTTTCATTCAGCAAGCTCCTTGTTCGGGAATTGGCCGGCTTAACGCCGGCAATAGCCGTTATTTTCGAGAAAAGTGCACCACCAGCTTGTCGCCGACGGTTTGCAGAATTTGTACCAGGATCAGCAGCAGCACCACGGTGACCACCATCACGTCGGTCTGGAAGCGCTGATAACCGAAGCGGATCGCCAAGTCACCCAGGCCACCGGCACCCACTACACCGGCCATGGCCGTGTAGGAAACCAGTGTAATCGCCGTCACCGTAATCGCCGCGAAGATGCCGGGGCGGGCTTCGGGCAGCAACGCGTTGGTAATGATCTGGCGAGTGGTCGCGCCCATGGCCTGGGTCGCTTCGATAATCCCGCGGTCCACTTCACGCAGCGCGGTTTCCACCAGGCGCGCAAAGAACGGCGTGGCACCCACCACCAGTGGCGGAATTGCACCGGCAACACCCAGGGAGGTGCCGGTGATCAGCACCGTGAACGGGATCATTACGATCAATAGGATAATGAACGGCAGCGAACGCAGGATGTTCACCACCAGCGACAACAGCGCATAAACATTCTTTTGTTCGAACAGCTGACGCGGGCTGCACAGGAACAGCAGCACGCCCAACGGCAAGCCCAGCAATACGGTGAACAGCAGCGAGCCGAACAGCATGGTCATGGTGTCGCCGGTGGCGAGCAGGATTTCCGACCAGTCGATGTTCGAGAAAAAGCTCAAGAGGATTTCCATTAGCGCAGCACCTCCATATGGACGTCTGCCGCGGTGAAGGCGGCGAAGGCGGCCTCCATGTCACCGCCGGTGACGGCGAGGGTCAGTTGCCCGTAGGGAATGTCTTTGATGCGGTCGATACGACCGGCGAGGATGCTGTAGTCCACACCCGTGTCGCGGGCGACGGTACCCAGCAGCGGCGCGTAGGTCGCTTCGCCCTGGAACGTCAGGCGCACGATGCGCCCCGGTACATGGGCGAAGTCATCACGCTGTTCGCCTTCGTCGACTTGCTCGGATTCCTGCACGAAGCGCTTGGTGGTCGGGTGCTTGGGGTGCAGGAATACGTCGGCGACGGTGCCTTGCTCGACGATCACGCCGGCGTCCATCACGGCCACGTGGTCGCACACGCGGCGGATCACGTCCATTTCATGAGTGATCAGCACGATAGTCAGCTTCAGCTCGCGGTTGATCTCGGCCAGCAGTTGCAGGACCGAGGCCGTGGTCTGCGGGTCGAGGGCGCTGGTGGCTTCGTCGCATAGCAGGATTTTCGGCTTGGTGGCCAGGGCGCGGGCGATGCCGACGCGCTGCTTCTGGCCGCCCGACAACTGCGCCGGGTACTTCTTGGCGTGGTCGGACAGGCCGACCCGGGCCAGCAATTCGGCCACGCGCAGGTCGATTTCCTTGCGGGAAAGTTCGCCCGCGAGGGTCAGCGGCAGCGCCACGTTGTCGGCAACGGTCTTGGATGCCAGCAGGTTGAAGTGCTGGAAGATCATCCCGACCTGTTGCCGGAAACGGCGCAGGCCGTTGGCGTCGAGGGCGGTGACTTCTTCGTCATCGACCTTGATCTGGCCGCCGCTGGGTTGCTCCAGGCGGTTGATCAGACGCAGCAAAGTACTTTTTCCCGCACCGGAATGGCCGATCAGACCAAACACCTGGCCATTTTCGACGCGCAGGTTGGTGGGATGCAGTGCGGGGATATCCTTACCGGCGACCCGGTAGGTTTTATGGACGTTATGAAACTCGATCACGTAGCGAACCTTGTGGGGCGCATTAAAAAGGGATCAGCGGTTAGCCGGGCGCGCATTTTAGCCTGTCCGTATAGCGTTTCTTAGCATTTATTTCTCATCCGACCAGCGATTTGGCAATAACGCGATCAAAGGTCATAAAAAAGGAACGGTACAAAACCGTGTCAGTCACTACATAAGCAACTCGAAACTCCCAGGTGCCGTGCCTGGGGTTTTGCTCAAGAAGAGCCGGGGATCGCTCTGGCCTACGCAAACGAGGAGTTTTTGTCTGATGAGTACTAAAAAGCCAGTTACCCCGCCCAAGAGCGAACTTGCGGGCACCGACACTCTGGACCGTGGCAACACCAACGCCAAGCTGCAAAGCCTGGAAACATTCCGCTCCGACGCGACGGGCCAGGCGCTGCGCACCAACCAGGGCGTGAAGGTTTCCGATAACCAGAACAGCTTGAAGGTCGGCTCCCGTGGCCCATCGCTGCTGGAAGACTTCATCATGCGTGAAAAAATCACGCACTTTGACCATGAGCGGATTCCGGAACGCATCGTCCATGCCCGGGGCACCGGTGCCCACGGCTATTTCCAGACCTATGAAAATCATTCGGCGCTGAGCAAGGCCGGGTTCCTGCGTAACCCGGAACATAAAACCCCGGTATTTGCGCGCTTTTCCACGGTTCAGGGCCCACGCGGCTCCGGCGATACCGTGCGTGACGTGCGTGGGTTTGCCGTGAAGTTCTTCACCGACGAAGGTAACTTCGACCTGGTGGGCAACAACATGCCGGTGTTTTTCATTCAGGACGCGATCAAGTTTCCTGACTTCGTGCATGCGGTAAAACCTGAGCCCCACAACGAGATTCCTACCGGCGGCTCGGCCCACGATACGTTCTGGGATTTTGTCTCGCTGCAGCCGGAGTCGGCGCACATGGTGATCTGGGCCATGTCTGACCGGGCCATTCCAAAAAGCCTACGGACCATGCAGGGGTTTGGTGTACACACCTTCCGCCTGGTGAACGCCGAGGGTAAATCCAACTTCGTCAAATTCCACTGGCGGCCTACTGTCGGTACCTGTTCCCTGGTGTGGGACGAGGCGCAGAAGCTGGCGGGCAAAGACACCGACTTCCATCGTCGTGACCTGTGGGAATCCATTGAAAGTGGCGATTACCCGGAGTGGGAATTGGGCGTGCAGATCATCGCCGAAGAGGACGAGCATAAGTTCGACTTCGATATTCTCGACCCGACCAAGCTGATCCCCGAAGAGCTGGTGCCGATCACGCCGCTGGGCAAGATGGTGCTCAACCGCAACCCGGACAACTACTTTGCCGAGACCGAGCAAGTGGCGTTCTGCCCGGGGCATATCGTGCCGGGCATCGACTTTTCCAATGACCCGCTGCTGCAAGGCCGTCTGTTTTCCTACACCGATACGCAGATCAGCCGACTGGGCGGGCCGAACTTTCACGAGTTGCCGATCAACCGTCCGGTAGCGCCGTTCCATAACGGCCAGCGCGATGCCATGCACCGCACCACCATCGACAAGGGCCGCGCGTCCTACGAGCCGAACTCGATTGATGGCGGCTGGCCGAAAGAAACTCCGCCTGCGGCGCAGGACGGTGGTTTTGAGACGTATCCGGAGCGCATTGATGCCCACAAGATCCGTGAGCGCAGCGAGTCGTTCGGTGATCACTTCTCCCAGGCGCGCTTGTTTTTCCGCAGCATGAGCAAGCACGAGCAGGAGCACATCATCGCCGCCTACAGCTTTGAGCTGGGCAAGGTGGAGCGTGAATTTATTCGCGCTCGCCAGGTGAATGAGATCCTCGCCAACATCGACCTCGAACTGGCCAAGCGTGTGGCGCAGAACCTGGGCTTGCCAGCACCGACTAAAGGCACGGTGCCAGAGCGCAAGACATCTCCGGAACGCTCGCCAGCGTTGAGCCAGGCCAATTTGCTGTCGGGTGATATCAAGACCCGCAAGGTGGCGATTCTGGCGGCGAACGGTGTTGATGGCGCGGCGATTGATGCCTTGAAGAAGGCGCTTGAGGCCGCAGGTGCGCATGCGAAGTTGCTGGGGCCTACCTCGGCGCCGGTAACGACGGCGGATGGCAAGAGCCTACCGGTGGATGCTTCCATGGAAGGCTTGCCTTCGGTGGCGTTCGATGCGGTGTTTGTGCCGGGTGGCGCCAAGTCGGTTCAGGCGTTGAGCGCTGATGGTGTGGCGTTGCATTACCTGCTGGAGGCGTACAAGCACCTCAAGGCAATTGCCCTGGCCGGTGAGGCGAAGCAGTTGCTGGATGTGCTGAAGCTTGAGGCGGATGCGGGCTTGATTGTGGGTGGCGACGCGAAGGCGTTTAAGGCGTTCTTTGCGGCGATTGCCCAGCATCGGGTCTGGGGTCGGGAGCCGAAGGCTAAAGCTGTTCCGGCTTAAGGTATCGGTTGTTTGTTAGACCGCTTTCGCGAGCAAGCCCGCTCCCACATTTAACCGAGTTCCAACTTTGGAATGCGGTCAAATGTGGGAGCGGGCTTGCTCGCGAATGGCGTTATTCAGTTTTACGCGGAATCATCACGACCTGCGCCGGAACCTTCTTCAGGATCTGCCGGTGAATCTTCAGGTCATACCCCGAATCGATGCGCTTCACCCGTTTGGTCAGCAACGTGGCCAGCCATGGGTAATCTTCGGTGCGCGGTGCCTGGATGCTCACATCGCACTGATAATTCACCACATCGGTGGCGATCTCATCCAGTTGATGGCGCAGCGCCTCGATATCGGTGAGGTTCAGCGCAACCGTAGTGCTTGGCGCTGCCGGGTCGATGACCTTGGCCGGCGGCTTGGCTTCGGCGGCTTTCAGGGCGGCCTCGGCTTTGTCCAGCTCGACTTTACGGGCATGGGCGATCGCACTGTTGACGCCACCGGTCAGCGCCGGAGCCTTGGGCATCAATGCCCGTGCGCGGCTCAGGGCCGTCGCGGCAGCGTTGACATCACCCTTTTGCAGGACGATCTGGCTGCGCTGCAAATAGGCTTCGGCCAGTTGGCGCTGATAAGGCTCCAGCGCCGGATCGTTGGGCGACTGGGCCTGCAAGGCGGCCAGCTCGTCTTCGGCGGTGGCCAGTTCACTGCTGGCGAGGTTTTGCTCCAGCTGTGCGATGGCCGCAGCACGTGCGTCCGGCGCCTGGGGGGCGGCGGGCGGGGTGCTTTGGCAGGCGCCCAGCAGCAAGGAAAATGCGGCAAGGAGCAGATAACGGGCGTTGAACAGCTTCATTCCTGCGACTCTCTAATTGCGCAAAAAGCGAGCAAGTCTACACCCCACGACGGGGCAGGACAAAACTCAGCAGAAACAGGGCGGCCGCCGTGACCACAATCGACGGCCCGGCCGGGGTGTCCTTGAACCAGGACAGCGCCAAGCCACCACACACCGCGAGCATCCCCAGAAGGCTGGCGCCGAGCGCCATTTGCTCCGGCGAGCGGGCGTGACGCTGGGCCGCAGCAGCCGGGATGATCAGCAGCGATGTGATCAACAATACGCCGACAATCTTCATCGCGACAGCGATCACCACTGCGATCAGCAGCATCAGGGTCATGCGCAGCGCCGCCACGGGCAAGCCTTCGACGGTGGCCAGTTCTTCGTGAACGGTGATCGCCAGCAGCGGGCGCCACAGCGTCACCAGCAGCACCAGCACTGCCGCGCTGCCACCTAGAATCCACGCCAGGTCGGTGGGGCTGATTGCCAGCAGGTCGCCGAACAGGTAGGCCATCAGGTCGATGCGCACTTCATGCATGAAGCTCAGCACCACCAGGCCCAGGGACAAGGTGCTTGGGGCCAGGATGCCCAGCAGGGTATCGGAGGCCAGCGGCTGACGCTGTTGCAGGGTCACCAGCAGCACAGCCAGCAGCAGGCAGCCGACGGTGACGGCAATGGTCGGGCTCACATCCAGCAGAAATCCCATGGCCACGCCCAGCAGCGCAGCGTGGGACAGGGTGTCGCCAAAATAGGCCATGCGCCGCCAGACCACGAACGAGCCCAGTGGGCCCGCCACCAGCGCCAGAGCCAAGCCTGCCAGCAGGGCGTAGAGCAGAAAATCAGCCATGCTTGCAGCTATCTCCATGAACGTGGGTGTGGGATGCGGTGGAGTCATCGACTACAGCGCCATGCAGGTCATGGGCGTGGTCGTGATGGTGGTGGTAGATCGCCAGGCTCTGGGCGTTCTTGCCGAACAGCTCGACAAAAGCCGGATCGCCGCTGACCTGTTCCGGGTGGCCGGAACAGCACACGTGACGATTGAGGCACACCACCTGGTCGGTGGTGCTCATCACCAGGTGCAGGTCGTGGGAGACCATCAGCACGCCGCAACCATGGCGGTCCCGCAGGCGGGTGATCAGGCTGTACAGCTCGGCCTGGCCGGCGACGTCGACGCCCTGTACGGGTTCATCCAGTACCAGCAATTCCGGCTCGCGCAGCAGGGCGCGGGCCAGCAGCACTCGCTGCATTTCGCCGCCGGAGATGCTTTGCACCGGGCTGTCGATCACCTGTTCGGCGCCCACTTCCTTGAGGGCGGACTGTGCGCGGGCACGGTCGACACCGGGCACCAGGCGCAGGAAGCGCAGCACCGAGAGGGGCAAGGTCGGGTCCACATGCAGCTTCTGCGGCATGTAGCCGACCCGCAGCCTCGGCTTGCGCCACACGCTGCCGCTGTCGGGCTTGAGCAGGCCGAGTACGGCGCGCACCAGGGTGGTCTTGCCGGCACCGTTGGGGCCGATCAGCGTGACGATCTGACCTGGCTCGACGCTCAGGGCGATGTTGTCCAGCACGTTTTGCCCGGCGAACGTGACCCCGACCTGCTCCAGGCGGATTAACGCAGTGCTCATCAAGCCCCCTGGCAGCCCGAGCACACACCGACGACTTCGACGGTTTGCCCTTCGACCTTGAAGCCGACGTCGCCGGCGCTCTTGATGATGCTGTCGCTGATGCTTTTTTGCTCAAGTTCGATGGCGGCGTGGCACTCGCGGCAAATCAGGAACTGGCCCTGGTGCGCGTGTTCCGGGTGGTTACAGCCGACAAAGGCGTTGAGCGATGAGATGCGGTGCACCAGGCCGTTGTCCAGCAGGAAGTCCAGCGCGCGGTACACCGTGGGCGGCGCGGCGCGGCGGCCGTCCTGCTCGCTGAGCACGCCGAGGATGTCGTAGGCACCCAGCGGCTTGTGGCTTTGCCACACCAGCTCCAGCACCCGGCGACGCAGGGCGGTCAGGCGCAGGCCTTGGCGCGCGCACAAGGCGTCGGCCTCTGACAGTGCGCTGTGCACGCAGTGAGAGTGGTCATGGGGACGGCTGGCAAGCGGTGTTTTAGGCATGAGCGGCGACAGATATTTGTGAGAGACGTTATTATGTTACCTGTTCCTGCCTCCTTGAGTGGTCATCGTGTCCAGACTTTTTCCCGTTTTTGTCGTATTTGTCACCAGTTTGCTGCTTGCCGGTGCCGCTCAGGCGGAGGTTCGGGTGCTGACCAGCATCAAACCGTTACAACTGATTGCTGCTGCTGTGCAGGATGGCGTGGCGATTCCCGAGGTATTGCTGCCGCCGGGCGCTTCGCCGCATAACTATGCGCTGCGCCCTTCCGACGTACGGCGCGTGCAGTCGGTGGACCTGCTTTATTGGATCGGCCCGGACATGGAAAGCTTTCTGCCGCGTGTCTTGAAAGGCCGCAGCTTGCCGACGGTGGCGGTGCAGGACCTTCCGGGAATGAAACTGCGTCGGTTCGCCGAAGATAGCCACTCCCATGCTGAAGATGCCGACGAACATGATCATGACCATCGCCCGGGCAGCCTGGATGCGCATTTGTGGCTGTCGACGGTCAACGCCCGGGTGATTGCGAACCGCATGGCGGCGGATCTCAGCGCTGCCGACCCGGCGAACGCCGAGCGTTACCAGAGCAACGTGAAGGCCTTTGATGGCCGTATGGATGCACTGGACGCGCGCTTGAAGGCACGTATGGCGGACGTCGCCGGCAAGCCGTACTTCGTGTTCCATGAAGCCTTCGATTACTTCGAAGATGCCTACGGCCTCAAGCACACCGGGGTGTTCAGCGTGGCCGCAGAAGTGCAGCCGGGCGCCCAGCATGTGGCAGCGATGCGTACGCGTTTGCAGGAAGTGGGCAAGACTTGTGTGTTCAGCGAGCCGCCGTTGCGCCCGCGCCTTGCGGAAACGCTGGTGGCGGGTTTGCCGGTGAAGCTGGCGGAGCTGGATGCGTTGGGCGGCTACACGCCGGCCTCCGCCCAGGGGTATGAGCAGGTGCTGGAGAAGCTGGGGAATGACCTGGCTGGGTGCCTGGAGTCGCTCTGATAGACGCCGCATAACCACTGTGGGAGCGGGCTTGCTCGCGAATGCGGTGGATCAGTCAGCGCATCTGGTGACTGAAACTCCACATTCGCGAGCAAGCCCGCTCCCACATTTTGATCGCGTACGATCTTTACAGCGCGAACGGCAGCGGGGTCTTGACCTGCTGGCGTTGCGCCAGGCGCACCTGAAACTCGCGCGGGTCGTGAATCAGCACGTCCTGCCCGGCGAACGATTCCGCCGCAATCAGGCGTGACAGCCAGAACCGCACACAGGCCACACGCAGCATGGTCGGCCACAGCTCCGCTTCCTTGGCGGTAAACGGTCGCAAGCCCGCATAAGCCCCCAGCAACGCCCGCGCCCGTTGGCCGTCGATCACGCCGTCGGCGTCCGAGCACCAGTCGTTCAGGGCGATCGCCACGTCGTACAGCATCGGCCCCGAGCAGGCGTTGTAGAAGTCGATCAGCCCGGTCAGGTGCGTGCCTTCGAACATCGCGTTGTCGCGAAACAGGTCGGCGTGGATGTTTGCCCGGGGCAGCGCGAGGATCTGCGCCTTGTGCGCCTCGATCTCATCCAGCGCCGCTTGCAACAGGCCGCGTTGTTCCGCGTCGAGGTGCGAAATCAGTTGCGCGCCTTCGCTGAGCATCCAGTCCAGCCCGCGATCGGTCTTGCGTTCCAACACCTTCTCGCCTTGGGTGGCCAGGTGCAGGTGCCCGAGCAATTCGCCCACTTGCACGCAATGCTGGGCGTTGGCGTCCTTGATGTGCTTGCCCGCTAGCCGCGGTTGCAACAGCGCCGGTTTGCCCGCCAACTCGCGCAAGGCCACGCCGTCGGTGGTACGCAGGGCGTAAGGCACTGGCAAATCAGCGTCGTGGAGCACGTCCAGCAGTTCGATGAAGAACGGCATTTCCTGCACGGGGCCGCGCTCGACCAGGGTCAGGACAAATTCGCCCTGTTCCAGGCTGATGAAGAAATTGGTGTTTTCACTACCAGCGGCAATCCCCTGGAAATCAAGCAGGCGGCCGAGCCCGTAAGGGGCAAGAAAGGTTTCCAGCTCGGGCCGAGCCAGGGGGGTGAACACAGACATGGTTAAAACTGCCGTTACGGGCGCTGCGGGGAGCAGCGCCGATTAAAGTTAAGAAATCATTTCCATTCGAAGATCTTCCATGACGGGATCAGCATATCCGGCTGGTCAGAGCGGATGAAGTTCGCATCGGTTCCGTCCGCGCGCACCAGGAAGTAAGGCGGAAAGCCTTTCTGGGTCACCTTGATCGCGTACAGGAAACCATTCTGGCGGTATTCCTGAATGGTCTTGTCGCCTTCCGTGCGAATGGTGACTTCCGGGTCGCCCGAAGGGGCAGTATCTGCCGCCATGGCCACCATCGGAGTGAGTGCAATCAAGCCGGTCAACAACAGGCGATTTACTGTACGCATGATAACCTTGTCCCTTTGTCGTCATTGGTCCGGCTATTCTAGCGCCTGACCCGCCGAAAAGGTTGATCCTGCTCATGAGCCAAGCCCCCCTCGTCCTGGTGGACGGTTCTTCTTACCTGTACCGCGCCTTTCACGCGCTGCCGCCGCTCACCACTTCCAAAGGCCTGCCTACCGGCGCGGTCAAGGGCGTGTTGAACATGCTCAAAAGCCTGCGCAGGCAATACCCGAACAGTCCGTTCGCGGTGGTGTTCGACGCCAAGGGCGGGACATTTCGCGATGAGCTGTACGCCGAATACAAGGCCAACCGCGCAAGCATGCCCGATGACATGCGCGTGCAGATCGAGCCGCTGCACCAGAGCGTGATCGCCCTGGGCTTCCCGCTGCTGTGCGTCGAAGGCGTCGAAGCGGACGACGTGATCGGCACCCTGGCCCGCAGCAGCGCGGCCGCCGACCGTCCGGTGGTGATTTCCACCGGCGACAAGGACATGGCGCAGCTGGTCGACGGGCACATTACCTTGGTCAACACCATGACCGGAAGCGCCATGGACGTTGAGGGCGTGAAGGAGAAATTCGGTGTCGCTCCCGAGCAGATCATCGATTACCTGGCGTTGATGGGCGATTCGTCCGACAACATCCCGGGCGTTCCGGGCATTGGTCCGAAGACGGCTTCCGGCCTGTTGGTAGGCGTCAACGGCGGCTTGAAGGAGCTCTACGAGCAGCTCGATATCGTGCCGACCTTGCCGATTCGTGGTGCCAAGACCCTGGTCGCCAAACTGGAAGAGCATAAGGCGAGTGCGTTCCTGTCCTACGAGCTGGCGACGATCAAGATCGACGTGCCGCTGGACGTGGGCCTGGATGATTTGCACCTGATCGAGCCGGATCGCGAGAAGCTGCTGGAGCTGTATACGCTGCTGGAGTTCAAGAGCTGGATTGACGAGATTCAACGCGATGCCAAGCGCGTCGAGTTGAGCGCTGCTCCTTCGGCCGCGGTCGCCGAGGAAGCGGTTGAGGTGGTCGCGCCGGTTTCTGTGGAGCCGGTGTACGAAACCATCCTCACCCAGGCCCAGTTCGATGTCTGGCTGAAGAAGCTCAACGACGCCAGGCTGTTCGCCTTCGATACCGAGACCACCGGGATCGACGCCCAGAAAGCGCAACTGGTGGGTGTGTCGTTTGCCGTGCAGGCCCATGAAGCAGCCTACATTCCGCTGACCCACTCCTACATCGGCGCGCCGGAACAGCTGGATCGGGACACCGTGCTGCTGGCCCTGAAGCCGTTGCTCGAAGACCCGGAAAAACTCAAGGTCGGCCAGCACGCCAAGTTCGACATGAACATCCTGGCCAACTGCGCCATCGGTGGTGACCCGGCACACGGCATCACCGTGCGCGGCATTGCCTTCGACACCATGCTTGAATCCTATGTGCTGAACTCCGTGGCGACGCGCCACGACATGGACAGCCTGGCGAAGAAGTACCTGGACCACGACACCGTCAGCTTCCAGGACATCGCCGGCAAAGGCGCCAAGCAGCTGACCTTTGACCAGATTGCCCTGGAGCAAGCTGGCCCTTACGCGGCGGAAGACGCGGATGTGACCCTGCGTTTGCACCAGGAACTGCACAAGCAGCTTGCCGCTATTCCTACCCTGGCCAGCGTATTGTCCGACATCGAGATGCCGCTGGTGCCCGTGCTGGCGCGCATTGAGCGCCAGGGCGCCCTGGTGGATGCCGCCTTGCTGGGCATCCAGAGCATCGAGCTGGGCAACAAGATGGTCGACCTCGAGCGCCAGGCGTATGAAATCGCCGGCGAGGAATTCAACCTGGGCTCGCCCAAGCAGTTGGGTGCGATTCTCTACGAGAAACTCGGGCTGCCGGTGTTGAAGAAGACCGGCAAGGGCCAGGCCTCGACGGCCGAGGAAGTCTTGGCCAAATTGGCTGAAGATGACTATCCACTGCCGAAAGTGCTGATGCAGTACCGCAGCATGAGCAAGTTGAAAAGCACCTACACCGACCGTTTGCCGGAGCAGATCAACCCGCGCACCGGTCGCGTGCACACTTCCTATCACCAGGCCGTAGCAGCAACCGGGCGCCTGTCATCCAGCGATCCAAACCTGCAGAACATTCCGGTGCGTACCGCTGAAGGCCGGCGTATCCGCCAGGCATTTGTCGCGCCCAAGGGCTACAAGCTGCTGGCGGCGGACTACTCGCAGATCGAGCTGCGCATCATGGCGCATTTGTCCAAGGACGAAGGCTTGCTGAATGCGTTCCGCGACGACCTGGACGTGCACACCGCCACGGCGGCCGAAGTGTTCAAGGTTGAGTTGACCGAGGTCACGTCCAATCAGCGTCGCAGTGCCAAGGCGATCAACTTTGGCCTGATCTACGGCATGGGCGCCCAGAAGCTGGGCAAGGACATCGGCGTCGACACCAAGACCGCCAAGGCTTACATCGATGTGTACTTCGCCCGCTATCCGGGGGTTCGCGAGTACATGGAGCGCACCCGTGCCCAGGCGGCTGATCAGGGTTATGTGGAAACCCTGTTCGGGCGCCGCCTGTACCTGCCGGAGATCAATTCCAACAAGCCTCAGGAGCGTGCTGGCGCCGAGCGTACGGCAATCAACGCGCCGATGCAGGGCACTGCGGCCGATATCATCAAGAAGGCCATGGTCAAGGTCGACAACTGGCTGACGGACTCGGGCCTGGACGCCAAGGTCATCCTTCAGGTGCACGATGAATTGGTGCTGGAGGTGCGTGAGGACCTGGTGGCTGAAGTCAGCGCGAGGATTCGTGAACACATGAGCGAGGCGGCAAAGCTGGATGTGCCGCTGGTGGTAGACGTCGGCGTGGGCGACAACTGGGACGAAGCGCACTAAGCCTGGGGCCTGGGCCGCGGCATCATGCCGCGGCAGCGCTTTAGATCGGAAAACTCGGCGGGTTATTTCCAATAGTTTTTTGAACGTGCCGGAACTTAACCCGTGAATTGCTACTCAGAGTTACTGAATGGGTGGTGAAGCCCTTCAATGCTCCTATGTTGTGTTAAGTGTTGGCAGATATCTGGACCCCGCCCTAGCGGTCCGGAACTTGGACCCCGAACTTCCCCTCCCCATACGAAGTCCGGGGTTTTTTTTGCCCCGAGTTTTTACTCGGCGGCTTCCGAACCCTTGTCAGCCAGTTCCATCCAACCTGCCAATACAGTGTAGGCATCTTCCAGGCCCATGCGTTTTGGCGCCGAGAACAACTGGATAGTCACCGCATCACCCCAACCCTTACGGATTTCCGCCTGCACTTTGAGCAGGGTGTTCTTGGCTGCGCCGTAGGTCAGCTTGTCGGCCTTGGTCAGCAGGACGTGCATCGGCATGCCGCTGGCGACGGCCCAATCGAGCATCAACAGGTCGAAGTCGGTCATTGGATGACGGATGTCCATCATCAGAATCAAACCCTTCAAACTCTCCCGGCCACCCAGATACGCTTCGAGGTGACGCTGCCAGTGCAGCTTCAGCGGGATAGGTACTTTTGCATAACCGTAGCCCGGCAGGTCGACCAGACGCCGATCATCGTCTAGCTTGAAGAAGTTGAGGAGCTGTGTGCGCCCCGGGGTTTTCGAGGTGCGGGCCAGGCTGGCGTGGGTCAGGGTGTTCAGCGCGCTGGACTTGCCGGCGTTGGAGCGGCCGGCGAATGCGACTTCGAAGCCTTCGTCATCGGGGCATTGGTCGACTTTGGCGGCGCTGAGCATGAAGGTGGACTGTTGGCACAGGCCGAGGATGGGATTCTTGAGTTGCATGAGTTTTCCGATGTGGGCGGTGCCGGGAATAGGTGCGGCAAGCGGTGTCGTTTCCGTTTCAGTAGCGCCAGTATATAATGCCGCAGATTTTGTGTGTGCTTTGTCCCAGCGAAGGATGAAGTTCACGGGAGCGATAGACCTTTATTGCGCATTAGAACGCAAAACGCTCTCAAACCCTGAAAAGGTCGATGTATGACCAAGTGGCTGCTGGCCTTCGGTTTCTTGATGCCACTTTACAGTGCGCAGGCTACACAGGAACCGGAGGCTGTGTACAACCGCTTTTGCGGGGCCTGCCATGCCGGACAGCTGCCCAACGCCCCTGGACGGGGTGACCAGGCAGCCTGGAAGCCAAGATTGGCTCAAGGTATGGACACGCTGGTGCAACACGTGACCCAGGGTTTCAAGGCGATGCCGCCGCGTGGTTTGTGCATGGACTGCAGTACCGAGGATTACCATGCCGTCATTCAGTTGATGGTGAGTGAACCCGGTCCATAACTCTTTAACCCTTAGCCGTAGTTGGATTAGCTGATGAACAAACTGATCGTGAGTCTGCTGTTGACCCTGGGCATCACCGGTGTTGCCCATGCCGCAGGCGACGCCACTGCTGGCCAGGCGAAAGCCGCCGTATGTGGTGCTTGCCATGGACCGGACGGTAATAGCCCGGCGCCTAACTTTCCAAAACTGGCCGGCCAGGGTGAGCGTTACCTGACCAAGCAGATGCACGACATCAAGGACGGCAAGCGTACGGTCCTGGAAATGACCGGCTTGTTGACCAACCTCAGCGATCAGGACCTGGCGGATATCGCGGCGTATTTTGCCAGCCAGAAAGGCAGTGTGGGAGCTGCTGATCCGAAACTGGTGGCCCGCGGTGAAGAATTGTTCCGCGGCGGCAACCTGGAAAAAGGCATGCCTTCCTGCCTCGGCTGCCACTCGCCTAACGGCGCAGGCCTTGCTGCCGCTGGCTTCCCGCACTTGAGCGGCCAGCATGCCCAGTACATCGGCAAACAGCTGACAGACTTCCGCGAAGGCAATCGCACCAACGACGGCGATACCAAGATCATGCAGAGCATCGCCGCGAAACTCAGCAACAAGGACATCGAAGCCGTGTCCCAATACATCCAGGGCCTGCACTAAGTGCCCCGGCTACGTTAACGCTCGATTAATCCGTCGATGCAAGCATAAAAAGGGTGGCCCAGGCTGCCCTTTTTTGTGGCCGGTGCCGTTACACTAACGAACTCATGCCCGCGTAGACCTGTCACAACAAAGGTCGCGTGAGGCGACTTTATTTGTCCAGGAGTAAAGCATGCGTAATCTGATCCTCAGCGCCGCTCTCGTCACTGCCAGCCTTTTCGGCATGACCGCACAAGCTGCCGATAATGTGCCGCTTGAAGCCGGTAAAACCTACGTTGAGCTGGCCAATCCTGTGCCGGTTTCCGTACCGGGCAAGATCGAAGTGGTGGAGCTGTTCTGGTATGGCTGCCCGCATTGCTACGCTTTTGAGCCAGTCATCAATCCGTGGGTCGATAAGCTGCCTCAGGACGTGAACTTCAAACGTATTCCTGCCCTGTTCGGCGGCCCATGGGACGCCCACGGCCAGCTGTTCATTACCCTGGACACCATGGGTGTAGAACACAAGGTTCACGCGGCTGTCTTCAATGCCATCCAGAAAGAAGGCAAGCGCCTTGTGAAGCCTGAAGACATGGCCGATTTCGTCGCCACCCAAGGCGTCGACAAAACCAAGTTCCTGGAGACATTCAACTCGTTCGCTGTGAAGGGCAAGATGGCCCAATACAAGGAACTGGCCCAGAAATACGGCGTGCAAGGCGTACCGACGCTGATCGTCAACGGCAAATACCGCTTTGACATCGGCAGTGCCGGCGGCGAAGAGCAGGCGCTGAACGTGGCCGACCAATTGATCGCCAAAGAGCGCGCAGCCAAGTAAGGGGCCCGTCATGCGTCGCTGGGGTACTGAACGTGTCGTTGGCCTGCATGACCCGAAGGTCAACGAACATCACCTGGAATCCACGGGCCTGCCGGCTGACAGTCGGTTGCGCCTGCTCAGTTTCAATATCCAGGTGGGTATCAGTACCGAGAAATACCGGCATTACCTGACCCGTGGCTGGCAGCACCTGCTGCCCCACAATGGGCGTGCCGGCAATCTGCAAAAGATCGGCGACCTGCTGGGTGACTTCGACCTGGTAGCCCTGCAGGAGGCCGATGGTGGCAGCCTGCGTTCCGGCTACATCAACCAGGTCGAGCACCTTGCCCAGCTCGGTGCCTTTCCCTACTGGTATCAACAACTCAATCGCAACCTCGGCAAACTCGGCCAGCACAGCAATGGTGTGCTCAGCCGTCTGAAACCGTGGGCGATCGAGGACCACCCGTTGCCTGGCCCGAAAGGCCGCGGTGCAATTCTCGTACGATTCGGCGAAGGGCCGGAAGCATTGGTCGTGGTGATGATGCACCTCGCGTTGGGGGCACGAACCCGCACCCTGCAGTTGGCCTACATCCGCGAGTTGATTGGCAACTACAAACACCAAGTGCTGATGGGGGACATGAACACCCACGCCAGCGACCTGCTACAGAATTCCCCGTTGCGCGACCTTGGGTTGCTGGCGCCGCAAGTCGAAGCCACCTTTCCCAGCTGGCGACCGCAACGTTGTCTTGATCACATCCTGCTCAGCCCGACCCTGACACTCGAAAGTGTGCAGGTACTGGCGCAGCCCATCTCCGATCACCTGCCCGTCGCGGTAGAGATTCGTCTGCCGGGTTCGCTCACGGCTGATGCATTGCCCGCGTTGAGCCCCGGCCCTCGCGGACCCCTTGCATGAGCGACGACGCCCAGCGTTGGAAAGAGAAATACCTTAAAAGCGTCGAGCAACAAGAAAAGCTCGAGCGTCGCTGGGCCGCCCGCCTCGACCTGCTGCGCCGAGGGCTGGTGCGCAGCACCCTGGCGGCAGAAGGGACCGACCGAGCGGTTGACCAATGCATGAAGGAAATGCGCGATGTGGTGCGCACCGACGACATGGACGCCGCCCTCGCTGCATTGCTGCCGCGCCTGGAAAAGGCCGTGCTGGATTCGGAGCAGCGCCGCGAAACCCGGGTTGACCAGATCGGCAGCGCGTTGACGGCCCTGGTCACTCAGTTGCAGAAACTGCCCTTGCCACGGGACGTGAGTCGCCCGCTGAAGGCTTTCGCCAAGCAGCTGGACGGTCGGGTTGGCCAGGCGCGGGAGATCCCGCTGTTGCTGAGTGAGCTGAGCGGCCTGCAGGGGCAGGCGTTGAGTAACCTGGAGCCGGAGGGCGAAACCAGCCGTTCGAGCCCGGGGCTGTTGCAGCGTCTGTTTGGCACCAAGGACGCAATCGACACGCCGGAGGTTGAAGCGCCCACGCCATCCCGCCCGGCTTCTCCGGCGCCTGCTGCGCCAAAGCCCAGCCCGGTGGGTGAAGTTGAAGCGCCGGCGCAATCGGCAGAACTGGCCCAGGCGCTGCGGGCTTTTGCACCGCAGCCGAAGGTCCCGGCCCCCATCGAGTCGCCCCCTGAGCCGGTATCGCCAGTAGAGGCTACCGACGCTGTCAGCGAAGCAGTGCCTGTTGTTCCGGCCGTCGCGGTCACAGCGCCTGTCGTCGAGGCACCCGCTACGATTATCGAAACGCCAGAACCCGAGCAACCGATCGAAGCGGAGGTTGAGCTCGAGAGTGCTCTTGCCGCCATGGTCGAGGTGCCAGAGGTGCAGGCCCGTGAGTCGGAGCGGACAGAGATCGGCAGTCTTTCCCTGCCCCCGGTCCTGGCCGATGAACCGCAAGAATCGCCCGAGCAGGCAGAGCCGAACCCAGACGAGCTGCTAGCGGATCAAGCCTACGCCCTGCCCGACACCCCCGAGCCGTCTTACAGTTCGGTGGCCAAGCACATCGAAGATACCCTGCTCGGCTTACTGGAAGACCTCTCGCTGCCCGAGCGCCATCGGCCCCAGGCCGAAGCCATGCGTGAGCGCCTGGCCCACGGATTGAACTGGTACGAATTGCTGCCGATCCTCGATGACCTGGCGGTGTTGATGCTGGCGATCACCGACAGCGGCCAGCACGAGTTTGAAGCCTACCTCAAGCAGCTCAACGATCGTCTCGAGGCGTTCCAGGGGCACCTGCAGGTCGCCAGTGACGGCCACGCCGACAGCCGGTCGGCGGCCAGGGAGCTGGATACCCAGATCCGCGAACAAGTGGATGGTTTGCAAACCAGCATGCAGGACGCCGCGGACCTCGACAGCCTCAAGCACGTGCTGGAGAGCCATCTCGAAGGGCTGCTGGGCACCATGGATGAACACCGCCACCAGCGTGACCAGCGCGAACAGGAAGTGGCTGCACGGCTCAAGGGCCTGGCCGAACGGGTCGCCAATATGGAGCAAGAGGCTCAGGGCTACCGTGAACACCTTGAGGTTCAGCGCCAGAAAGCCCTGATCGATCCGCTCACCGGACTACCCAACCGCGCGGCCTGGAGCGAGCGTCTGGAGCAGGAGGTCAACGCCTGGCACCAGCGTGGAAATAACCTGTCACTGGCCATGCTGGACCTCGATCACTTCAAGCGCATCAACGACGGCTATGGTCATCTGGCGGGCGACAAGGTGCTGAAAATCATCGCCACGGTGCTTCGCAAACGCCTGCGGCCGAACGACTTCATCGCGCGTTTTGGCGGTGAAGAGTTTGTACTGCTGATGCCCAACTCGTCGCTGTCCGATGCGTTGGCGGTGGGTGAAACCCTGCGTGCAGCCATCCAAGCCTGCCCGTTTCACTTCAAGGGCGAGCCGGTGACGATTACGGTGTCCATGGGCATGGCGCAGTTTCAGCCGGGAGAACGCAGTGACCTGGCGCTCAAGCGCGCTGACGAGGCGTTATATCGTGCCAAGGCGGCGGGGCGTAACCAGGTGCAGGCGGCCTGACCGGAAATGTTCCATTTTGTTTAAAACATCGCATTTGGCCGCCTGGCAGCAAACGGTACGTTACACTGTTGCATTATCGTCTTAAGCGTACTATTTGCTGCCATGAAACTTCTGTGTTCTGCCTTTCTGTTTCTCCTGCTCGCCGGTTGCGCGAGCGGCCCTCGCCTGGACACCAGTCATCCGTCGGTGAACCACGACAATCGTGTGCAGTTTGTCGTCGTGCACTACACCTCGGCGTCCCTTGAGCGCTCCCTGGCGCTGTTGACCCATGGCCAGGTCAGCAGTCATTACCTGATCGGTGATGACGCCTCGGCCACCATCTATAAGCTCGTGGATGAAAGCCAGCGCGCCTGGCATGCCGGAGAAAGTGAATGGATGGGCCGCACCTGGCTCAACTCCAGCTCCATCGGGATCGAGATCGTGAACCCGGGTTATCGGGATTTGCCGACGGGCCGCGTCTGGTATCCCTATTCCGAAGCGCAGGTGCAGTCACTGGTGGTGCTGCTCAAGGACATCAGCAAACGCAACGGCATCGACCCGCGAAACATCATCGGCCATAGCGACATTGCCCCGCTGCGCAAGCTGGACCCGGGGCCGTTGTTCCCCTGGAAGCGCCTGGCGGATGAAGGGCTGGGCATGTGGCCGGACGCCAAGGCGGTGGCCCGTTACCAGGTGCAGTACGCAGCCGATCTGCCGAGCATTACCTGGTTCCAGGAAGAGTTGGCGAAGCTGGGCTATCCGACGCCGCAGACGGGCGAGCTGGATGTGGCGACGCGGCATGTGGTGGCCGCGTTCCAGATGCATTTCCGGGCGTCGCTGTTTGATGGGACGCCGGATGCCGAAAGTGCTGCGATCCTGCGGGCGTTGAATCACCAATAACGGTTGGCGCGTTGGTCCTACAGGGGCAACGCCATGTAGAACTGCGTCCCCTGCCCCGGCCGCGAATACACCCCCATGCGGCCACCGTGCAATTGCACGATCTCCTTGCACAGCGCCAGGCCCAGCCCGGCGCCGCCTTTCTTGCGGCCTACCTGCACAAACGGTTCGAAGATTCGTCCCTGCTGGCCGTAGGCAATGCCTTCACCGTTGTCTTCAACGCTGACAATCACCCGTTCGCCATGGCGACGCGCCTGCAAGCGGATCTGCCCACCGTCGGCTGTGTGCCGCAGGGCATTGCCCAGCAAATTGTCGAGCACCCTTTCCAGCTGCGCTCGATCGGCATGCAACCTCGGTAGCGGGGATTGTTCCTCAACCAGCAGCTCGATGTTCTGCGCATTCGCCTGCTCCGCGAAGCGGGCGCGGGCATGTTCGAGCAGGTCGCTGATGTCACACGGGCCCAGGGTGAGTTTCTGCAAGCCATTCTGGTAGCGCGAGAAGTTGAGCAAGTCATTGATCAACTGCATCAGGCGCTGCATTTCCTCGTTGACCGTATCCAGCAGGTCCGCTTCGCGCGACTCCGCAGGAAACTTCGCCCGTTCCCGGAACAAGCCGAAGGCCATGTGCATGCCCGTCACCGGCGTGCGTAATTCATGGGACGCGCGCAACACAAACTCACTGCGTACTCGTTCAAAGGCACGCTGTTCGGTAACGTCATGCAGCACCATCACCGCGCCCAGAATGTGCCCCTGGGTATGGCTGACCGGCGTCAGGCTGTACGTCAGCAGGCGCAGCTCACCCTCAACCTCTACTTCCAGGTCTTCAGGTGCGCGCTCCAGATTGCCGCCGCGCAGTACCAGCTGCAGCTGTTCATCCAGTTCCGGGCGGCCCAGGGCGTCGCCAAGGCCTTGGCCCAGGCGATTCTCGTCCCAGCCGAGTTGACGTTGTGCCACCGGGTTAAGGTGTTCCAGGCGACCCTGGCGGTCGATCATCAGCAGGCCGTCGTCGATGCTGTCGAGCACCGCCTGCAGGCGTTGTTGCCCGGCCAGCAGCTCATCGACATTGGTTGCCTGATGCTGGCGCAACGCCTCGGCCATGATGCCGAAGCGTCGGGTCAGCAGGTTCATTTCCGCTGCGGATGAAATGGGCAGCGTGACTTCGAAGTTGCCCTGGCCGATCTTGTCGGCGGCCTTGGCCAGCGCTTCGATCGGCCCGCCAAAGCGTCGGGCGATACCGTGGGCGGTAACGAAACCGATGATCAGCACCGCCAGCCCGACCAGGCCCAGCAGGCCGGCAATCAGCAGCGCACGTTCACGGGACTTGTGTTCGGTATCGTTGATGTTATCCAGGGCTTTCTTGTGCTCGGCGATCAGGCCGTTGCGCAGGATGTTGAAGCGTTTGGTCAGCTCGTCGTTGTTGCGCAGTTGCGGCGGAGCATTCTCCTTTTCATCGAACGCCTCGAGAAAGCTCAGGTAATTGGTCTTGGCCTGGGTAAAACCGCTGGTTACCGCGTCCTTTTGTTCGTGGTCGATACCTTGCTGCAACAGGGCGAAATAGCGTTGCTTGGAGTCTTCCAGCGCGGCGGTATTCGGCTGTTCATTGAGCATGATCATCAACTGGTCGCCGAGGGTCTGCCGAAGCTTGAGCCCCAGGTCCAATGTGATGAAGTTGCTGCGAATCAACGATTCCTGGGTCTTGGCCATTTGCATGACGCTCACCAGCCCCAGCAGCAACCCCAACAGGGCGACGGTGATCAGCGCGGAAATACTCAGGAACAACCGAGTGCGCAGGGTCATCGCAAGCTTCATAGGCTACAGCTCACAGGTTGTATTGTTTGCGTTTGCGATACAGCGTCGACGCATCAATGCCAAGGGTTCGGGCCGCCTGGTCCAGGGTGTCGCTGGTGGCCAGCACGGCACCGATATGCGCCTTTTCCAGTTCATCCAGGCTCAACGCCGCACCGATACGCGGGGCATTGTTGGTCGGCTGCTCGGCCATGCCGAGGTGGCTGATCTCAACTTTTTCCTGCGGGCAGATGATGCTGGCCCGCTCAACCACGTTGCGCAGCTCACGGATGTTCCCCGGCCAGCGGTAGTTGAGCAGTGCCTCACGGGCTTCATCGCTGAAGCCGCGCGCCGGCCGCGCATATTCCTTCACGAAGCGCGCCAGGAAGCGGTCGGCCAGGGTCAGGATGTCTTCGCTGCGTTCGCGCAGGGGCGGCAGGTGCAAGGTGATGACATTCAGGCGATACAGCAGGTCTTCGCGGAAACGGCCGTCGCGAACCATGTCTTCCAGGTTCAGGTTGGTAGCGGCGAGAATTCGCACATCGGCACGGCGCGTCACCGGGTCGCCGACGCGCTCGTATTCCTTGTCCTGGATAAAGCGCAGCAACTTGGGTTGTAAAGTAAGCGGAAAGTCGCCGATCTCGTCGAGAAACAAGGTGCCGCCATCGGCCTGGTTGACGCGGCCCAGGGTGCTTTCGCTGGCGCCGGTAAACGCACCACGGCTATGACCGAACAACTCGCTTTCCATCAGTTCCGCCGTCAGCGATGGGCAGTTGATGGTGACGCAGGATTTTTTCGCGCGTTTGCTCCAACCGTGGATCGCCCGGGCCAGTTCACCTTTACCGGTGCCGGATTCGCCGAGAATCAGGATGTTGGCATCAGTGCCCGCCACCTGGCGTGCGGTTTCCAGCACCACCATCATCGCCGGGCTATGGGAGTCGAGGCCGTCCTTGGGCTGGCGCACTGCGCCTTCCAGGGCTTCCAGGCGTGCCGAGAGCTGGCGCACTTCCAGCTGCTTGGCCGTGGCCAGGCGCAATTGGTCGGGGCTGCAAGGCTTTACCAGGTAGTCGGCCGCGCCGGCCTGGATCGCATCCACGGCGGTGTCGACGGCCGAGTGGGCCGTGACGATCACCACGCGCATCCACGGCGCCTGGATACGCATTTGCGCCAGTACATCCAGGCCGTTGTCTTCGCCCAGGCGCAGGTCCAGGAAGCACAGGTCAAACACCTGGCGTTGCAACAAGGCATCGGCCTGGGCGGCGCTGTTGGCGGTGGCTACGGTGTAGCCTTCATCTTCCAGGCAGTAACGGAAGGTGCGAAGGATCGCGGATTCGTCATCCACTAAAAGAATGCGGCCTTGAAGTTCCTTGGCTGATTCCATCTGTCCCGCGCTCCCTTAAGAATGAATGATGTTGTTTAGTCCCGGAATAATCGGGCAAGTTGCATGGTTTATTCTGATTGATTAAAGCCGTCACCGCGCAGCTATCTGCGCTTCTTCTTACAAAGACGCCCACAAGAGGCGTTTTTGTCTCCCTCTTGCCACTTCGGCAGTCGAACGTTGCCTTCCTATCCCTTGATCCGACCAGTGACCATCGTGCATTTCGCACGGCAAGGATAGGGGCATCGTGCAGGATGCTCGTGGTGTCAAAGCGCTTTTGTTTTTAATTTGTTGATTTTATTGGGTTTTATTTTGTTAAAAAACTGGCACGCAGGCTGCAATACACCTCATACGAGTTTCATTTACGAATAATCAGAATGCGGGAGAGATACAGCATGACTCGCCAAAGCCTGACCCAACTGCGTGTATCGCCACTGCGCCTGCAACAGGGGCTGTTTGCCAGCCTGGCCCTGATGGTGACCTTGATTGGCGGTCAGCAATTGGCGCATTGGCAGCAGAGTCAGCAGCAAGTCGTGCAGTTTGAACGTCCGATGATGACCCAGACCCATTTCCGCTCCGTCGGCAGCACTGCCGCCGATGTGACAACCCCGCAATTGGCGGCGGTTGAACAGGACTCCACCCTCGGCGACCTGCCATCGCAGGAACGCTGGGTGTTCTAGGCAATACACGGTCCTCGAATCGAGCGACCGCAGGCACTACCGCTGTTACCCCTAAAAGAAGCGTAAGGAGAATCACCATGTTGAGTTGGGCAATCACATTTCTGATCATCGCCATTGTGGCTGCAGTCCTGGGCTTCGGTGGTATCGCGGGCACCGCTACGGGTATCGCCAAGATTCTGTTTGTGGTCTTCCTGGTGATGTTCATCGCTTCCTTCTTCTTTGGCCGTCGTGGTCGAGGCTAAGCATGTTCAACTCGTCCCTTAAAGTCCTGGCTGCCGCCCTGTTGTTGGGCGGCAGCGGCTTGGTGCTGGCTGCCAATGATGGCCAGTCCCGAGCCAACGAACTGCTGAGTGCGGACCCGCAGTACCGCGAGACCTGGCAGAGCGTGGTCAAGAAGGAAGAGCGCCTGCCTGAATGGGTGATGAACCTTTCGGGTAGCGCTGAACAGATGAATGCCGTTGAAGAGGATGGTGACAAGTACTTGGTCGGGCCGCTCTGTGAAACCGCAGACACATGCCTGAACAAGCGCCTGATCGTCGCTTTCAGCTTCGACAAGGAAGATGCTTACGCGATGTTGGTAGAAGTCCCGGCGGGCTTGCCCGCGGACAAATCGCCAACGCGGCACGCCGACTACCGTTTTCTTGGCAAGCCGGACGAAGGCATGCAAAAGCTGCTGATGGAACAGCTCAAGAAAGATCCGAATTGGTACTAGGTTCGGTCTGACGACGCTGTCGTCTACCGGCTTAACGTCCATAGAAAGAAGCGCCGTGCTTCTTTCTGTTTGCATCGCCCGACAAGGGTGGTGCATGACCAAGGGGCCGGGTTGCTCTGATCGTTTGGATCGGCGTGACCTACGGGGACAGGGAGTGCCTGCGCAAGGGCCGGGTCAGGTGAAAAGCTGCGACGCAAGTTCCCAAGCCGATGGTTTGTGGAACTTGCGACGGGCTTGCGGCTCCTATGCCCGCTTCTGTCATGCCGCCCATAGCGGCAATTCTCCTTTTTGCGTCCGCCCAACCATTTCTTGGTGTTTCCGCGTGACCATCTATCGAGAAAGTTTGTCTCCTGCCAGACGAGTTTTTCGATGGTATGCGTAGGAATTTTCAGGGGTTTTCAACCGCGACCGTAGATTTTCAAAAAACCCTGCGCGAGCCTGAAATGGCCGGTTCGCGGCATTTATGCCTGCCGAAATGTCGTATTCGAACTGACCGTTCAGACAGAAAAACTCAAAAAAACTCATGCCGATTCGGCATAGGGTAGGCGTTTACGGCATTAGACGTCGCCTCCTTGCATCGGAATAGTTGCGCCTTTTTTCGCCTGCCAGTGAGCCATATCGGCCAACTGCGGTGACCTTCTACGGGGGCAGATGCACACACTTTTTCGCTCTCGAGCGTTCCAGCTGCTGGCGCATCTGCCTGAGTCCACTTGAAGTAAGGGTAATGACATGAAGAAGGCAAAGCTAAGCCTCGCCTGGCAGATCCTCATCGGTCTGGTGCTGGGGATTGCAATCGGTGCGGTGCTTAACCATTTCAGTGCTGAAAAGGCCTGGTGGATCAGCAACGTGTTGCAGCCCGCTGGCGATATCTTTATCCGCCTGATCAAGATGATCGTTATCCCGATCGTGATTTCGTCGCTGATTGTCGGAATCGCCGGTGTTGGCGATGCGAAAAAGCTCGGCCGGATCGGCGTTAAAACCATCCTTTACTTCGAAGTGGTCACCACCATTGCCATTGTGGTCGGCCTGTTGCTGGCCAACCTGTTCCATCCGGGTACCGGCATCGACATGAGTACCCTGGGTACCGTCGACATTTCCAAATACACGGCCACCGCCGCCGAGGTCCAGCACGAGCACGCGTTCATCGAGACGATCCTCAACCTGATCCCGTCGAATATCTTCGCCGCCGTGGCCCGTGGCGACATGCTGCCGATCATCTTCTTCTCGGTGTTGTTCGGCCTCGGCTTGTCGAGCCTCAAGCCTGAATTGCGCGAGCCCCTGGTGACCATGTTCCAGGGCGTGTCCGAGAGCATGTTCAAAGTCACCCACATGATCATGAAATACGCCCCGATCGGTGTATTTGCCCTGATCGCGGTGACCGTCGCCAACTTCGGCTTCGCCTCGCTGCTGCCGCTGGCCAAGCTGGTGATCCTGGTTTACGTCGCCATCCTGTTCTTTGCTTTTGTGGTGCTGGGCCTGATCGCCCGCCTGTTCGGTTTCTCGGTGATCAAGCTGATGCGCATCTTCAAGGATGAGCTGGTGCTGGCCTACTCCACTGCCAGCTCTGAAACCGTGCTGCCGCGTGTGATCGAGAAGATGGAAGCCTACGGCGCGCCGAAGGCGATCTGCAGCTTCGTGGTACCGACCGGCTACTCGTTCAACCTCGACGGTTCGACCCTGTACCAGAGCATCGCGGCGATCTTTATCGCCCAGCTGTATGGCATCGACCTGTCGATTGGCCAGCAACTGATGCTGGTGCTTACCCTGATGGTCACCTCCAAAGGCATCGCCGGCGTGCCGGGCGTGTCCTTCGTGGTGCTGCTGGCGACCCTGGGCAGCGTGGGCATTCCGCTGGAAGGCCTGGCGTTCATCGCCGGTGTCGACCGCATCATGGACATGGCCCGTACCGCACTGAACGTGATCGGTAACGCCCTGGCCGTACTGGTCATCTCCCGTTGGGAAGGCATGTACGACGATGCCAAGGGCGAGCGCTACTGGAACTCCCTGCCGCACTGGCGCACCAAGCAAGCACTGCCGGCCGGCGAGACCACTCGCGGCTGACCGCCAGGACTGGCTCCTACACAAACCCCGGAAAATCCGGGGTTTGTCGTTTCTGCCAGCCCCGCTATCATTCGCCCCATCTTTCGGGGGATTCAACTGATGCTCAATGGCCTGTGGCTTGGCTTCTTCATCGTGGCGATGGTGTCTGCGCTGGCGCAATGGCTGATCGGCGGGAATGCCGGGATCTTTGCGGCCATGGTGGAAAGCATTTTCGCCATGGCCAAGCTGTCGGTCGAGGTGATGGTGTTGCTGTTCGGCACCCTGACCTTGTGGCTGGGCTTCCTGCGTATCGCCGAGAAAGCCGGGATCGTCGACTGGCTGGCCAAGGCCCTGGGGCCGCTGTTCCGGCGCCTGATGCCGGAAGTGCCTGCCGGTCATCCGGCCATCGGCTTGATCACGCTCAACTTCGCCGCCAACGGCCTGGGCCTCGATAACGCCGCTACGCCCATCGGCCTCAAGGCCATGAAGGCGCTGCAAGAGCTCAACCCTATCCCCAATACCGCCAGCAACGCGCAGATCCTGTTCCTGGTACTCAACGCGTCTTCCCTGACCCTGCTGCCGGTCACCATCTTCATGTACCGCGCCCAGCAAGGTGCGGCGGACCCGACGCTGGTGTTCCTGCCGATCCTGCTGGCCACCAGCGCCTCGACCCTGGTGGGCCTGTTGTCGGTGGCGGTGATGCAACGCCTGCGGCTGTGGGACCCGGTGGTGCTGGCGTATCTGATTCCGGGTGCGCTGGTACTGGGTGGCTTCATGGCCTTGCTGGCGACGCTCTCAGCCACGGCGCTGGCGGGGCTGTCGTCGATCCTCGGCAACCTCACGCTGTTCGGGTTGATCATGTTGTTCCTGGTGATCGGCGCGCTGCGCAAGGTGAAGGTCTACGAAGCGTTTGTCGAAGGTGCCAAAGAGGGCTTCGACGTTGCCAAGAACCTGCTGCCGTACCTGGTGGCGATGCTCTGTGCAGTGGGCGTGTTGCGGGCGTCCGGCGCGCTGGATTTCGGCCTGGAAGGCATTCGCCACGTGGTGGCCTGGACCGGCATGGACACGCGCTTTGTCGATGCGCTGCCGACCGCGATGGTCAAGCCGTTCTCCGGCAGTGCGGCGCGGGCGATGTTGATTGAGACCATGCAGACCCAGGGCGTGGACAGCTTCCCGGCGCTGGTGGCGGCGACGATTCAGGGCAGCACCGAGACCACGTTCTATGTGTTGGCGGTGTACTTTGGCTCGGTGGGAATCCAGCGGGCACGGCATGCGGTGGGGTGTGCGTTGTTGGCGGAGTTTGCTGGTGTGGTGGCGGCGATTGCGGTGTGCTACTGGTTCTTCGGCTAAGACCTGAATCCCTGTGGCGAGGGAGCTTGCTCCCGTTGGGCCGCGAAGCGGCCCCAGTCAGTTATCGCAGGTGTGTCAGTCAAAGCTCATTGACTGGTTTTGGGGCTGCTGCGCAGCCCAACGGGAGCAAGCTCCCTGGCCACAAAAGCGCGGCTTCCCAGGCCGACGGCCCAATCCACCACCTGCCTGTTCAGTACATCGCCAGCCTGACCAAACCCGGCTACCACCGCCGGCACCTTGGTATCCCCCACCGGCTGCCTCACCTCGAACCGCTTGCTGGCAATAATCCGTTGATCACTGCCGCGCACCAACCGTGCGTCCAGCCGTATCACCACTTCAACTGCGCTGCCGCGATACTCACTCTGAAACGCCTGCAACTGCCCGCCCAACTCAAAGTCCGCCTGCAGATTGGTCTCATCGGTACTGAGCAACGTCACCCGCCCATCCCGCTGGAACCCGTCCAGCAACCGGTTACGCAACAGCACGGGGGCTGGATCGCTCCAGCGGGAATTCGCATAGCTGCTGATCAAGTCACCGTTAGGCACCACGGCAATCCGCGGGCTGTCGAGGAATTCGCTGGTCTGCGGCTTCGCCACCCGCAGCGACCAGGCCACCGGGCTGGCCTGCGTGGCGGCCTGCGCCGATGGCAACCGGTACACGTCCGAGGGATCCGCCTTCGGCAGGATGGAACACGCACTGACCAATACCAGCGCAACGGGGGCGATCATTTGGTACGCACGCTTCATGGCGTGAACTCCTTGTTCTTGTCGCTGCCCAGCAGGTAACCGCTGGGGTTGGCTTCCAGGCGGCGGGAAATGGCGCGCAACGAACCCAGGGTTTCCCGCAGCTCGCGCACCGCTGGCGCCAGTTCGTTGAGACCCTGCATGCCGCTGTTCAGGGAATCCTTGTTGTTGGTCAGCAAGGTGTCGATCGTGGCCGTGCTCTGTTGAAGGGACTGCATGGCCTTCTCGGCGCTGCCAAACACCTGCTTGCCCTGGTCGTTGAGCAAACCGTTGGCGTTGCGCATCAACGCGGTGGTTTGCTCCAGGGTGGCGCTGGCCTGTTTGCTCACCTGCATCAATTGCTGCATCACCACCTTGATGTCGCCGCGCTGATCGGCAATCGCGCCGGTGGTCTGTTGCAGGTTGTCCAGGGTATTGCTGAGGCGCTCGACGTTCTCCCGGGAGAACATGTGATTGGCGTTGTGCAGCAGCAAGTTGATGCTGGTCATCAGGTCGTTGCTGTTGTTCAGCAGTCGCGCGATCGGTGATGGCGACGCAATGATTTCCGGCAGGTTGCCGTCCTTGCCCTTGAGCTCAGGGCTTTGGGGTGTACCGCCGCTGAGCTGGATGATCGAGGTGCCGGTGATGCCGGTCAGGGCCAGTTTGGCCTGGGTGTCTTCCTTGATCGGCGTCTGCCCGGCCAGGCGGATGCGCGCCAGCACCCGGCGCGGGTCTTTCGGGTCGAGGCGCAGGCTGGTGACGTCGCCCACCTTGATCCCGCTGTACTGCACGGCACTGCCTTGGGACAGCCCACTGACCGCCTCGTTGAACACCACTTCGTAATCCTGGAATGCGCTGTCGACGCTGGACTTGGCCAGCCACAGGCCAAACAGCATGGCGCCGACCACGACGATCACGCTGAACAGACCGATCATCACATGATGGGCTCGGGTTTCCATGTCATACCTCGTTGAGCAGTTGAGCGGCATCCAATGCCGCGCGGCCCCGTGGGCCATGGAAGTATTCGTGAATCCAGGCGTCGTCGGTTTCCGAGACGACATCGATGGCATCCGCCACCAGTACCTTTTTCTGCGCCAGCACCGCTACGCGGTCGGTGATGGTGTACAGCGTGTCGAGGTCGTGGGTGACCAGGAACACGCTCAGGCCCAGCGCATCGCGCAGGGTCAGGATCAGTTGATCGAAGGCGGCGGCGCCGATCGGGTCGAGGCCGGCGGTGGGTTCGTCGAGAAACAGGATGTCCGGGTCCAGCGCCAGGGCACGGGCCAGGGCCGCGCGCTTGATCATGCCGCCGGAGAGTGACGAGGGGTATTTGTCGGCGGCCGACAGCGGCAGCCCGGCCAACGCCAGTTTCACTGCCGCCAGGTGCTCGGCATCGGGACGGCTGAGGCCGGCATGCTCTATCAGTGGCAACGCAACGTTCTCGGTGACCGTCAGCGAGGAAAACAGCGCGCCCTTCTGGAACAGCACGCCGAAGCGCCGCTCCACCAGTGACCGCTCGTGTTCCGACAGGCTCGGCAAGTTCTGCCCGAACACCCGCACCTGGCCTTCGCTGGGCTGGCGCAAACCGATGATGCTGCGCAGCAGCACCGACTTGCCGCTGCCGGAGCCACCGACGACGGCGAGGATTTCACCCTTGTACAAGTCCAGGTCGAGGTTCTCGTGCACGCTTTGCGAACCAAAGCGGTTGCACAGCCCGCGGACTTCGATCACCGCCTCAGTGGGCGCACGGCGCAGACGACTCACCAGCCCATCTCCATGAAGAACAGTGCGGCGACCGCATCCAGCACGATCACCACGAAAATCGATTGCACCACACTGGAGGTGGTGTGGGCGCCGACGGACTCGGCGCTGCCGCTGACCTTGAAACCTTCGAGGCAGCCGATGGCCGCGATCAGGAACGCGAAGATCGGTGCCTTGACCATGCCGACGAGGAAGTGCTGCACGCCAATGTCCGATTGCAGCAGCGACAGGAACATTGCCGGCGAAATATCCAGGGCCACGGCACACACCACACCGCCGCCGATAATGCCCGAGAGCATTGCCAGGAACGTCAGCATCGGCAGCGCCACCAGCAATGCCAGTACGCGGGGCAGCACCAGCAACTCCATCGGGTCGAGGCCCAGGGTGCGGATCGCATCGATCTCTTCGTTGGCCTTCATCGAGCCGATCTGTGCGGTGAAGGCACTGGCGGTGCGGCCGGCCATCAGGATCGCGGTGAGCAACACGCCGAACTCCCGCAGGAAGGAGAACGCCACCAGGTCCACGGTGAAAATGCTCGCGCCAAAACTGGCCAGCACCGTGGCACCGAGAAACGCCACCACTGCGCCCACCAGGAAGGTCAGCAAGGCCACGATGGGGGCCGCATCGAGGCCGGTTTGTTCGATATGCGCAACCATTGGCGTCACGCGCCAGCGCTTGGGCCGGAATACGCCACGGGCGAAGGTTTCGAGGATCAGGCCGATAAAGCCCAGCAGTTTCATGCCGTCTTGCCAGACGGTGTAGACCGCGCCGCCGATGCGCGCCAGCAACATGATGCCGGCGGCTTCTTCGGGTTCCTTGACCGGCACACAGAAGTCGTTCAGAGAGCGGTAGACGGTTTTCAGTAACGCGCGGTCGGCGGTCGAGAGGCTGCAGTCGGTCTGTTCGGCGGACTGTTCGATGCGCTCGGGGCCGAGCAATTCCACCAGCAGCGAGGCGCCGGCCGTGTCCAGGGCGCCGAGGCCGTTAAGGTCGATACGTGCGCCAGCGTCGTACTGGCCGTCGAGCTTTTCCGACAGCTTCTTCAGGTTGGCATAGTGGGCAAGCGTCCAATCCCCTGTAATCCTCAGCAATGGAGGCTGGGTGGACGTGTCCAGATGGGCTGCACCGGCCGTTGTACTACTGGTCATAAGCTCCGAGCTTGTTTGGCTATTCCAGAATTCCTACGTAATAGCACGATCCTGCCTACTTTGGCGCGTCTGGCGTAGTAGCGCCCTGACCGGGGTCAGTCACCTTGAAGCGCAACACGCCGATCACTTGGCCATCTTCGGTCAGCACCCGTACCTGCCAGCGTCCTACCGAGTCGGGGGGGAAGTTCTGCTTGTGGGTCCAGGCCCGATAGCCTTCCTTGCGCCCACCATGGATGTCCAGGGCGATGCGGTCGACTTCCTTGCCGTTGAATTTCCACACATGGTAGATCCGCTCATCCAGGCCGCGCGGCGCGTTGATCGCGGTGTAGGCATACAGCCCGCTGCTGCGCAGTTGGGCGGCGCTGACTTCTTTCAGGTCATCGCCGGGCGTGCGGTCCTGCAATTGGGTGCTGATGGCCACTTCGGTCATCCACAGCGTCGCGGGCGGCACCCAAGTGCGCAGGAACCAGCCGGCGCAACCAATCGCTGCGGTAACCCCCAACAGCATCGCCCAGCCCTTGATGCTACGCAGCGGCAGGCTCACGGCCAGGCTCGGGATAGAGAGCGCCATCGCCACGCCGAGGGCCAGTTTGTAACTCTCGGCGGTGGTCAGGTGCAGGATGATCGGCAGCGCGGTCAGCAGGGCCGCAAACAGGGTCAGGGTGTGCAGTGCGAGAAACAGCGAGCGCTTGGGCGCCAGCCACTTGTAGTACAGCGGGTCGGTGATGGAGACCAACGCCGCCGCGCCCAGCAGGCCGGTAAAGATCGACTGGCCGCTGTTCCAGGTGGTGGTGACAAAAAAGAACGGCAGCACAAAAAACAGGCTTTCCTGATGGATCATCTGCGTGGCGTAGCGCAGCAGCGGTTCGGGGATTTCCCGTTTGAAGACTTTGCTGAACAGCTGGGTGAGGCTGTTTTCGAGCATCAGCCATAACCAGCTCACCAGCATGATGATCGCGATCCAGCTGGCCATGCCTTGCTGGCGATCCACCAGGATGAAGCTGCCCACACCCGAGATGAAACCGCCGAGTGCAATCACCCCTGGGTAGCGCTTCATCAGCTCGAGGATGCGCTGGATGGTGTGGGTCAGGATAGGCATTCGGCAGTTCACAGTCTTTGTAGGAAAAATCCCAGACAGAATAACGTTTTAGCCGTTTTCTCGGGGCCCGATTACGCAATCCCTTTGCGATAACGCCACACGCCTAGTAACACAATCGCAATCAGCCCCAGTGCGCCTGCGGCGATCCAGTTGAGGCTATCGTAGCTGAACAACGGTTTCTCGATGCGCCAGTAGCCGTTCTGCTTGAACAACTCGCGCATGGCCTGGTTGGCTTGCTCCAGGCTTACAGCCTTGATGCGCTTGGCCGGGTCGCTGAAATGCCCTTTGGCGTAGTCGCCCGAGGCACTCCAGTAATAGTCGGCCAACGCGCTGTTGCCTTGAACGGCCCACGCCTGGCGGGCAATGGCGGCTTGTTGCAGGCGGGCGAAGGTGGCCGGGTCGAGGCCGTCCTTGAGCAACTGGGCCCTGAGGGTTTCCAGCACGTGCTCGGCTTCCGGCAGGTTGTCGCGTTCAAGGTCGGCGTTGAGGCTCATGAAGCCGACGCCGCCCAGCACTTCGCGCTCGCTCCATGGGCCATAGGACAAGCCGTGCTGCAAGCGCAATTGACGATACAGCGCCCAATCCAGGTAGTCCTTGAGCAGGTCGAAGGTTTCATCGTACTGGTCGTCCAGCACCGGCTCGGGGAATAACCAGTGCAGCTTGGCGTTGTCACCGACCCAGCCGTGGATCAGGTCGCGGCGGACGGCGGCGGCGTGTTGAATCTCCGGCAACGGGCGATGTTCGCTGGGGTCAACCGGATCAAGCGCGCCGTAGGTGCGTTCGAGATAGGCCGGCAGCAGCTTGTCGAGGTCGCCGACGATGATCAGGGTCATGTTGTTGGGGGCGTACCAGGCCTTGCGCAGCTTTTCCAACTGGTCGCGGGTCAGGTGCTCGACTTCGGCCCGCTCGGCGCATTTGAGCCCCAGTTCGACGGCAAGCTGACTGCTGGCCTTGTGGCCGAGGTCCTGGCGGTCCAGCAGCCGTTGCAGGTGTGAGTAATGGCCGCCGTCTTCGCGCTCCACCACCTGTTTGGCGGCATTGATGTTGGCGTCGGTCAGTTGGGTGCGGGTGATGATGGCCAGCAGCAGGTCGAGCACCTTGCGCTGGTTCTGCGCCGGAGCCTCGATGACGAAAGTGGTGTCGGCATTGCTGGTGTAGGCGTTCCAGTCGCCGCCGAGGGCTTGCATGCGTTCTTCCAGCTCACCTTCGCCGCCACCGTCGATCCCGCTGAACAGCAAATGCTCCAGCAGGTGCGGCAGTTCCTTGTCTTCGCAACTGAAGTCATCCAGGCCCACACCCACCACCAGGCGGATTGCCACATGGCCGCGTTCGGTGCCCGGCTTGAGCAGCAATTGCAGGCCGTTGGGCAGGGTGTAGCCCTCGACTTGCAGGCGGTCAAAGGCAAAGGTGTGTGCCGAACCCATGAGCAGGCAGGCGAATAGCAGGCGACGCATAACAGGCTTCCTGGCGAGTGAGGTCCGTTGTTAACTGACTTCACTCGCCGTCGTACGTTCAGGGCGAATGGGTGATGTCGGCAATATCGTCCGCCGAGAGGGCACCGGTGTCGGTGGTTTCCAGCACCACATAAGCGCTGCTGCAGAACAGCGAGTTGAGACGCTTCATGTCGGCAATCAGCTCCAGGTGCAAGGAACTGGTCTCCAGGCTCTGTACGATTTTACGTTGCAAGCGGCTGACGTGGGCGTGGGCCAGGCGACGCTCCTGGGCGCGGAAGCGGCGCTTTTCCCGCAGCAGTTGCCGGGCGCTTTCCGGGTCGGCACTGAGGAACACCGAGAGCCCCAGGCGCAGGTTGGCGATCAGCTGGGTTTGCAGGCCCGCGAGTTCTTCCAGGCCGACTTCGGAGAATGAGCGGCGCTGGGAGGTCTTTTGCTGCTGGACCTTGCGCAGCATGCGTTCGATCAGGTCGCCGGCCAGTTTCAGGTTGATCGACAGTTCGATGATCTCGGCCCAGCGTCGGCTGTCCTGTTCGCTGAGGTCTTCCCGGGGCATTTGCGCGAGGTAGAGCTTGATCGCGCTGTAGAGCGCCTCTACATCGTCGCTCAGGCTGCGCATTTCCTGGGTGATGGCGGTTTGCTTGCCGCGCAGCACTTCCAGCATCGAGGTCAGCATGTTGTCGATCAGGTCGCCCAGACGCAAGGTTTCGCGGGCGGCGTTGGCCAGTGCCAGGCTTGGGGTGGCGAGTGCTGCCAGGTCCAGGTGGCGCGGCTTGGCCAGGCCGTTGACCTCTTCGCGTTCCGGGAGCAACCAGGCGCACAAGCGGGACATCGGGCCGATGGTGGGCAGCAGGATCAGGCAGCGAGTAACGTTATAGAGCAGGTGGAAGGTGATCACCATGCCTTGGGCGCTGTAGTCCAGGTTATCCATCCAGCCGACCAGCGGGTCGAGTACCGGGATGATCAGCAGCAAGCCGATCAGCTTGTACAGCAGGCTGCCCAGGGCCACCTGGCGCCCGGCGGCGTTCTGCATGCTGGTGCTGAGGAAGGCCAGCACGCCGCTGCCGATGTTGGCGCCGATCACCAGGCCGATGGCCACGTGCAGGCCGATCACGCCGGCACCGGCGAGGGTCGCGGTCAGCAGGACGGCGGCCAGGCTGGAGTAGGAAATCATCGCGAACAGTGCGCCGACCAGGGCATCGAGCAAGATGTCGCCGGTCAGCGAGGCGAACAGGACCTTGACGCCCTGCGCGTGGGTGATCGGGCCCGCGGCTTCGACGATCAGTTGCAGCGCAAGGATGATCAGCCCGAGGCCGATCCCGACACGGCCCATCTGCCCGGCGCGTGTCTGTTTGCGCGACAGGAAGAAAATCACCCCGAGGAAAATCAACAGCGGCGACAGCCACGACAGGTCAAAGGTCAGCACCCGGGCCATCAGCGCGGTACCGACATCGGCACCGAGCATGGTCGCCAGGGCGGGCATCAGGCCCATCAGGCCCTGGCCGACAAACGAAGTCACCAGCATCGCCGTGGCGTTGCTGCTTTGCACCATGGCCGTCACCAGGATGCCGGCGATAAACGCCAGCCAGCGCTTGGACATGTTCTGCCCGATGACCTGGCGCAAGTTGGAGCCGTAGACCCGCAGGATGCCGGTACGGACGATGTGCGTGCCCCAGATCAGCAGGGTTACCGCGGAAAGCAGATTGAGCAGGGTCAGCATGCTGGGCCCCCTGTGTTGAGTCGTGCTCCAATCGGAGCAAGTGAATAGTGCCGCGTGCCGTTCTACGTCTTGTACTTAAGCTGTAGTTGGCGAATGGGCTCGGCGCCAGCATCGCATAGCTAAAGTCGGGATTGAAACAAAACTGTCATGAAATCAGCTTTTTGCAGATGAAAAAAAGGGGCTCTAAAGCCCCTTTTTCAGCAGCGGGTCCAGGTTATTGACCCGGAATGTCCTTGCGCAGTTTCACAGGGTCCTGCTGTTTCTTCTTTTTCGCGATGGCGGTACGCATCTTGATGTTCACCGCTTCAACCGCCAGGGAGAACGCCATGGCGAAGTAAACGTAGCCTTTTGGCACGTGAACGTCGAAGGCTTCGGCGATCAGCACAGTACCTACCACCAGCAGGAACGACAGCGCCAGCATCTTCAGCGACGGGTGTTTGTCGATGAAATCGCTGATGGTGCCAGCGGCCAGCATCATCACGAGTACGGCGACGATGATCGCGGCCACCATCACCGGTACGTGGGAAACCATACCGACGGCGGTAATCACCGAGTCCAGGGAGAACACGATGTCGATGATCGCGATCTGGATGATGGTGTAGATGAACTTGCCACCGGCGCCCTTCGGCTCGTCGTGGGTTTCGTCTTCACCTTCCAGGGCGTGGTACATCTCCTGGGAGCTTTTCCACAGCAGGAACAGGCCACCGAAGAACAGGATCAGGTCGCGGCCGGAAATGCCTTGGCCGAACACCACGAACAGATCGTCGGTGAGGCGCATGACCCAAGTGATCGACAGCAGCAACAGGATCCGCGTGACCATCGCCAGCGCCAGGCCGAAGATCCGGGTGCGCGCCTGCATGTGCTTGGGCATGCGGCTGACCAGGATCGAAATCATGATGATGTTATCGATGCCCAAGACGATCTCGAGGGCCGTCAGGGTGAAGAAGGCAATCCAGATTTCCGGATTGGTCAGCCATTCCATGTGTATTCCTTTGAGCGAGTGTTAGACCGCGCCAGCCTTAAGAGCCGGCGCAGTAAGTTGTACGATTATAGAGTGCTGAACAGCGGAAAAATCCCCATCAGCAAAGCGGCGACCATTATGCACAGGCACACCAGCACCGCCCACTTGAGGGTGAAGCGCTGGTGATCGCCAAATTCGATACCCGCCAGGGCTACCAGCAAGTAGGTCGATGGAACCAGTGGGCTCAACAAGTGCACAGGCTGGCCAACGATTGAGGCGCGGGCCATTTCCACGGCAGTGATGCCGTAGTGGCTGGCGGCTTCGGCCAGTACCGGCAGAACGCCGTAGTAGAAGGCATCGTTGGACATGAAGAAGGTAAACGGCATGCTCACCAGCGCGGTGATCACGGCCAGATAGGGCCCCAGCGCGTCAGGGATGACGGCCAGCAGGCTCTTGGACATGGCATCGACCATGCCGGTACCGGACAGGATGCCGGTGAAGATACCGGCGGCGAAGATCAGGCCGGTGACTGCCAGAACGCTGCCGGCATGGGCGGCGATCCGGTCTTTCTGCATCTGCAGGCATGGGTAGTTGACGATCATCGCGATACTGAAGGCCACCATGAACAGTACCGGCAGTGGCAACAGGCCGGCGATCAAGGTGCACATCAGGGCGAAGGTCAGTGCGCCGTTGAACCAGATCAGTTTCGGACGGCGGGCGTCCGGGTATTGCGAGACGCTGATTTCGCTGTGGTCGATTTCATCGCCTTGCAGGTGCAGCTCGCCCAGGCGTGCCCGTTCGCGCTTGCCGTACATATAGGCAATCACCAGGATGGCGACGACGCCGGCGGCCATGGCTGGAATCATCGGTACGAAAATATCCGACGGGTCCACGTGCAATGCACTGGCGGCGCGGGCGGTCGGGCCACCCCATGGGGTCATGTTCATCACTCCACCGGCGAGGATGATCAGGCCGGCCATGATCCGCGGGCTCATGCCGATGCGCTGGTACAGCGGCAGCATGGCGGCCACGCAGATCATGTAGGTGGTGGCACCGTCTCCGTCCAGTGATACCACCAGGGCCAGTACGGCGGTGCCGACCGAGACCTTCAGCGGGTCGCCCTTGACCAGCTTGAGGATCTTGCGCACGGCCGGGTCGAACAGGCCGGAGTCGATCATCAAGGCGAAATAGAGGATGGCAAACATCAGCATTACGCCGGTCGGCGCAAGCTTGGTGATGCCCGCGAGCATCATCGGGCCGATCTGCGGGGCAAAGCCACCGAACAGCGCGAACAGGATCGGTACGATGATCAGGGCGATCAGCGCAGACAGGCGCTTGGTCATGATCAGGAACATGAACGTGATGACCATGGCAAAGCCAAGGAAAGTCAGCATAGGAATACTCCAGGCGTAGCGCGGCTAGGGAATGGCGAACCGGTTGGGTCAGCGCAGAACGAAAGGCACGAGGCGTACGGGTGGAGTCGGGGCAAACAGGCGGGTACGGGCGGACATCGGGAATCACCATTGTTGTTGTTAACAACCGGTCTGTTGCCGGTAGTGGTGGGCGATCCTAGTCCCGGAAGCTTTCAGCCAGCTTTCGCTTGAGAAACGGGCTACGTTGAATGGACGACTGGTCCTGTGTGAAATAAGGATGTGGGAGACAGAGCATGCATGAGCAATACCAAGGCGGCTGCCATTGCGGGCGGGTGCGTTATCAGTTCAGCGGGGCGTTGGTGGATATTGCCCACTGCCACTGTTCGATTTGCCGACGGCTCAGCGGCGGCTTGGTGACGACCTGGATCACCCTGCCCCGTTCCGCGTTCGCCTGGGTGGCGGGAACGCCGGCGCAGTACGAATCTTTGCCGACATGCGTGCGGTATTTCTGTTCTAACTGTGGGGCGCACTTGGCGCTGGTAACGCAGCTGAGTGCCGAGAGTATCGATGTGACCATCGCAACCCTGGATCACCCGGAGCTGGCCCCGGCAGATCGGCACATCTGGGTAGAGAGCCGATTGCCGTGGTTACACCTGGATGAGCAACTACCGGAAGAAGACGGAGAAGCGCTCTAGGGCAGCTCGAACCCGCCGGAGGCCTTGTGCAGTGCGCGCAAGTGCTCGCCTAGCTGCTTGAGGTTGGCTTCACATGCGGCAATCTCCGCCGCGCGGGCCGGTTCCAGCAGCGCCCTCACCTCTTTGTCCAGATCGCCGGTCAGCGACTGCAACTGCTTCTGGCGCGCGGCGCTTTCTGATTCCAGGCGTTTGGATTCTGTTGGTTGTGGCAAGCCGTAACCGCTGGTGCCCAGCAGCTCTGCCGGGCGACTGAGGAAGCCACTGTTGGCGAGGATCTGCTGCAACGTCGCGTTGGCCTTTTCCATGCCGCCGTTCTTCAGCTCGCGGGCGCCAAGGTAGCGTTGCTTGACTTCATCCTGGGCCAGCATGAGCTGCTTGCGGAAGCTCGCCTGTTCCAGCAGCAACAAGGCGGCGCTGGCGCGCAGGTCGGCTTCGGCGAACCATGGGCGGCGCTCTTCGGCACTCAGTGACAACCAATCCTCCACTTCAGCCTGTTTGATCGGCAGGCGCTTTTTTAACACCTCGAACATCGCCTGGTAGCGCTCGCGGAAGGAGTCGAAGTGATAGCCGAGGCGCAGCGCGCGTTTTTTGTCGTCCAGCACACTGGTATCGGCCAGGCCTCGGCCCTTGAGGACTTCCAGCAGGCCATTGGGCGTGATGTTGTCCAGGCCGGTCAGCTGCGGGTTGGCGCTGCCGCTGCGTAACAGTTTCAGGCTCTCGACTGCGCAGTTGTTGGAGATGAAGAAGTAGTTGCCGTCGTAGCTCCAGTGCATTTCGGCGGCGTGTTCGACGGTATCGTTGATCTCCTGGCGCGTGAGCTTCAACGGCACCGACGCCAGGCCGCGCAGCTCGGTCTTGGTGTACTCGTCAATGACCTGAGACAGCGGCAGCACGAACAGCCGCGACGGGTATTTGCCGATCAGGCCGTCCCAGCTCGACAGTTGTACGTCACCGACAAACGCGCGGTAGGACAACACCAGGTGCTGGTCCAGGTCCAGGCGACAGTCCGGGCCTCGCGGCCGGCCCGGGGCGCAGATCACCAGGCGCAGCATGCTGTGGCCCCAGCGACTCACGAGGTTCTGGTTGGCTTCGGCCAGCAGGTAGTCGATTTCGTAGACCCGCTCGGGGTCGACCTGGCCCAGTGGAGTCTTGGCGAAGTCGTTGCCGGCGTTGAGGAAGGCGTAGGTTTTGGCACAGGTGTCCTTGGCGGGCGGCGCCCAGCCAAAGTGTTCCTTGTAATAGCGGTACAGCGAAGGCCGGCGGCAGGCATAGCTCGGGTCGAGGAGGAAGTACTCCATGTTGACGGCGACGAATTCCAGCGGGCTGGTGGTTTCGTAGATGTCCGGGCTGCGGGCGACCTGATGGTTGTTCTGTTCACGTTCGCCGCGACGGCCGACGTATTGCGGCCACCCGGCGAGGTCCAGCAGGCGTGGGTCATCGCTGAGGGTAAAGCGGCGGTCGTTCTGGCCCCGGCATTGATCGGGCAGGCCGATCAGGCCGGTGATGTTGTTCTGGCGGCTGCAACGCTGGATCAGCTTGCGGTCGGCGCTGGACCACAGGCGGGCACGGTCATAGATGTGGGTCAGTTCATGCAGCACGGTGGCGAGCATTTCCCGGCGCACGGTGCCGTGGGGGCGATTGGTTTTTTGCGTCGCGGCACTGCCGTCGGTAAGGCTTTCCAGCAAGTTGCTGTTGAGGTCCAGTTCGGACACCAGCGAAGCCTGGCCGTAGGCGTTCTCGGGCATCTTGTCGGTCCAGCCGACGTCGATGGTCCGGTCCAGTTGCTCGATGAAGCGCGGCGGCAACGCCTGCATCGCTTCATCCAGCAATGCCTGGCTCGCCTGCTGCTGGGCCGGGCTCAAGCCATCGGTCTTGAGCCGCAGTTGCAGGGCGGCCTGAGCCGCGCTGGCGCCCAGCAGCAAGGTGCCGGCCAGTAGCCAGGCGGCAATGCGCCTCACAGAGAGAGGATAGCTTCGGCGAGGACCTGGTCGCTGGCGTCGCGGGCTTCCGGCACGCGGGTTCGCAGGGTGTCGAAGGCGGCTTCCAGTTGAGCGCCACGAATCTCGCCATTGCTGGCAACGAAACTGGCGGCATCGTCGTGGGCTTCGCGTACGACTTTGGAGTCGCGGATGGACGTGGTGGTGTCCGAGGTGAAATCGATGGTACGGGCCGAGGCTCGGACGATGATGTTACTGGTGGCCTTCAGGGTTTGTGCCTGGGCAACACCGGCCAACAACAGCAGGCCGAGAGCGGCGGCGATCAGCGGGCTACGCATGGAATGACTCCGAAATACAAAGATGATTATTGGACGAGAATTGCTTGCGCCAGTTCAAGGTCACTGGCGTTAAGTTTTGGCTGGGTATGGCGCAGATAATCCAGCGCTGATTCCAGTCGGGCTCCCCGCCATTGGCCGTCAGTGGCAATGAAAGCGGCAGCGTCATCCTGGGCGGCCAGTATCAGTTTATGGTCGAACGGTGCGGAGGTCACTTTGCTGGTGGCATACGCACTGACAACGAGGCTCTGGGTGGACAGGTCAAAGGCCGGAGCTTGCGTGGACCAGCAGGTGCAAAACACTACGGGAGCGATCAACAGGCGGTATGAAAAAGCCATGGGACTCGACAACTGAAAACGAGCGCCAAGGCTAGCGCAATGCCCGGGCGAGAGCCAGCGCGGAGGGTTCGGGGAGCGCCTGGCGCCCCCTTTATCCCACCTGCGGTCAGATGGCCAGGATCGCCTGGGCCAGCTGCGCGTCAGTCGCGGTATTCAGTTGTGGAGCCTGTTGGCGGATCTGGGCCAGGGCGCTTTCCAGTTTTACGCCACGGATGGCGCCTTCGCTGGCAACGAAGCTGGCGGCGTCGTCACGGGCGGCACGTACGACCTTGTTGTCACGCAGGGAGGAAGTGGCATCGGAGGTGGCGTCTGAGGTGGCTTTCAGTGCGCCGACGATCGAATCCGTGGTCACGATCAGGCTGGAGGCGTTGGCATTGGCAGCCAGGGCCAACAGGGCTGCAGCGCTCAGCAGGTGAAGACGGGACATGGGGTGACTCCTGTAAATGAACGAAAGGGTGGCACAAAGCTACTGCTTGAGCAGCGAGACCATGGGCATCAGACGCCCGTTCTACAGGGTTCGCCACGTGGTAGCCGGATATTAGCCGCCGCTTATCTGTTCGGATAGCTTCCTGCGGTGATTACTCGCGCCAGAACGATTTGGCCAGCTCAGATGCCCGGTCGCCGTGACTGATACCCGCATCGGACAATTCCCGCGGATCCAGTTGAGCCAGCAGCCTGCGTGTGCGGGCCCGTTGCCCCCAGCAGACGAGTGCTGCAGCGGTGCGCTTGAGTAGCTGTATCAACCGAGGGTGTTGCTGGTTTTTGGTATTCATGACGCGCGCCTTTCATGAGGTCCTGGAACACCATCTTGGGCTGGAGGTTGCTACCGGTACAGATACACGCGGGTTAAATTGTACTGCTTAATTGTTATGTTTTTTAAACTGTATCGGTCTGTAGAAAGCCGACTGTTTTCGCCATTGAAAATCCAAACCCCATAAACAACAAAACCCGCCGCCGGTTACCCGGGGCGGGTTCTGCTTTAACAATTCGGAGTGCTGGCGGTGGACCCGGTGGGTCAAGGCCAGCGGACGCTAATTAGCGCCAGAACGGCTTGCTCAGCTCTTCGTAGCGTTGTGCTTCGCTGATACCGGCGTCAGCCAGCAGACGCGAATCCAGACGAGCCAGTTGATGGCGGCTGGAGATGCGGCGCTGCCACAACATCAGGTTGGCGAGAACGCGCAGAGGCAGGGAAGCCTGGGTGTTTACAGCTTTTTCTTCGAAGAACAGATCGGAACTGAGTGTACGTTCCATGATGACATCCTTCCGCTTGTGGCGGGATTAGGTAGTGGTTTAACTGGTGCCAATGATCCTCCTCCCGCGCAAGACTCTCTAGATACAGTTCACCTGTATTGTGAGGGGCCAGTTAACTGTTTATAGGGGCTGTACTGTACGAAATTGGAGCAACTGTACCTGTCGGCACTTTTATGGTGCGTTTTAGGCGTTTATGGAGTTCGAGGTAGGATATTTCGGTAGGAAATGACCGGTACAGCAGTACAGTTTTTTATAAAAGTTGGGCTCGGAAGCTCGGGCTGATGAAACTGTGTTTGCATCAGCCCGAATCTGTATCAATCACGCCTTCAGCATATGCCCGGTTTCTTCCAGGTTGATGTGCCAACTCAGTGCTTCTCGCAGGATATGCGGGGTGTGCCCGCCCAGCACACAGGCTTGGGTGAAGTAGGTGTTCAGGGCATCGCGGTACGCCGGGTGCACACAGTTGTCGATGATGACCCGAGCCCGCTCCCGCGGCGCCAGGCCCCGCAGGTCCGCCAGGCCGACCTCGGTCACGAGGATGTCGACGTCATGCTCGGTATGGTCCACATGGCTGACCATTGGCACCACGCTGGAAATCGCGCCGGCCTTGGCAATCGACTTGCTGACAAAGATCGCCAGGTGCGCGTTGCGCGCGAAGTCGCCCGAGCCGCCAATTCCGTTCATCATCCGGGTGCCGCAGACGTGGGTGGAGTTGACGTTGCCATAGATGTCGAACTCCAGCGCGGTGTTAATGCCGATGATGCCCAGGCGCCGCACCACTTCCGGGTGATTGGAGATTTCCTGGGGCCGCAGCACCAATTTGTCTTTGTAGCGCTCCAGGTTGCCGAACACGTCGGCGTTGCGCCGTTCCGACAATGTGATCGAACTGCCTGAGGCAAAGCTCAGCTTGCCTGCGTCGATCAGGTCGAATGTGGAATCCTGGAGGACTTCCGAATACATCGTCAGGTCTTCGAAGGGCGACTCGATCAAACCGCACATCACCGCATTGGCAATGTTGCCGATGCCTGCCTGCAGCGGGCCGAGCTTGTTGGTCATGCGTCCGGCGTCGACTTCTTCTTTAAGGAAGTTGATCAGGTGATTGGCGATCGACTGGGTGTCGCTGTCGGGCGGCGTCACGGTGGAGGCCGAATCCGCCTGATTGGTGATGACGATCGCGACGATCTTTTCCGGCGGAATCGGAATCGCGGTGCTACCGATACGGTCGTCCACGGCCACCAGCGGAATTGGCGTGCGGGTCGGGCGATAGCTCGGGATATAGATGTCGTGCAGGCCTTCCAGGTTCGGGTTATGCGCCATGTTGATCTCGACGATCACCTGCTTGGCGAAAATCGCGAAACTGGCGGAGTTGCCCACGGAAGTGGTTGGCACAATGTGGCCTTGCTCGGTGATCGCTACGGCTTCGATCACCGCGATGTCCGGTAGCTTGAGCTGATTGTTGCGCAGCTGCTCGACGGTTTCCGACAAATGTTGGTCGATAAACATCACCTCGCCGGCGTTGATCGCCTTGCGCAGGGTGCTATCCACCTGGAATGGCATGCGTCGCGACAGTACACCGGCCTCGGTCAGTTGCTTGTCCAGGTCGTTGCCCAGGCTGGCGCCGGTCATCAGGGTAATTTTCAGCGGTGATGTCTTGGCGCGTTCGGCCAAGGCGTGGGGCACGGCCTTGGCTTCACCGGCGCGGGTGAAGCCGCTCATGCCGACGGTCATGCCGTCCTGGATCAGTGCGGCAGCGTCAGCCGCGCTCATGACCTTGTTCAACAACGAAGGCAAGCGGATACGATCACGGTACATGGATTGTTATCTCGGGCTACGGAAGCAAGATGCGCAGTCTAGTGATTTCAAAAAATTTCGTCCCGCTACCATGGTCGAATGCCAGGCAGCGATTTAGAGCCTTTTGTCGGTTTTTACCGGCAATAAAAAACCCCAGCCTACTAAAGGCCAGGGTTTTGGGTATTGCGCTGGCGCAGTGTTTATTCGACGGCCTTGACCATGTCTTCGATGACCTTCTTGGCGTCGCCGAAGACCATCATGGTCTTGTCCAGGTAGAACAGTTCGTTGTCCAGGCCGGCATAGCCGCTGGCCATCGAGCGCTTGTTGACGATGATGGTCTTGGCCTTGAACGCTTCGAGGATCGGCATGCCCGCGATGGGAGACTTGGGATCGTTCTTGGCGGCCGGGTTGACCACGTCGTTGGCGCCTAGCACCAGCACCACGTCGGCCTGGCCGAACTCGGAGTTGATGTCTTCCATCTCGAACACCTGGTCGTAAGGCACTTCTGCCTCGGCCAGCAATACGTTCATGTGACCAGGCATACGGCCTGCAACCGGGTGGATCGCGTACTTCACGGTCACGCCGCGGTGGGTCAGCTTCTCGGTCAGCTCTTTCAGCGCATGTTGTGCCCGTGCCACCGCTAGGCCGTAGCCCGGTACGATGATTACGGTGTCGGCGTTGGTCAGCAGGAAGGTTGCATCGTCAGCCGAGCCGGATTTCACCGGGCGCGCTTCTTTCGAGCCGGCCGGGCCGGCGGCGTCTGCCGTGTTGCCGAAACCGCCGAGCAGTACATTAAAGAAGGAGCGGTTCATCGCCTTGCACATGATGTACGACAGGATCGCACCGCTTGAACCCACCAGCGAACCGGCGATGATCAGCATCGAGTTGTTCAGCGAGAAGCCGATCCCCGCCGCAGCCCAGCCGGAGTAGCTGTTGAGCATCGAGACGACCACCGGCATGTCGGCGCCGCCAATCGGGATAATGATCAGCACGCCCAGCACGAACGCCAGGGCCAGCATCAATGCGAAGGCGCTGAGGTTGCCGGTGAACATGAAGGCCAGGCCCAGGCCCAGCGTCAACAGCCCCAGCACCAGGTTCAGCTTGTGCTGACCGCCGAACTGTACTGGTGCGCCCTGAAACAGGCGGAACTTGTACTTACCCGACAGCTTGCCGAAGGCGATGACCGAGCCGGAGAACGTAATTGCACCGATGGCTGCACCGAGGAACAACTCCAGGCGGTTACCGGCGGGGATCGAATCCCCCAGGTGTTTCACGATACCCAGCGACTGTGGTTCCACGACTGCGGCGATGGCGATAAACACTGCAGCCAGGCCGATCATGCTGTGCATGAACGCCACCAGCTCCGGCATCTTGGTCATTTCCACGCGCTTGGCCATGATCGAGCCGGCGGTGCCGCCGACCAGCAGGCCAACGATGACGTAGCCAATGCCGGCAGTGGCCAGCTCGGCGCCGAGCTTATAGATAAGGCCCACGGTGGTGAGCACTGCCAGCGCCATGCCGAGCATGCCGAACAGGTTGCCGCGCCGGGACGTCGTCGGGTGTGACAGGCCTTTAAGGGCCTGGATAAAGCAGATCGACGCGATCAGGTAGAGCGTCGTGACCAGATTCATGCTCATGACGATGGCGCCTCTTCTTTTGCTTTCGGGGCTTTCTTCTTGAACATCTCAAGCATCCTGCGGGTAACCAGGAAGCCACCGAACACGTTGACCGCTGCGAGCGCCACGGCCAGGGTGCCCATGGTCTTGCCCAGCGGTGTCACGGTGAGTGCGGCAGCCAGCATGGCGCCGACGATCACGATCGCCGAAATCGCATTGGTCACGGCCATCAGCGGGGTGTGCAGGGCCGGGGTGACGTTCCAGACCACGTGATAACCGACATAAATCGCCAGCACGAAGATGATCAGGTTGTAGATACCGGGGGAAATAAGCTCTTCCATCGTCTGAATCCCTGCTTAGGCGTTTTTGCGGATGACTTGGCCGTCGCGGCACATCAGGCACGCGGCGACGATGTCGTCTTCGAGGTTGATTTCAAACTGCCCTTCCTTGGTGAAGACCAGCTTCAGGAAGTCCAGCAGGTTGCGTGCGTACAGCGCCGAGGCATCGGCGCCGACGGCGCCGGCCAGGTTGGTCGGGCCGCAGATGGTCACACCGTTTTCCACGACCACCTGGTCTGCCACGGTCAGCGGGCAGTTGCCGCCCTGGGCTGCGGCGAGGTCGATGACCACCGAGCCTGGCTTCATCTGTGCGACGGTCTCGGCGCTGAGCAGGGTCGGTGCCTTGCGACCCGGAATCAATGCGGTGGTGATGACGATGTCGGCTTGCTTGGCACGTTCATGCACGGCCAGGGCCTGGCGCTGCATCCAGCTTGTTGGCATTGGGCGCGCGTAACCGCCCACGCCAACCGCGCATTCACGTTCTTCATCAGTTTCGTATGGCACGTCGACGAACTTGGCGCCCAGGGATTCGATCTGTTCCTTTACCGCCGGACGCACGTCGGACGCTTCGATGACCGCACCCAGGCGTTTCGCGGTAGCGATCGCCTGCAGCCCTGCTACACCAGCTCCAAGAATCAGCACGCGAGCGGCTTTCACCGTACCGGCGGCGGTCATCAGCATTGGCATGAAGCGTGGGTAGTGATGGGCGGCGAGCAGTACAGCCTTGTAGCCGGCAATGTTTGCCTGGGAAGAAAGCACATCCAGGCTCTGCGCGCGGGAGGTGCGCGGCGCGGCCTCAAGGGCAAAGGCCGTGATGCCATGCTCGGCCAGTCGGGTGATGGTTTCGTTGCTGAACGGATTGAGCATGCCCACCAGCACTGCGCCGCTTTTGATCAGCGTCAGTTCGCTGTCATTGGGGGCGACTACCTTGAGGATCAGCTCGGCGCCGAATGCATCACTGGCGTTGCCAATGGTTGCGCCTGCCGCTTCATAGGCACTGTCGACGACACTGGCATTGATGCCTGCCCCGCTTTGCACAGTGACCTTGTGGCCCTGGCCGATCAGCTTCTTGATGGTTTCCGGGGTGGCAGCCACCCGCGTTTCACCGGTCTGGGTTTCGAGAGGAACACCAATGTGCACGTCAAATCTCCTGCATGATCTTTTTGCTTTGATTTTTGTAAAAGGCCAGTGCGCCACGACAGGCGAATCTGGGCGGCCGATCAGCACGATCCCGCTGAAATACAGCGGGGCGCGGCATTTTGCAGGCGAACTTTACGGCCTTCAAGAGATTATGAGGGATGACGAAAAATTAACTACAAGTCACCCCGTGACCGATTGTCGCAATGGATAGATTAAAGTCGTTTAAATACAGGAGATTAAAGAGTTTTTACCGAAATATCAGCGCTTCTCCATCGCCGACGTGAATGCTTGGGCATCGCTGCAATTTTATGGCTACAGGCCAATACCTACATGGCTTAAAGGCCATTTCAGGGTCAAAAGATGCGGTCTTCTAAATTGCGACATATATATACATATGTAGGTATTTTATTTTGTTGACTACAAAGTTAATAAATTGACGAAGACCCTTTAGATATTGGGGTTGTAACGATGCGACTGATCAATCAGCCAGTCTCTGAACGCATGCAGAGAAGCTGATTCGACCTTTCTCTCGGGAATCATCAGGTAGTAAGCCTTTGAGCTCGCCAGTACCTGAGGGCTGGCAATCACCAAGTGCCCATCGCTCAGTTCCCTTTGAATAAGGAACGGCGGTATCAGTGCAATGCCCATATCGTGCATGGCTGCCTGGGACAACATGGAGAATAGCTCGTAACGCGGGCCTGTCATGTCGCGGGGTATGTCCAGCTGTTGCGCGTTGAACCACTGGCGCCAGGCATAGGGTCGAGTGGTTTGTTGCAGCAGGGGCAGTTCGGCGATTTCGTGTGCAGTGAAGTGCGTGCGACCGTCCAGCAAGCGCGGGCTGCATACCGGGAGCGGGTTTTCTCCCATCAGTTTGTGGGATTCGGTACCGGACCAGTCGGCATCGCCAAAGTAGATTGCCGCGTCGAATTCGGTATCGGCGAACAGGAAAGGCCGTGTGCGGTTGGTCAGGTTGACGGTGACTTCGGGATGCTGGTGCTGAAAGTCCTTGAGGCGTGGGATCAGCCATTGGGTGCCGAACGTCGGGACCACCGCCAGTTCAATAACGTTGGTGCCCTGCTGTCCCATGATCGAAAGGGTGTCGCGTTCCACGGCGTCAAGTTGCGTAGCCACCCGGCGACTGTAGGAAAGCCCTGCTTCTGTCAGTTTCACGCCCCGGCGCGAGCGTCGAAACAGCTCGACACTTAAAAACTCCTCAAGACTGGCGATTTGTCGGCAGATTGCGCCCTGGGTGATCGAAAGCTCCTGTGCCGCCTTGGTAAAGCTCTCGTGGCGGGCTGCAGCCTCGAAACTGACCAGCGCCGTGGTGCTGGGAATTTTTCTGCGCATGTACCGTGACCTCACAAGTAAAGAGCATCTATGCCGCTTTTGAATGTTACGGAGTGAGAAATTAGCACAAGGCTATGCAAAATCCTCGTTTGCCCTCCTCGCCTGCCCGGCCTAGGCTCCATGCACGACTTTTGATTTACTTCGCGAGGACTCACTCATGGGCGGTAAGGCAAGCTTCAACTGGATCGATCCACTGCTGCTGGATTCACAGCTCACCGAAGAAGAACGCATGGTGCGCGACAGTGCCCAACAGTTCGCCCAGGACAAGCTGGCGCCCCGTGTTCTCGAAGCCTTCCGCCATGAAAAGACTGACCCTGCGATCTTCCGCGAAATGGGTGAGACTGGCCTGCTGGGGGCGATGATTCCAGAGCAGTACGGTGGCAGTGGATTGAACTACGTCAGCTATGGCCTGATCGCTCGTGAAGTAGAGCGTGTGGACTCTGGCTACCGTTCGATGATGAGTGTGCAGTCCTCACTGGTGATGGTGCCTATCAATGAATTCGGTACCGAAGCGCAAAAGCAGAAATACCTGCCGAAGCTGGCCTCTGGTGAATGGATTGGCTGCTTTGGCCTGACCGAGCCTAACCATGGTTCCGACCCGGGCGCGATGATTACCCGCGCGCGCAAAGTGGATGGCGGCTACAGCCTCACTGGCAGCAAGATGTGGATTACCAACAGCCCGATTGCGGATGTGTTCGTGGTGTGGGGCAAGGACGATGCGGGCGACATTCGCGGCTTCGTGCTGGAAAAGGGTTGGAAAGGCCTGAGTGCTCCGGCGATCCATGGCAAGGTCGGATTACGCGCCTCGATCACCGGTGAAATCGTCATGGATAACGTGTTTGTTCCTGAAGAGAACATCTTCCCGGATGTGCGTGGCCTGAAAGGACCGTTCACTTGCCTTAACTCGGCACGCTACGGGATCTCGTGGGGTGCCTTGGGGGCCGCGGAGTTCTGTTGGCATACCGCGCGTCAGTACACCCTTGATCGCCAGCAGTTCGGGCGGCCTTTGGCGGCTACTCAACTGATCCAGAAGAAGCTCGCAGACATGCAGACTGAAATCACCCTGGCGCTGCAAGGATGCCTGCGGTTGGGTCGTATGAAGGATGAGGGCACTGCGGCTGTGGAAATCACCTCGATCATGAAGCGTAACTCGTGTGGCAAGTCGCTCGACATTGCCCGGATGGCGCGTGACATGCTCGGTGGTAACGGCATCTCGGATGAGTTCGGCATTGCCCGCCACCTGGTCAACCTTGAAGTGGTGAATACCTATGAGGGTACTCACGACGTGCATGCATTGATCCTGGGGCGAGCGCAAACCGGTATTCAGGCGTTCTATTAATAGGAGAACGACCATGGGCGCGCTTTCGCACCTGCGGGTACTGGATTTGTCGCGAGTGCTGGCGGGCCCTTGGGCCGGGCAGATACTTGCAGACCTTGGCGCTGAAGTGATCAAGGTCGAGCGGCCCGGGAATGGCGACGACACTCGTGCCTGGGGGCCACCCTTCCTCAAGGATGCGTATGGGGAAAACACCACTGAGGCGGCGTATTACCTGTCTGCCAATCGCAACAAGGAATCGGTGACGATCGACTTCACGCGGCCGGAGGGCCAGAAGCTGGTGCGTGACCTGGCGGCGAAGTCCGACATTCTGATCGAGAACTTCAAGGTAGGCGGCTTGGCGGCCTATGGGTTGGACTATGAGTCGCTCAAGGAGATCAATCCGGAGTTGATCTACTGCTCGATTACCGGGTTTGGTCAGACCGGGCCCTATGCGACGCGGGCGGGCTACGACTTCATGATCCAGGGGCTTGGCGGGCTGATGAGCCTGACTGGCCGCCCGGAGGGTGAAGACGGCGCCGGACCGGTTAAGGTTGGCGTGGCGCTGACGGATATTCTTACGGGGCTTTACTCGACAGTTGCGATCCTGGCGGCCATGGCTCACCGGGATCATGATGGTGGCGGCCAGCATATCGATATGGCGTTGCTGGATGTGCAGGTGGCTTGTCTGGCTAATCAGGCGATGAACTACCTGACGACGGGCGTCTCTCCAAAGCGCCTGGGTAACGCTCATCCGAATATCGTTCCCTATCAGGATTTTCCTACGGCGGATGGCGACTTCATTCTTACTGTGGGTAATGATGGGCAGTTCCGCAAATTTGCCGAAGTGGCTGGGCAGCCCCAGTGGGCGGATGATCCTAGGTTTGCAACTAATAAGCTGCGAGTGGCCAACAGGGCGGTGCTGATTCCGTTGATCCGTCAGGCTACCGTGTTCAAGAGCACGGCTGAATGGGTAGCTCAGCTGGAGCGAGTAGGTGTGCCTTGCGGCCCGATCAATGACCTGGCGCAGGTGTTTGCCGATCCTCAGGTGAAAGCGCGCGGGTTGGCGATGCAGTTGCCTCATGCGTTGGCTGGTACTGTGCCCCAGGTGGCAAGTCCTATGCGCCTGTCCAAGACGCCTGTTGAATACCGCAGCGCACCTCCGCTGTTGGGTGAGCATACCCATCAGGTGCTGCAGCAAGTGCTGGGTTTGACGCCAGCGAATGTGTCGGCTTTGAGGGAGGCCGGGGTCATCTGAAGCTTCTCTTCTATATAGAGGGTTGTTGAGGCTCTCTATATAGAGGGAAGTTGGTCGGTTTTTAGCCAGAAATACCTATTTGATAGAAAAGCTGAATTAAGGGTTGACGGCAGATTCTGGAAGTCTATAATTCGCCCCACTTCCGGCGCAGTCGAAACGGAAAACTCCTTGGTAAACAAAGAGTTATGTAGGTTTCGACAGCGAGATGCTTCAGATCATCGAAGTCCAGAAGGAGTTAGTAAGGCAGTGTTGTTTGGCCCTATTAACGGTTCGATCTTCTCGGTCGAAAGCGGAGAAAAAGAGGTGTTGACAGCAGCGTGTAACGCTGTAGAATTCGCCTCCCGCTAACGAGAGATCGGAAGCG